>JAJQBG010000367.1 GCA_021203405.1 Bacteroides sp.
CTACTAAAGTGAGCCGGAAATAAAAAAAGAGAATATAATGGAAATTATATTCTCTTTCTCAGTTGGGCTACCAGGATTCGAACCTGGAATGTCAGGACCAGAATCTGAAGTGTTACCATTACACCATAGCCCAAATTTGATGGTGCAAAGATAGATAAAATTTGTAATTCCCTAAAAGTAACCGGAGTTTTTTAGATTTTCTGAAGATTTCTGATTTTATACTTTTCTCTTTCCCTAAAAAAAACAAAAAATAAGTGGAGATTTTTTGGTAATGTTCCTATTCTCCGATAAATCAGTGTATCTTTGCAGGTAATTTGGGGAAAAGTTTCAAACAATAAACAAACGGAGTTTGTTTAAATTGCATTTTCAGAACATGATTATTAAATTTCAGCATATAGAATGAACGAAACAACAGAATTAATAAAAAATATAACAGAAGGGATACAAGAAAAGAAAGGATCAAATATTGTCGTTGCTGACCTTACGGGAATTAGCGAAACTATAAGCAAATATTTTGTGATATGTCAGGGTAACTCTCCTACACAAGTAGGTGCCATTGTTGATTCCATTAAAGAATTTACCCGCAAAAATAGTGGTGTAAAGCCTTTTGCCGTGGATGGGCTTAGAAATTCTCAATGGGTTGCGATGGATTACTCGGATGTTTTGGTTCATGTATTTCTCCCTGAAACCAGACAATATTATAATCTGGAAAATCTCTGGGCCGATGCCAGATTGACATCTGTGCCCGATATAGAATAAACGCATATGGATAACAATCAGAAAAAACCAAATAAAGTAAATGTACCCAGGTTCAATTTGAACTGGCTTTTTATAGTCATTGCCTTGATGCTGGCTGTGCTTTACTTTACAGATAGTGAGGGTAGTATCTCTAAAACCATTCCTTACAGTGAATTTGAAAAATATGTGAGGAGTGGATATGTCAGTGATGTTGTAGGATATGACAATAATTCGGTTGAATTTAATGTAAAACCGGAGCATATTAAGGATGTTTTTAAGAACGACTCAAACCGGGTAGGGAAGAATCCGATCATATATACGGAAGCACCTTCGAGAGATGCCCTGTCTGATTTTTTAAAAGGGCAGGAGGAAGAAGGAAACTTTACCGGGGTTGCTTCCTATGAAACCAAGAAGGATTATTTTACCTTGGTATTGTGGCAGGTATTACCTTTGGTCGCTCTTGTGGCTATCTGGATTTTCCTGATGCGCAGAATGAGTGGTGGTGGCGGTGGAACTTCCGGTGTATTTAGTGTGGGAAAATCAAAAGCTCAGCTTTTTGAAAAGGATAATGCAGTAAAAATAACTTTTAAAGATGTGGCCGGGCTGGCAGAGGCTAAACAGGAGGTTGAAGAAATTGTTGAGTTTCTGCGGGAACCTCAGAAATATACTGATCTGGGAGGTAAAATTCCCAAAGGAGCTCTTTTGGTAGGACCTCCGGGAACTGGGAAAACTCTTTTGGCTAAAGCTGTAGCCGGAGAAGCGAATGTTCCTTTTTTCTCTTTATCCGGATCTGATTTTGTGGAGATGTTTGTCGGAGTAGGCGCGTCCCGGGTTCGTGATCTGTTCAAACAGGCGAAGGAAAAAGCTCCGTGTATTGTATTTATTGATGAAATTGATGCGGTAGGACGTGCAAGAGGTAAAAATCCGAGTATGGGAGGAAATGACGAACGGGAAAATACCCTCAATCAGTTACTTACTGAAATGGATGGTTTTGGTTCTAATAGTGGGGTAATTATTCTGGCTGCTACTAACCGTGTGGATATTCTGGATAAGGCCCTTTTGCGTGCCGGACGTTTTGACAGACAGATCCATGTGGATCTTCCTGATCTGAATGAACGTAAAGAGGTGTTTGGTGTACACTTGCGCCCTATTAAAATAGATGACAGTGTAGATGTGGATTTATTAGCTCGTCAGACACCCGGTTTCTCCGGTGCTGATATTGCTAATGTATGCAATGAAGCGGCTTTGATCGCTGCCCGTCATGGAAAGAAATTTGTAGGTAGACAGGATTTTCTGGATGCGGTAGATCGTATTATCGGAGGGCTTGAGAAAAAGAGCAAAGTTACTACATTGGCTGAAAGGACAACTATTGCTTTGCATGAGGCTGGACATGCTTCCCTTTCCTGGCTTCTGGAACATGCTAATCCACTTATTAAAGTAACTATTGTCCCTCGCGGGCGGGCTTTGGGAGCAGCCTGGTATTTACCGGAAGAGCGTCAGATAACTACGAAAGAACAAATGCTGGATGAAATGTGTGCTACTCTGGGAGGGCGTGCAGCAGAAGATCTTTTCCTTGGGAAAATCTCTACCGGTGCCATGAATGATCTGGAGCGGGTTACCAAGCAGGCATATGGTATGATCGCTTATCTGGGAATGAGTGATAAGCTTCCTAATTTATGTTATTATAATAACGATGAATACTCTTTCAATAAGCCATATAGTGATAAAACGGCTGAACTGATAGATCAGGAGGTTCTTAGTATGGTTAACGAGCAGTATGACCGGGCCCGGAAGATATTATCGGAACATACGAAAGAACATAATGAGCTGGCAGAGCTTCTGATCGAAAAAGAAGTTATATTTGCTGAAGATGTAGAACGTATTTTCGGTAAACGTCCCTGGGCATCCCGTTCGGAAGAGATCATGGCTTATGAAAAGAAGACGAATGAGATTGAACCTGAAACTCTACCTTCTTTTAAATGATATTAAGGACGAGCAGGAAGAAAAGAAAAAAGATTCAGAGGTTTAAATCCTAATATCTACTATTTTGAAAAACTTTATTTTACGTGCTATGACAGGGGTACTGTTTGTTTTGGTACTGGTTGGTGCTATTATTTACAGTCCTCTGACTTTTGGAATTCTTTTTACCTGTATTGCTGTTCTGGCAATGTATGAATATGTAAAACTGGTTAATACCCTTCCGGAAGTAAGCGTAAATAAAGTGGTAAGTATGGCGGGAGCTTTTTATTTGTTTCCGGCTTTTATGGCTTTCACTATGGATTTATGTGGAGCTTCTGTTTTTATTCCTTATCTTTTTATTCTTATATATTTACTTGTCAGTGAACTTTATCTGAACCATGCACAACCGGTTGCGAACTGGGGCTATGTGTTTTTCGGGCAAGTATATATCGCTCTTTTTCTGGCACTACTCAATGTTCTTGCTTTCCAATATGATCCTGTAGCAGAGAAGATAGAATATAATTGGGTACTTCCTCTTTCACTTTTTATCTTTCTTTGGCTTAATGATACGGGTGCTTATTGTGTAGGTGTGCTCTTTGGTAAACATTGTCTGTTTCCTCGTATATCTCCTAAAAAATCCTGGGAGGGTGCTATAGGCGGGGTAGTGGTAGCACTGCTTGCATCGTTAGCTATGAGTTACTGGTTTTCTTTTATGACTGTGGTCCAATGGGCTGGTTTTGCAATGGTTGTTACTCTATTTGGAATATGGGGAGATCTGGTTGAATCTTTGTTTAAAAGACAACTGGAGGTGAAGGATTCAGGAAATATGCTACCGGGACACGGTGGTATACTGGATCGTTTTGATAGTTCTTTGCTGGCTATACCAGCGGCTGTAGGTTATATCTATCTTATTTCCGGGTTTTGAAAATCATTGATATCTTTTTTATAGTTACCTGATGAAAAATATTCGTTGAGATAGAATGTTTTTCTATTTGTTATAGTTTGTAAATGAGTAAAAAAATGTATCTTTGCGCGCGATTTGTATAATTAATATAA
>JAJQBG010000100.1 GCA_021203405.1 Bacteroides sp.
CTATAAATGTAGCGATTTCCTTTTCCTGCTGCAAGGCAGAGAACAGAAACAGAAAAACGATGGGCTACAAAAATAGAAACTTTTCTATTATAAATAACCTGTAAACGGAAAATTAGTTTTTGCAGAGCAGAAAATTGTATTTATGCCTCTTTTTGATGTATTATTTTCCGGAAAATATACGGAGATACTCCGGCTTTTCTTTTGAAGAATTTGCCGAAAGCAGACTGATCCGAAAAATTGAGCAATGCAGCAACTTCTTTGATGGATAGTTTAGAGTGCTGCAGCAGGGTCCTTGCTTCGCTGTAAAGCATTTCAAAGATGAAGTCACTTACACTCTGGCCCGTTACACTTTTTACGATCTGTGTCAGGTAATGATCCGATATATGGAGTTGCGAAGCATAAAAATCTACCTTATGTTCCTGGCGGTAGTGCGTAGCCAGCAGTTCAATGAACGAATGAATAATACTCTCGTACCGATTGGCATATCCTTGTGGTGAAGAAGCCATGTAACGTTCAATGCTATCACTCAGGTCGAGGTAAAACCCGAACAGGCTATTGAGAATAACCTCTTTGTAATAGTAATGCTCCCGGTTCTTTATCCGGTCCTTAAGGATTATGATCCGCTGGTAGACTCCTGCTGCATGCTGAGAACTGAGCCTGATCACCGGTGTGTTATAAAGCTTTACTCCATACTTTATCCGCTGGAAGATCATGTCCGTAGAATCTGTTTCATCCATGAACTCTTTGCTCACAAACAGGCAGATGCATCGCAGATCGGCACTACAATCCTGGAACCTAAACAGATGAGAAGAGGAGAGAAGTAGCATCGTATCCGTTTGTATCGGATGATCCTTATAGTTTATGGTTATGTTTCCTTTTCCGGATAAAACCAATATTGCGGTAAATCCGTCTAAGTAAGTGGCCGAAGAGAACTCCGATAGAATATTCCGGGAATCCAGGGTGATACAATCTATTTTTCTCCGGATATCATCGGCTATAGTGCCGAAGAGGGTTAATTCTGAGAAATTTTTAATGTGGATAGAGGGCTTCATTCCTGCCGGTATTTATATCCGGCAAAAATAACCAAAATCTTTGCTAGGTACAAATTAAACCAGTTTTTAGCAGTTTGGAACTTCCCGGACAACAGTTTTTCCCCGAACTTTGCAGCCGTTTTTGAGACTTCCCTTCCGGGAAAATTTTAAATAAAAGATGCATGAGAAAATTTAAACTATTCCTGTTCCTGACTATGTTGAACACAACACTTTTTTCATTTGCCCAGAATCTCCGGTTGATGAGTATTCAGGAGATGTTTGAACTGGCAGATGCTAATAGTCATAGTATCCGTACGTTCGATATCGCAGAACAGGAAGCAGCGCAGGCTATTAAAATTGCTAAAAATGCTTTACTTCCTTCTATTGGCATTTCCTTTTCTGCCAGTTATCTGGGAGATGCCCGGATCACCGATCGTAACTTCTCTAACGGTGAGAATGCACCGATGCCCCATTATGGCAATAATCTCGCTTTGGAGGCCTCACAGGTTATTTATGCCGGAGGAGCTATCCGCAGCCGTATCGAAATGGCTAAACTGGGGCATCAATTGGCGCGGCTTTCTAAAGAGAATAACCGACAGGATATCCGTTTTCTGCTGGTAGCCAATTATCTGGAGATGTATAAATTACAAAACCAGGTTCGGGTATACGAAAAGAATGTTGAACAGACCCATCAGCTACTGGAGGAGATCACTGCCAAAGAGAGCCAGGGAGTAGCCCTTAAAAACGACATTACCCGGTATGAACTGCAATTAAGATCGCTGGAACTGGCCCTTACACAACTTCGTAACGGAATTACTATCCTGAACCATGAATTGGTCACTGTACTGGGCCTACCCGAAAATACCGTGGTAGAAGTAGATCCTACCTTGTTGAGTGATCTTCCTCCTATCCCGGCGGAACAGCAGTGGCAGGAGAGAGCCATCGCTCTCTCCCCGGTCTTACAACAGGCTAAGCTGGGTATTGAACAATCCCGTTACCAGGAAAAAGTAGTAAAAGCAGAGCGATTACCCACTCTGGCCCTGATTGCCGGAGAGTATCTGGATGGCCCTATAACCTTTGAGGTACCTCCCATCAATAAAAATATTAACTACTGGTTTGTAGGAGTAGGGCTTACATTCAATATAGCCTCTACCTCTAAATCGGGTAAAGAGGTAAAGCTGGCTAAGCTTTCTACCCGGAGGGCCACGGAGAGTGAACTTCTGACACGCGAGCAGGTCCATACCGGTGTAAAAGAAGCCTATATCCGTTTTTGCGAAGCCTTTACCGTGTACCATACTCAACTCAAAAGTCTGGAGCTGGCCCACCAGAATTATGCAGTTATTAACAACCGCTATCTTCATGAACTTGCCCTGCTTACAGATATGCTTGATGCCAGCAATGCACAACTGAGTGCTGAATTACAGGTGGTCAATGCACGCATCAATATCCTTTTCCATTACTATAAACTTCAGCGGGTAACCGGAAACCCCTGATCGAATGATAAAATAATATACACTTATGAAAAGAAGAACTAAAAAACTGATCTATAACATTATGGTCGGACTGCTTCTTATAGCAGCTCTTACCTGGGTCTGTAGCCGCTTTGTACACCTGGGACGTGTGGAATATACCGATAATGCCCAGGTTAAACAACTCATTGTACCTGTTAACTCCCGTGTACAGGGATTTATAAAGAAGATCTGTTTTGAAGAGTACCAGCAGGTACGCAAAGGAGATACTTTATTTCTTATAGAAGATGCTGAGTTCCGTTACCGTCTGGCGCAGGCCGAGGCCGATTATCAGAATGCGCTGGCCGGAAGATCAGCAGCCGTAACTACCGTCAGTACTACACATAACAATATTCAGGTAACTGATGTCGGCATCCGGGAGGCAAAGATCTTGTTAGATAATGCGGAATCCGAATACAACCGTTATAAAAACCTGCTTGCCCAGGATGCAGTAACTAAGCAACAATATGATGCTATACAGACTCACTATGAGGCCTCCAAAGCTCGTTATAAACTACTAAGACACCAGAAGGAGTCTGTAGCCCTGGTGAAACAGGAGCAGACCCAGCGGCTTGAACAGACTGAGGCCGGTATTAAACTGGCTGAAGCAACTCTCGAACTGGCTCGTCTAAATCTCTCTTATACCGTTATCCTGGCCCCCTGTGACGGTATTACCGGTCGTAAAGATATTCAGGAAGGGCAGCTTATACAGCCCGGACAAACCTTAGTGGATATAGTGGATGCGAACAGTAAATGGATAGTAGCCAATTACAAAGAGACACAAACCGCCCATATAGCCGAAGGGCAACCGGTAGATATTGAGGTAGATGCCGTTCCCGGGGTGGTTTTCAGGGGAATTGTAAGATCCATTTCCGGTGCCACCGGTGCCAGCTTCTCCCTCTTTGCACAAGATAACTCAGCTGGCAATTTCGTAAAAGTAGAACAGCGTATTCCTGTACGCATTGAATTCTCTCCGGAAAACCGTCCCGAAGATATGGAACGCCTGCGTGCCGGTATGAATGTTGAATGTCTGGTAAACTATTGATCTATGCACGAAACAGGCCCTTTTTCCATACCCTCCATGCGGGATTTTGTTCCCGCTCCGCTCAGGCCGTGGATCATCATTGCCTTTGTTATTATCTTCCAGTTCTCCGGAGGTGTTTATCTCGCTGCTGTCAGCGAGATGGTCGGTTCTTTATCCCTGATGCAGGAGGATATCCTGATGGCCGGATATGCCTCTCTGGTAGGGATGGGGCTTACTTTTGCCATTATGTTCCGGCTTAAGTTCCGTTTTTCTACCAGGGTATGTTTTCTGGTCTGTGGAGGAGCCCTTATTATCTGCAATCTTATTTGTATGCATACCGGCAGTGTTCCCGTATTGGTAGCTACCTGTTTTGTAGCTGGTATCTTCCGTATGTGGGCTACTTTCGAATGTAACTCAACCGTCCAGCTCTGGATCACCCCTCAAAGAGACCTTTCTGTCTTTTTTTGCTATATCTACCTGCTGGTACAGGGTTGTCTCCAGCTCTCCGGGCTTGCTACTATCTACATGGCCGAATGGGCCAACTGGGAGTACATGCACTGGCTTATTATCGTTCTGCTACTTATCCTTATGCTCACTACTATCTGGATTTTTCGTAGTTACCGTTCCATGCCCAAACTTCCCCTGCTGGGTATCGATTGGCTGGGCGGACTCATGTGGGGAGGGATTGTACTCTGCATTATCTTTGTCTGTGTATATGGTGAACATTACGATTGGTACCACTCTGTCTACATCCGTACAGCTACCGTAGCCGGTATTGTGATGTTACTTCTGAATGTGTGGCGTGCCTCTTTTATTCGCCATCCCTATATCCCCAACCAAACCTGGATGTACCGGCCGGTATACCTTACTTTTATTCTCTATATAGTGGCCGATCTATTTCTGGCCCCTTCGCACCTGTTTGAACATATCTATATGGGAGCTATTCTGGGATACGACGAGTTACATATTATCTCTTACAACCGGATCATCCTGTTGGGTTCTGTGCTGGGAGCCGTTTTTTCTTACTTTACCTTTGCACGTCGCAAATGGAAATATAAAACCATGACTGTACTTGCTTTCTTATCTATTCTGGGTTATCTTATGTGGTTTTATCTCTACATTGACTATAACCTACCCAAAGAATCTATGTACCTGCCGCTTTTTTTACGGGGCTTTGGCTATGTACTGATCGCCATTGCCTTTCTTACCTCCCTTTCCCAGGTACCTTTCCATCATTTTTTCAGTGCACTATGCATTCAGTCGCTGGTCAGCGCCGGGTTTGCGGCGCCACTGGGGACAGCCATCCTGGAACATTGGCTCAGTGTGGTAATGAAAAAGAATGTTATGGTATTGGGAGCCGGACTTGACCGCGTTAACTCCGCAACCGCATATATGCAACCTGATCAGCTTTATGGAGCCTTACAGCAACAGGCTCTTATGGTCTCCATGAAAGAGATCTTTGGCTGGCTTACCCTGGCATGTATGGGTTGTATCCTGCTTTTTATGCTTAAGGAGAGTACACTACGTCCCCGCTATGCGATCCATCCCCGTTACAGGGTTATCCGCCGTTATATCAAGCGGGAAGTACGGGCCCTTACAAGGGCCCGGAAGTTGCAGAAAGATATAGTGTGAACCTGTTATTTCCTGGTATCCTGAGCGTGGAAAGGATCTGCTCGTCTGTGGTTACCGGGAATACAAATTATTCGTGCCTGGAAGTTTTTTCACATTTTTTAGGCTTAAGCTAAGGCTTACGGCTTGTCGGAAGATATTATGTGAGGGGTAAAAGGAATGGTCTGTCTCCAGATACCGCTTACCTCAAACCGGTTACCTGTTCCGGTATTTTCAATCGTTAACGTATAATGATACACACGTTTACAGTAACCCATTTCACCCGATAAATAAAGGGTTGTATAGGGATGCACTAAAATCGCACTCCCGTTCTCAATATCTTTCATATAAGGTGTTTTGACGGCTCCTTTTTTATAAACACAAGCATTATTTATGGCATAGTACTGGTTATCTATCAGTAAATCCGGGATATTAAGCATAACTTCCTCCTCCGGCATCCACTCAAACGCTCCGTAATCATTACTTTCAAACTCAGAGCATGTTACTACATCTTTAAAAACATAGCCGGTCGGTTTCCATACACTCTCCGATGTAGTATTAACCAGTGTAATTTTTGAACATCCTTCTGTACTTCTATAAATATTCCGATGCTCCTCTATCTCTTCGAACACCGATTTTGATCATTTTATACTCTCTTCCCCTATGCTGGGTTACAATTACATAATCACGATCTCCACCACTGTTTATACATATCCTGAATATCCGCTCATCCGGATCGAAATTTTCCTTAGCAACGATAATAAATCTATTCTCCGCATCCCGTATTAGAGTTAACCATTCGCCGGATACTTCTGTAGCACCATTCTCTTTCAATGCGATCGGGTCTCCGTTTGCATCCTTTACCATTTTCCCCGATGCCATATCTTCTACAGACTCAATCATCCAGTTATCTGTTAAAACCGGTACTGCAATTTCACATCCACTAAAGAATTCGAATGTTTTAAAAGAGGGGTCAATCAATTCAACCTCATCGCTATTACACGATACAAGATAAAGAGCACAACTTATTAGTATAGCTATCCGGGTTCCAAAAGGTGTTGTTCTCATAAGTTTTTGTGTTAAGACGTAGTTTATATTCAGAAATCTCTGTTCTCTACAAAAATAGCGAATATATTTTAAGTAGTCTTGCTTTTAGCCGGAAATTCTTAATTTCGCTCTTATAAGATCCGTTCCTCCCGTTCTTCTTCCAGGGGTGACTCTTTAGGAACCCCATATTGTTTATAGCACCACCAGGCAAACCATCCGGTTAAAAAACCAAAGGCTATACCTGTAGCCACATCCAGCGGGTAGTGCTTTCCTACATATATGCGACTATATGCTACTGCAAAAGCCCAGAGAAAGATCAGAACGCTATACATCCGGTTGCGAAAATAGAGGGCACTGAAAAAGGCCAGGCAGACAGAAGTCGAAGAACGGGCCGAGAAAAACTGTAACTCTCCACTGCATTCTCTAACTGATTGAATACAAACTCATCCAGCAAAAAATCATTTCCCGGGCGGGGCCTCATAATAATTACCTTTACGATCTGGTTCAGTATACTATTCAGGGCTACCCCCAGCATCAGGAAGAAGGCAGCCACCTTTCCCTGCGTCCTGTCTTTATAAAGGATAACTCCCAGGATAGCCGCAAATATCAGCATCCAGGTAAGGTAACTGCTTAGCTGTATCATGACCGGATCCAGCCAGGGCATGGTTTTACTGTTCAGGTAAAGGAATAAATCTCTGTCCCACTGGGGAAAAATAACCTCGATCATTCTTTATAACTTCTTTACCGATATATCTTTTTTATCTATATAATTAGGATACTTAAACGAAGGCATACCCAATGCTAATCCTGCGTGGATCTCTCCCTCTATATCCAATAATTGGTTGATACGACGTTTCTTATCTTCCAGGATAGCCCGGCATACAAATCCTGTATAGAATTGGCTTACCCCCAGACTCTCTGCCATCAGCGATCCGTTCTGGTAAGCCAGGTTGCAATCAATCGATCCATAATGGAAACCCTTCCGGGCGTGGATAAAGATCAGGCTTGTAGCACCCCGCAATATCGGATCCTTTCCATCTTTTACCGATCCTACCAGTGTATTTAACATCGATACCATCCGGTAGGTAGAAGGCGAAGCTGTTTTCAGAGCAAACCGCACTACCGGATTATTGATCCGGCGAACTTTCTCTTCAAATACCTGGGCAGTGATCTCAATGATCTTTTGCAACTTATGCGGATCGGTAACCAAAGTAAACTCTACCTCCTGCTGATTGCTTGCTGTCGGTGCCCGGTGAGCCGCCTCCAGAATAGAATCTAAGTAATTCTCCGGAACCGGGGTCCGCGAGAAGGCCCGGTTGGAACGACGGGATCGTATCAATAGCATCACCTGTTGAGGCGAGGGCAGAAATTCCCTGTCAATAGGGTGTACCTTCTCGGGTGGGAATACCGAATGTTTCACCGAATCCGTGGGGCATACCGCCACACAGTGCCCGCATTTGATACAAGTTTCCGGGTGATTCACCTCCACCTTTGCCTTGGAATCGGCCAGGCTGAAAATATGTGCCGGACACACCCGCACGCATTTGCCGCAGCGGATACAGGTGTTATGATCAATAAAAAGTGTAAAGTCCATCATCTTTTCCAAATTAAGTCAGGTTTTTAAAATATTCTTTTATCGAAGTCGGGAAGACTCCTATACCTAATAATTTCCTCCAATCTTTTTTGTTCAACCCCTTCCCGTGCTTTTTCTCAGAAAGAGATACTGAAGATACCCTCTACCTCAACATTCCCATACTGGATGGGGCAGGCCACCCGGATACCAGCCGATATCGGATAGTTCAGGCGCAGAGCATTCCAATCCAGTAGCAGGTCGGCGCCGTACGAGCTTTGTGTTTCCCACCTGCCTTCCTTATTGCGTTGGTTGCGGCTGATATCATAAAAAAGATTTGCATGAATACGTTGTATGTAGAGCAATGTTCCCAGTTTCAGGTCCGGATAAGCCAGTGGGAAAGAGTAATCTCCCTTGAAAGACCACTGCTGACGGGTTTGTGACAGGTAGCTATATCCTCTGGGAGCATCAATGATCCGCTGGGGGATATATAATGCCTTATCATCGATACTCTGGTATTGGTATGCCCAGCGGGTCATTAACCCGTGATGACGCATTAGCCCGGGCGAATAGGTGGTCACTCTTCCGATATAGAACTTCCCGTAATTCTCCGTATTGAAAGGAAGTGTCATATATTGCAAACGGACCTGGTATCCCCACCGCGGAATAATATCCTGTTTGGCCAATTTCCGGTAGTTGTAAAACCTCAATTCCGAAAGCAGATACTGGAAATCCCGCATCTTTCCGCTCTTAACCTGTTGATATTTATCATTCGTATAAAAATAGGTTACAATCGGCTGTAGCCCCCTTATATAATGATTGCGGGTAAAGTTGAAAGGCAGGTATACCCGGGCTTCCGTTTCCAGTTGAGTGCGGTTCGTATAATAGCCTTTGCTAGCCAGTATATTTCCCTGCAGGGTGGTGAATTCCATATTGAAAGCTTTTCCTCCATAATCCATTACTATATCAAATACCGGAAAAAGCCCCATGTAGGTAAGTGATGCTTTTCCGTGATGCTCTTTGTCCGAATAATACCAACCCGCCTGGAAAATTGCTGTATTGAGCGAGTTCTGAGAGATCACTGTTGCACCCGGTTTTACCGGTGTCTTTAAATCTTCGGTCTGCAGGTTGATAGCCTCGTTTACATCGTAGTAAAAAGGAGCCCAGCTATGTATCTTTATCCCATGCAGTACTTTACTATACCGTTTCGGCTCAAAAGTAACCGGGGTAAGAGCCACTGTATCCAGGTTAAACTGTTCCTGTTCTTTGATCGTTTCTGCCAGGGCAAACTGATAGGGTTTACTAAGATCCATCCGTTCTTTCGGCAGGCTTTCCAGTGCTACCGCAGCTATCCGGTAACCCTCCGGCTGATAATCTGTATATAGTAACTGTTGCTCATCCGGAGAGAGTGCAGGTTGGAATGCACCAAAACGGGCAGTTGTCAACCGGTAACTCTCCCCGTTTTCCATATCCAGATAATATACATTGTTGGTACCATTAAGCCCCGTTTCAAAGTAAACCTTCCCGTTTTGCCAGGTAAGCGAGGTTATATTGGCTGAAGTAGTACCCAGTAACTCTCTCCATTCGCCCGTCGCCGGGTTAAGCTCCGCCAGGGTTATTCCCCGGTCACTGATCAGGGATGCCACTAATTCTCCCGCTCCGGTAAAAGTCAGTTCCTTCACAAAAGCATTCTCCGGTACTGCAAAGAAAGCGATCTCTTTTCCATTCTCAGCGTTCACCAGTACCACCTTATTTACTCCTGTCAGTTCCGGATAAGAGAGGGCTACCACCTTCTCCTCCCTATCTACGGCCGGCGACATATATCGTTTATGACGGGTCAGTGTAGTTATCTTTCCTGTAGTTACATCCATTTTTTTCAGGGCGATGTAGTTGCGGTGTGTCCACCGCAGGCCGCTTACATTCTCGCACCAGTAAAGTGTATTTCCCCGTAGAACGGGCCGGCCATCCAACACTCCCAAATAGGCTATGTGTTCTTCCTGACCATCCCGGAGCATTACTACCGAATTAATATCTTCATAACTGCTTTTTACCGCGACCACCCGCTCTTTATCCAGGTACTGCGGGTATTTATACGAAGCATACCGGCGGGGCAGGGGAGAGAGATGTGCCGGCACTACTGCAGGATTTTTCCGGATATACTCCCGGTACTCCTCCTCCTGCCGGCTCCACTCTTCACCCAGAAACTCAAAAGTCTCTTTAAAAAGCCCGCTGGTATTGGTACCCGAATAGTGTTTAAAAGCGTTGGAGAAGGGAGGGAAACGAAAAAAACGCCGTGTGTACCGGTGAGTCGTCCTGTCCCAGATATCTACCCCATACTGGTAGCGGGCATACGCTGTCATATCATATCCCAACGCATAATAATCTCCTGTATAGTCTTTGTAAGAACCCAGGAACCATTTATCCATCGAAAAGAAGTTATCTGTAACTTTCCGGGCCCGGTAGGTCATCTGGAATTCCGGCAGCCTACCCCGTCCGCTGTTGCTCAGAGCTGTTTCCGTAGCTACTGCATCTCCTTCGAAAAACCATTTCGGTACTGCAAAAGCTGCCACACCCGATATCTGCTCACCTGCCAGCCAGTAAAAAGGCCGGAATACTCCTCCGGTAAACTGCTCCATCTGAAATACATGGCGCGACTCGTGGATCACCAATTGTCTGTCCCAGCTCTGTGCATAGAGCGTAGAGGAGGGAGTAGGGATCAGTTCCATCCGTCTGGGTGCCCACGCTACCAGTCCGTTAGAGAGCATGCTGGCAGGATGCAATATCACCGGAAAACGTTTGTTTACCCCTTTTCCGATAGTCTTTCCCATGTGTGGATAAACATTTTCCAGAAAGGTTACATACCGGTAAGCCAGTGAGTCGGCCTGCCGGGGATAAATAACCTTGTAATGGTCTGTTTTTACAATGCTCCATTTCAGGGAAGTCGGATCTGTTCCATAGTTCACAAACTGCGCCCGGGTGGAAGGGATCAGCAATATGCAGAACAACAGGAATATAACATATCGGGTTGATTGTATCATGAGTAATAGTTCTTTAAAGGTATTTCCCGAGATAAAATAGGAATGTTCCGGAAATTCCGGAACAAAAATATACATTTTCCGGCTCTTTTTGTGACTTTCCCGGAAGACTTTTCTTCTGGATAAAAAAAGTAAGACAAAAAATCTTGTCTGCTTTACGCCTTTTTAACACTAAAAAAACGGAAGTTTTCGGTTTTATACCGGTAAACCCTTAAATTTGTTGTTATAATTTATTTATAGTAAATCATGAAAAAGTTTATCTTTTTACTTTTATCGGTTGCACTCTTATCAGGATGCAACAGTAATGCCGGTGATAAAGCCAGAGATGTGGTTGCTGAAACTGTGGCACTTACCCCGGAAGAAATAGCAACACACTCTTTTGACGATCTGTTCAAATCTGTGAAACCTACTGAGACTCACGAAAATGTATTCAAAATTTTTGCTGAGGATTATTCGGTGATCACTTCGGGATCTCCTGAAGATTATAATTCCATGGTAGCCTCTTACGGCGGATGGGGGATTCTGTTTGAAGAACCCGTAGTCTGGGGATTTCTGAGAGCCAGCCGCTATACCCTGGAGTATATACGTGATCATCGTACTTATACCCTTACCTTCTTTGATGCACCCTACAAAGAGAAGATCATGCACTTTGGAACAGCTAGCGGACGGGGGACCGACAAGATGAAAACTCACGGTCTTACTGCCGTACAAACTCCCGGAGGAAGTATAGCCTATAAAGAGGCCCGCCTCATTATTGAGTGTGAACTGGCTGAGATCACTACTGTGAATCCCGATGATTACTACCTGCAAAAAGGAAGAGAATTTGTAGAAGAAGGTTATGCCGATGCCGGCGAATATCACAAACTGGTATTCGGTACCATTAAAGGAATGTGGACCCGTAAATAAATAATAATATGAAAAAGAAGTATTTAATTTCTCTCTCTAATGATAAGTGCTTTCACCATAGCTGCTCCGGCAGCTGAACCTCAGCACCTGTTCCGTTACCAGGTGGGCCAGTGCGAAGTATATACCCTGACCGATAATGCCTCACAGGGCAATACCGGAATTCTTATAGGTGCTACTCCGGAAATGATCGCTGAAACCCTTCCGGAGGGAACATACCCAAGTGCCATTAATGCTTTTTTAGTAAAGTCTCCCACAGGAAACTTCCTCTTTGATACAGGACTGGGAAAGGAGTTGTCCGGTAATCTCAAAACAGTGGGTATAGATCCCGATGATAAACTTGATATCCGCCTTACCCATATGCATGGTGATCATATCGGTGGGTTGCTTAAAGATGGAGAGCGGGTGTTTACAAATAGTGTCATTTCTCTCTCTCAGGTAGAGTATGACTACTGGACCAGTAAGAGTGAAATGGAGAAGTTGCCGCAGGACAAACAGGGTAGTTTCCGGAATGCACAGCATACCCTGGAGATGTATGAAAAAACCGGAGATGTCATGAAGACCCCCACCATTCGCTTAGGTGAAGAACGGGGAGACGGGATTTTTGTTATAGAAGCGTTCGGCCATACTCCCGGACATATAGGTTATCTGTTGGTTTCAGGAGGAGAAAAACTGTTGATATGGGGTGACCTTACCCATGTAACTCCCATTCAGATGCCTTATCCGGAGGTAGCGGTCACCTATGATGTAGACCCCCTGATAGCTATTGCCTCGCGGAAAGCTATTCTGGAATACGCAGCTAAACACGATATCCCGGTAGCAGGTATGCATATTGCAGGAACAGGTATCGGAACCATACAGCCTAATGGAAAAGGCGGGTATACCTTTGTCCCTGTATCCAGATAGAAGGGACTCTGTCTTTGATAAAAAACCGGGAGTTCTATGCTCCCGGTTTTTTATTAGAAAAATTTACAATTCGGATTCACATACCGGCCCCGCTTCTGCGTTTTGTTTCCATACTCAATAGCCCGTACCGGACAACGGTGAATACATCCCAGGTATTGTATACATTTCTCTTTTACCCAAACCGGTCGTTCTTTCTCCAGCCGAATAGCCTCGGAAGGGCAGATCCGCCCGCAAAGCCCGCATCCTGTACAGACCTCTGTGGTATGAAAAGGGGGGCCGTTTTCCGTCCCCGGCTATACACCGGATAGAATAAAGAGGTCATCATACCGGGTAATACTCCCTGGTTATTTGGAGAGATACCCTGTCTACGGTTGGTAATGTCTTCGTTTACCTGATCTATCTGTGGGATGGCAGCAACAAACATCTTTTCTCTCTTTTCCGGAGGAGGAAGCAGGTTAAAAAGAAGAATATAATTGTCCGGTAATAAAATGGTATTACCGTAATTGAACCACAAATGTTTCCTGGCTATTTCTGTACGTAGCCGGTAAAGCGCATGACCCGAAGAGCCTCCGCAGGTACAAATTGCAAATATATATTGCAGGTAATAATTGTTAAGTTTAAGCCGTCCTATAAATTGAGTAATAATAGTAGGCAGCCCGTAAAAATAGACAGGAAATACAAAGCCGATCTTTTCGTCCTGGCGGAGGGTGAATTCAAAAGTACCTTTTTTAAAGCACTCCGTAACAGAGATCAGTTCTTCCTCTTGTGCCCGGGCAATAGCCTTGGCTACCTGCAAAGAATTTCCGGTGGCTGAGAAATAGAATATCATGGTGTTTGCTTTTTACAAAGTTAGTGTTTTGTTTTTATAAAGTAGCCCTGTTACTCTCTTTCTTTCTCCATAGGCTTATAGTTAAAAATAAATATTTTATCCTGTTTGTTTTGTTTGATGCGACCAACGGATCCAAAGAGACACTTTTATTAATAGACGAAAGACGTATGTATATATTTTAATCGTTCCTTTTTTATTTCTCCATCTGATCTCCATTACTGGTTCTATTGCTTACAGGCAATGTTCCACGGAGTACACGGCCTATAAAATCCTATTGTTCTTTATAAAAAAGAGGTTTCTACCCGATTTACGGCAAAAACCTCTCTTTTTATTAGTAATACTTAAAATCTGTATCCGACACCCAGACTGATCGTATGCGTTTTTACTCCTGAATTTTTCGAACTGATGTCGAACCCTAACTGGTAACCCGCCTGTACAAATATCCCGGTGTTCCATTCATATCCGGTAGTAATACCCCCACCCGCATACCAGTGGTCCAGTTCAATCACATCTTTGAAAGCAACCTCTTCAGAGAGACGTTCAACGGCGGAATCTGCACTGAAACCATAACCAATATGAGGTCCTACCCCTACAAATATCTGACCTTTTCCAGCCTTGTACCACCCCATACCATATACCGGCATTTCGATGCTTCCATATTTGAACTTTGTTTTTTCGCCCCGGTATTTAACCTCCGATTCCGTATAATTGACTATCAGTTCCGGCTGGAGAGCCAGATGTTCCGTAAACCGGATGTGTACAAATCCTCCCGTAGCCACTCCGGGATTAAAGTTGGTAGATACCCCTTTGGCATCAGTAAGTTTTATATTGCTCAGGGTTCCGTTCAACTTAACCCCGAACGATGTTTTTGTCTGACCCTGTACACCTGTGCAAACTGTTGCTAAAAGAACCACTGCGCTAAAAATAACTTTTTTCATACTTCTGTTTTTTATGTTTTGAATTTAGTTTTGTTTCTTGTTCCTGATGCAAAGATAGGGAGCCTGACAGCAGCACGACGGATTTGTATACCAAAAGGGAAAAATGGTATACAAAGAGTCCTTTTTAGTAGATCATTGGCTATCGGATACCCTCCATATCCTTACACAATCTTTTTCTTTGGGGAACAATCCGGTGTGTAACCGTGTTAAACGAAGTATCAATTTATAAAAATAATACCATGGACAGTACTAATTTAAAGGCGATGCATGCCCTGATGAAAAAGAGAGGTACCAACCAGTTGGACGATCTTACTACCGGTCTTGTTAATTCAATGAGTTACAGTAACTCTGATGTTGTCTATCCTGAGTTTACCGATGTAAAGCCGGGTCAGGATGTAAAGCCCGAATGGTTTTATGTCGTATATCGGGGAGCTAACGGATTTTCTGAACTCAATGCCATTAACCAGTATATTTCACAGGAAGCCATGTTTGATGAGATAGGAGAATTAATGCTCGGTATTGCCCTGGTAGAAATGAAACACATGGATAAACTGGGTGACTTCATTCTTAAACTTGAAGGAAAAGTGACCCAGGAGTACAATACCTCTCATGTGGATTACGGGAAAACTGCCCGCCAGGCTGTGGCCTTTGGAGTAGAATCTGAACAAAGAACTATTGCCGAATATAAAAAGATTGCCGCAAAGGTATCCGCTCTTCCTGAAAATAAAACAACCAAAGTGACTTTGCAGTTACTCGCAAAGCTGATTGCCGATGAAGAGAAGTATCTCTCCCTTTTTGAAAACTGGCTGGAACAAAATAAATGATTATCCGGAAGAAAGTACGGGATTTCAGGTTGGGAAGTTTTTGTAATAGTTGTATCTTTATATAATTACATTATATAAAGTTATAACTTATAATCGAAAATGAAATGGCCCACAATTGCGAAAAATGTCCGGTAAGGGCTAAGTATGACAAAAATCCCAGATCTCTTATCGGTCGGTTCTGGCGGTGGCACATTACCTATTGTCCGGGATGGAAGAGGTATTTTAATTCATTGGATAAATCCTCGAAAGAAGAGCTTCAGAAGCGGTATTCATTGAAGTGATCTCCTCTCTTCGGGGTACCCCCATAAAAAGTTATTTATAGAAAATGCCGGCTTCTCTAAGAGTGCCGGCATTTTCTGTATATTTGCATATGATTAATTCAGAAAAGGATACTGTGGAAAACGAGACCACATACGGTACTTACCCCCCATCTTCTCAAGTGATTCCCGCCATAGATTATCCGAATTGTCATGATTAAGCATACCTATGGAGGAGCTACTGATGATCCAGGTGTTTTCTTCTACCTCCCGGATCAGTTGTTCGAATTCCCAGCCGGAATAACCCAGGAAGAAGCGTATCTGATCCTTAAAATTGTTACCGGTGAGGATATACTCTTTAATAGCATTGAAATTACCGTTTAAATAAAGTCCGTTGCCTACTTCAAAGCAACCCGGAATGTCTTCGAGTGTATGAAGGTAAAAGAGAATATCTTCTCCTAAAGGACCACCTTTGTAAAGAGGGATATCGTCGATCGTATCGAATTCGGGTACCAGTTCATTGACCATTACCGGAAGAGCCTTGTTCATCACAATTCCCATGGAACCCTCCGGGTTGTGCTCTACCAACAGGACAACCGAACGTTCAAAGATCTCTTCGGCAAGAAAGGGCTCTGAAATAAGTATCTTTCCCCGTGAAAGGGCCTCTTTGTTCGACTCGATCTTAAATATGTTGGTATTTATATTCATGTATGGGGTTTTTTAGTTTGATCTATCCGCCTCTAATATAGAATAAAAAGTCGAATAAACAAACATAGTTCCACTTTTTATTTTTCCGGAAGAAAAAACAGAGTGGAACTACAGATAAGATAAAAACCGTTCCCCAGGGGATAGGGCTTGTTCTCAGGCAGTAGGATGGTTGGCTGCAAAAAGCGCCATCCGCTTTTCAAGTTCATCATACTGATGATCCTTGATAAAAGAGGTACAGGCCCGGAGTCCCTGTTGGTCGCTTCCGGTAGTAACTAAACAGATAGCACTCACTCCGTAGTACATCAACTCTTTCATCAGTTCGCCCCCGCTCATGCCGGGATAACCGATAGTGAAGTAGAAACCATCTGCTACAGGATCTCCCAGGTCGTTGTCGTATACTAACTGAAAGCCGTGGCGCAGAAAAATCTCTTTAAGCTTCCGGGCACGGTTACCATATATTTTAACCTCCTGCAAAAAGTTATATTCTCCTTTACGGGCAGCTTTTAACATAGCAGTCATGGCATACTGGGCCGAATGACTGGTGCCCGAAGAGAGAGCATAGAGTACGCGGTGAATAAAAACAGTGCCGAAGGTTCCACCCCCGTAACGCTGCTTAAACCCAGGATAGCTGCGGTGGTAAAGAATATCGGAAATACAAACCACGCCGATGCGCTGGCCGGCATAACTGAATGCTTTGGAAC
>JAJQBG010000163.1 GCA_021203405.1 Bacteroides sp.
TTATTAATTTAGCAGTCGGAAACGGTTGCAGTTATAACCTAAAGAGTTAGCAATATGAAAAAGTTTGATGAATTAATTCATTCGCCGGGTCCCGTACTGGTCGATTTCTATGCAGAGTGGTGTGGACCATGTAAAGCTATGAAACCCATTCTCGAAGATCTCAAAAAAGAGATAGGAGACAGAGCCCGTATTGTAAAAATTGATGTAGATCAGTTTGAAGAACTGGCCCAGGAATATCGGATACAGACAGTGCCTACACTTATTCTTTTTAATAAAGGCGAAGCTGTATGGCGACAGGCCGGAGTCATGCAGGTAAGTGACCTGAAAAAAGTATTAGACGAACATATAGAATAGAATGAAGAAAATTTTTATGAGTCTTCTGTTGGTGCTCGCAGGTGTGGGCACCTATGCCTGTACCGCCAGGAGTGCAGATAAAGATGCGGAAAAAGTAGAGAGTGTAGGATCTGCAGCTAAGAGCGGAGAAGTTATAAACATGAATAAAGCCATGTTCCTGGAGCGTGTTTTCGATTATGAGAACTCTCAGGAGTGGAATTATAAAGGTGATAAGCCCGCCATTATCGACCTGTATGCCGACTGGTGCGGGCCCTGCCGCCAGGTTGCCCCTATTATGAAAGAGCTCGCCAAAGAGTACGATGGAAAAATCGTTATTTACAAAGTCGATGTAGATAAAGAACAGGAACTGGCTGCCCTTTTCCAGGCTACCAGTATTCCTCTTTTCGTTTTTATTCCCCTGGAGGGAGAACCCCAGCTACTCCGTGGAGCTGCTGGTAAAGCTACTTATACCCAGGCTATTGAGGAGTTTTTATTAGGGAATAAGGCTGAATAATAAAAAGTCATTATAAGTAAAAAGAGCCGGATATGTATATGTGCATATCCGGCTTTATAAATTTGCGTGTTCACTTCTTTCTTTTATCGGGAACCGATTTTTATTTTACCACTCTTCAGCTCTTTACCACTCACGGTCAGTTCCATATCACCCGCCTTTTCACTACTTTGTACCACTGCTACCAGCATACCGTTAAAAGCTTTCAGGGTCGGTTTATGAAATAATTCCAGGGAAGTAGCATCCCCGTTACAGGCAGCCCGGTAATTACCCGCGCCTTTTACCTGGAAATTCAGCTGGTTATCAGCCAGCGGACAAAGATTTCCCTCACTATCCACAATACGGACCGTAACAAAAGCCAGATCTTTCCCGTCTGCTTCCAGTACCGGACGATCCGCTTCCAGTTCGATCCGGTAAGGCTTACCGGCCGTCTTTATCTCTTTTTCGCCGGCTATCTCTCCGGCCTGGTTATAAACCACTACTTTCAAACTACCCGGTTCATAAACTACCTCGTTCCACCGGAGCCGATACCGGTCTACCCGTGCGGCAGGATCTTTACTGATCTTTCCCTGACTTTTTCCATTGACAAAAAGTTCTGCGGTAGGATGGTTCGTATAACAATATACCGGAGTGATCTCTCCTTCGCGTCCTTCCCAGTTCCAGTGGGGGAGAAGATGGATCGTCTCTGCCTCCCTGTTCCAGCGGCTTCTGTAGAGATAGTAACGATCCTTGGGCAGACCTGCCAGGTCGCAGATACCAAAGTAAGAACTCCGGGAGGGCCACATTTCGTCGTACGGAGTCGGTTCGCCCAGGTAATCAAAACCTGTCCATACAAACTCTCCGATCACCCACGGAGCATCATCCTGCAGCAACCAGTCATCCTCCGGAATATTCGACCAGCTGCACGCCCCCAGGTCGTACGAGGAACACTGATGATCCGCCCACTGCTGATCTTTTCCCTCTACTACCGGGAATTTATAAACACCCCTTGAACTAACGGTCGAAGCTGTTTCAGAGCCTAACATAAAACCTTGCGGAAGAGCCTCGTAGGCCGATTCATACAGGTGGGTCCGGTAATTAAGCCCTGGTACATCAAATACGGCAGCGAATTGATTTTTAACAGCCGCATCCACCCGGTCCATGCCGCAGGTTACAGGACGGGCCGGATCCTCCCGGTGGCAGATAGCCTGCAGGCGGTGAGCCAGGCGGCTACCGTGTTTCATGCCCTGTTCCGGAATTTCATTCCCTACACACCACATAATGATCGAAGGATGATTCCGGTGGCAACGGATCAGATTCACCAGGTCTTTCTCTACCCACTCCTCAAAAAAGCGGTTATATCCGTTCTTACACTTGGCCCGGGCCCACTCGTCAAACGATTCGGCCATCACCATCATCCCCATTTCATCGCATAACTCCATTTGCCAGGGGGACGGCATATTGTGGGCTGTACGGATGGCGTCGCATCCCATCTCTTTGAGGATCGCTATCTGCCGGCGCAGGGCAGCTTTATTGATCGCTGCCCCCAGCGGTCCCAGGTCGTGGTGCAGGCACACTCCTTTCAGTTTACGGGGCTTCCCATTGAGTACAAACCCCTGTCCGGGAGTAATTTCTACCGAACGGATGCCGAAACGGGTGGTATAAGTATCGGTCAGCCTTTCGCCCTCATACAGGGAAATTTCCAGGTGATACAGATACGGAGTTTCGGGAGACCATAGTAAGGGATTGGCCAGACTTACCAATAATTCATACGTTCCGTCGGGAAAAAGCCCTCCGGATGCCGAATGTTGATGGATGTTCACTCCTTCCGGATCTTTGATCGTGGTCTCTACCCATATCTCTTTGTCCCGGGTATTTTCCGTCTCCAGGGTGATCCGTACCTTAGCAAAATCTTTCGCTATCTGTGGAGTCGTCACATATACTCCCCAGGGTTTTACAGAGACTGGGTCGGTTACGATCAACCGTACCGGGCGGTAGAGCCCTGCACCCGGATACCAGCGTGAACTCTGCGGCTGATTCTCTAATCGGACAGCCAGTATGTTCTCTGTGTTTTTATCGTTTAACAGAGCTGTAATGTCCAGATAGAAGGAGTTATACCCGTAAGGCCAGTAACCTGCTTCCTGTCCGTTCACATAGACCCGGGCCTCACTCATGGCACCATCGAACATCAAAATTACCTTTTTCCCCTGTTCCGGAGAATCAAACGTAGTGCGGTACCAGCCGGTACCTATATAAGGAAGAGATCCGGTACGGCCTGTTTTTTCACTGGGCACTGTCTCCCCATTCTGTGTGATCGCTACATTCTGCAGGTCGATCTCTTTATCAAACGGACCATAGATAGCCCAGTCATGTGGAATACTTACAGATTCCCATAAGTGGTCATCATACTCCGGATGATAAGCTTCCGGAGTATCTCCTTTGCTGAATTTCCAGTTTTTTTCAAGTAGTATCTCCCGGCGGGGCTGTGCCTGTAAAGAGGAGAACAAAATCATACATACTACGATCAGGATGTTTCTCATATTTTTAAAGCAGTTTGTTTAGTAATAAATTTTCCGGTTGTAAAGATAGGGATAATTCCCTGGTAACCGGAGAGAAGAAGTTATCCAAAAGAATGGAATTTTATAAAGAATCTCTTTACTATTGTACAATCCCGGTCTGTTTCGAATCCAACCACCGGCTAAAAGGTCTCGTGCAACAGACACTAAAAAGCAGAGTATACATTCGTTTTAACATTTCTGTTCTGCTTTTAACGGCTTCTCCCTTTTTACAGGCTCATTCTATAAAAAAGTTATCGGTTAGCAACTTTAACCCGGTATACACCGTCTAAAGAGTAATAAGATTAAGTTTTTAGGATTAATTATTCAATTGGTATTATGTGATAA
>JAJQBG010000050.1 GCA_021203405.1 Bacteroides sp.
TAAATTCACTGGATGCAAACAAATAATAAATGGCCGGAAAGTGGGCTAAAGTTTTTAAGAAATTGGTTTTGTATGTCGTGAAAAAGTAGTACTTTAGCGTGGTTTTTCTAAAACTGAGAATGTATAATCAATATTCATTTTAAATGCTTGAACAAGATAGGATTATAAAGATCAATATCGAAGAGGAGATGAAGTCATCGTACATAGATTACTCTATGTCCGTAATTGTGGCGAGAGCTCTTCCTGATGTTAGAGATGGTTTTAAACCCGTTCATCGAAGAATTTTATTCGGGATGAATGAATTAGGAAATACTTCAGACAAACCATATAAGAAATCTGCCAGAATTGTTGGAGAAGTTCTGGGTAAATATCACCCTCACGGAGACTCTTCCGTATATCTGGCTATGGTCAGAATGGCTCAGGAATGGGCTATGAGATATCCTCTGGTAGATGGACAAGGAAACTTTGGTTCTGTAGACGGTGATAGTCCGGCTGCGATGCGTTACACAGAAGCCCGTTTAAATAAAATGGGAGAGGACATGATGCAGGATCTTTATAAAGAGACTGTTGATTTTACCAGTAACTTCGACGATACTCTGCAGGAACCCAGTGTAATGCCTACCCGTTTACCGAATCTCCTTATTAACGGAGCTTCCGGTATTGCAGTCGGTATGGCTACCAATATGCCTCCACACAACTTATCAGAAGTGATAGAAGCCTGTGTGGCATATCTTGAGAATGAAGATATTACTGTAGAGGAACTGATGGAATATGTAAAAGCTCCGGATTTTCCTACAGGAGGATATATTTATGGTATAAGCGGAGTGAGAGATGCCTATTTAACAGGTAGAGGACGTGTAATCATGCGTGCCAGGGCTGAAATAGAGACAGGTAACACTCACGACAAGATCATTGTTTCAGAGATCCCATACAACGTTAACAAAGCAGAATTGATCAAATCAATTGCCGAACTTGTTACAGATAAACGTATTGAAGGAATATCCAATGTAAATGATGAATCCGACCGTGAAGGTATGCGAATTGTTGTAGATATCAAAAGAGATGCAAATGCAAGCGTTGTATTGAATAAATTATTCAAAATGACAGCCCTTCAGACCTCTTTTGGTGTCAATAATATCGCTTTGGTAAACGGTCGTCCCAAGATGCTCAACCTCAGGGACCTTATCAGTTACTTTGTTGACCATCGCCACGAGGTTGTGATACGTCGTACTCAGTATGATTTACGTAAGGCTCAGGAACGTGCACATATTCTGGAAGGATTGATCATTGCCTCCGATCATATTGATGAAGTGATCCGTATCATTCGTGCCGCCAAAAATCCGAATGAAGCTATTGCAGGTCTTATTGAACGTTTTGAACTTACTGAAATACAGGCAAGGGCTATCGTAGAAATGCGTTTACGCCAGCTCACAGCACTTCTTCAGGATGAATTACGTGCGGAATACGATGATAAAATGAAACTGATTGCTTCTTACGAAGAGATCCTTTCAAACGACGAACGCTGTAAAGAGGTGATAAAAGAGGAACTGCTGGAAGTTAGAGCTAAATACGGCGATCCAAGACGTTCTGAAATTGTATACTCTTCAGAGGAGTTCAATCCTGAAGATTTTTATGCAGATGACCAGATGATCATTACCATTTCTCACATGGGATATATTAAACGTACACCACTTACCGAATTCCGGGCACAAAACCGGGGAGGAGTAGGATCAAAAGGTACGGATACCCGTGATGAAGATTTCATTGAACACATCTATCCGGCCACTATGCATAATACCATGATGTTCTTTACCCAGAAAGGTAAATGTTACTGGCTGAAGGTCTATGAGATCCCCGAAGGAACCAAAAATTCTAAAGGCCGGGCTATTCAGAATATGTTGAATATTGATCCGGACGATGTGGTAAATGCTTATCTGAGGGTTAAAAACCTGAATGATCAGGAATTCATCAATAGTCACTATGTAGTATTCTGTACCAAAAGGGGAGTGATCAAAAAGACACTTCTGGAACGTTATTCAAGACCTCGTCAGAACGGTGTAAATGCTATTACCATCCGGGAAGATGATCAGGTTATTGAAGTAAGAATGACTAACGGAGATAACGAGATCATTATTGCTAACCATAACGGACGCGCCATTCGTTTTAATGAAAGTGCCGTTCGTGAAATGGGACGTACAGCTACAGGAGTTCGTGGTATGACACTGGATGAAGACGGTCAGGACGAAGTAGTTGGAATGATCTGTATCAAAGATCGTGATACTGAATCCATCATGGTAGTTTCCGAACAGGGGTATGGTAAACGCTCCGATGTCGAAGATTATCGAAAGACAAACAGAGGAGGTAAAGGAGTTAAAACAATGAACATTACCGAAAAAACAGGTAAATTAGTAGCTATCAAATCTGTGACCGATGAAAATGACCTGATGATCATTAACAAATCAGGAATAACCATTCGCCTGAAAGTAGAGGAAGTACGTATTATGGGACGTGCTACTCAGGGAGTGCGTCTTATTAACCTGGATAAGCGAAATGACCAGATCGGCTCTGTATGTAAAGTAGCTTCAGAAGCAGAAGAACTTCCGGAAGAAGGAGAAGAAGGAAAGGAAGAGAACAACAATGAGAATGGAATAGACAATAATATTAATAATTAATCAACAACAATCATGAAAAGAGTATTATTTCCCGCGATTTTAATGATGGTTGCATGTTTCTCGTTCGCTCAGCAAAAAAATGTGAAAGAGGCGAGAACCATTGCAAACGGCACAAATCCGGATTTTGCAAAAGCAGAAAGTCTCATCAACGAAGCACTTACTAATCCGGAAACAAAAGAGGATCCCAATACATGGAATGTTGCAGGTTTTGTTCAGAAAAGGATTAACGAAAAAGAGATGGAAAAAGCTTATCTGAAACAACCTTACGATACGACCAAGGCTTATGTGGCTCTTAATAAAATGTTTGAATATTTCTATAAGGCCGATGAATTGGAACAAATTCCTGATGAAAAAGGAAAAGTAAAGATCAAATTCAGAAAAGCCAATACTGCTACTATGGTTACAGAGCGTCCGAACTTGATCAACGGTGGTATCCATTTCTTCAATGAAGATGATAATAAACAAGCTATTGCTCTCTTTGGAACTTATCTGGATGCAGCATCCAATCCGATGTTTGAAAAGGAAAACTATCTTCAGAACGATACATTATTGCCCCAAGTTGCCTATTATGCAACTTTGGCTGCTATGAAAGCAGAAGATAATAATGCTATTCTGAAATATGCTCCGCTGGCAGTGAGCGCTCCCGAAGAAGGTAAATATGCATTGGAAATTCTGGCTACTGCTTATAAAGACAAAGGAGAGACAGAAAAATGGTTGCAAACTTTGCAGGAAGGAGTGAGAAGATATCCGGATTATTCATTCTTTTTTGGTCATCTGATCGATTACTATAGCACTAATGAAAAATATGACGAAGCTTTGGAGTTTGCCAATAATATGGCCGCCAGTGCTCCGGATAATGCATTCTTTAGTTATGTAAAAGGTTGTCTATATCATAATATGAAAGATTATGATAATGCTATTGATGTATATAAGAAAACGATAGAACTCGATCCCAGTTATGCAGAAGCATATTCTAACTTAGGATTAATTTATTTTTTGAAAGACCAGGACGCAGCAGATG
>JAJQBG010000035.1 GCA_021203405.1 Bacteroides sp.
ATCCGGGTCAAAATTTAATAAGAACGAAATATAGGTATTTTTAGATATACCGGCAAGCTATGTGCGGAATTTATTTAAACTTAAAAGCCGAACCAGAAGCAGATCAACTATTCCCTATATAGATTCAGCCACTTACATACATTCCCATACCCATCTGTACTATCCGGGTATTTCTTCGATTTTATTTGCATAAATTCTGGTTTTTTCTTATCTTTATAGAGTAAGTTACAAAACAAACAAACCAGAAAAAGTTGATTATACAGGAACGATGAACAGCGGTTCATTTTTCTAACGGTGTGTAAGAGGTATATTATCTGTTACAAATACAAAGAAAGAGTCGGAAACCTAAATCTTAGAATCTATGTTCACTATTAAATTTACCAAAAGTATCCCAACGATACAGGATATAAAAGCGCTTTATCACAGTAAAAGCTACCAAAAGTTATTAAACAAATATCTGATAAGTTCTCCGTATGCACCGGATGAACAGGAAGAAGATTATATGGTCCTGCTTAGAGAACTAAACCGAATAAAGAGAAAATATATTCTTCTGGGTATCGTGCCTGATAAAATACTTATAGAGTTTGAAAGCCAAAAAGAGGTTCTGTTGAGTTATGCTCTCCTTTACACAAAGTTTTTTATGGAATATGGAGATCCGTCCGAAAAGTCTTCCATGGCCTTGAAAAAGTCAATGAAAAAGAACGGGATCTCCCATACATTCTTAATGGAGAGGTTTTGTGAGGTCTATCTGTTATATATAGGGGACAGAGAAAGAATTCTACGCTATCTGAGATCTACCGGAGTGATCTATGCAAAAAAATATATGAGACAGATAAGGACCTTATACAACCTGGTTATAGGCAGTAAAAAATCCTCAGACAGCTATTATCAAAGTCTTGTAAAGAGCTGAAACAGACGGGAACCCGTTCTCTATGTTATAAAGATATGGATTAAAAAAAGAAGTGGTTACAAAAAGTCCGCGTACTCCTGCAACAGCTTTGGTATCTTTCACCTTTCCTTTATCAGAATAATCAGGAATTCCATAATCGGCCACATTGTAATCAACTTCCGCCTGGAACATCCATTGCCCGGTACGATAGGTCAATGAAGGAGAGAGACGATAAATACGGTCTATATCACTACCAAATTTCCCGAAGAACTCTCCTCCGCCACTGGCTACATCAATATTATCAGTATAACCCAGGTTATGTTGCCAACCGGCGAACAATCCAACCATCCATGTTTTACCGTAAGTAAGGTTTAACCAGCAAGAGAGAGAGTTAGAAGCTGTATAGGACTTTTTACCGGTAGCATCCACTGATCTTACTGCATATCCACCCGGTACAAAGAGATCGCTCATATTCTGGGCATAGATAACACTCCCTTTAACATTAAACAGGTCTATCTTATAATCAGCATACGCTCCTAATCCATAGGAAGAGAGTGTATGATCGCTTTTGCGTCCGGTTGGTCTTATCACTTTAAATTCCGAGAACAGGCCTGCTCCAAAGTTCTGATCCTGGTAACGTAACTGTAAATGTAAGTCGGGAGTAACCACGCCGTTACGCAAGGTGGCTCCATCAAATGTAGTTGTATGTTCTGTCTCTAAAGCAGCCGCAAATAGAATGCTTAATTCATTAACTGGTTTGTAAGTAAAACGAAGCTGCTCGGTTCTTCCGAAAGGCCGGAAAGGGATACCTGTGTGCAGCCCGGCCACAGAAGGAAATACGGTTTCTGTCATCGGACTCCAGGTTTTTCCAAACAGGACTTCGGTTTTTGTCCATGCCAGTTTTAACCAGGCATGACGCAAACGTAGATTAACCCGGTTCCCTCCGGTAAAATCGAATTCAAAAAATGCCGAAGATTTGGCGCCCAATACATCGGGAGTAGTAAACAATGCATTCCAACGGGTAGCCTGTGTAGAGAAACTCTGATTGAGTTGTTTGTTTATATCGACTCCATCTTCATATACTTTATTTTTAGGAAAGATCCCAAACACATCATCCACATATCCTACTACTTCACGGTTATCAATAATATATTCGGCCCGCACAAAACCTCCGAACTGCACATTTACATCCTTTGCTATTTTGAATTGGGGCACCAATGATTTTCCGCTCTGCTCAATATCCTGGGCACTTACAGACAATAAACTGATCAGTAGTCCTGTAAAGATCGTAGTTATCTTTCTCATGTGTGTTTTTCTTTCTTTTATTCTAAAAAGTGAATGATCAAAATTTTATGAATGACCGGAATATTCATATACCGGAGAGGCCGTAAAACTAATAAATATTTTTTAAACAATATATATATCTTCGGAGAAAAACCAGCAAAAATAAACGATGCACTGGATCATGCCCGGGAGCAGGATGTATTGGTTGTTCTTGCAGCCGGGAACAGTAATAATGAAATTGTTAATATATTCAGGAACAGAGACCACATTATCATAGTAGGTGCTTCAAGTAAAAACGATACCCGTTGGACAGTTACCACCGGAGGTATAACCCAGGGCTCCAATTGGGGAAAATTGTTAGATGTATGTGCTCCTGTTGAGGATCTGGTAATTTGTCAACCTTCAGATAGCAGATTTTATAGAGCAAATGATAGTCCTATGGGGGCGGAAGAGATACCCTTTTCAGGTAATATATGTGATGTGATGCCTATGGGTGCAACATCAGGTGCAGCACCCATTGTTACCTCTTTAGCAGCATTGGTATATAGCATAGCCCCGGATATAACCGCAAAAGAGGTGAAAAAGGCTATCCTTGAAGGTTGTGATGATATTGATGATAAGGGAGTTGATATTTATACAGGATATGGACGGGTTAACTTCAGAAAAACATTATCGCTTGTAACTAATCATAGAAAACAATGAAAGAAGCAGCGGAAAAAGAGTTTTTATCTATTCTGGAGCAACACATATGTATTATTGTCAAAATTGTCAATGTTTATTCCAGGAATGCACAGGATAAAAAAGAGCTGATGAGTGATGTGGTGTTTGAACTATGGAAATCCTACCCAAAATTCAGAGGGGAGGCCCAACTATCGACCTGGATTTATCGCTTAACATTGAATATAGCATTGAAAACGAAACGTAAAAAAGATGCGAACAAATTATTACTGGTAGAAGAACTGGTAACCTTCGATACGAATGTTTTTGTCGACTCATCCGACACAGATTCCTCTATTCATCTATTATACAAATGCATAGAAGAATTAAACCCTATGGACAAGGCTATTATCCTTTTATATCTGGAAGATAAATCGAATGAGGAGATTTCGGAAATAACAGGGTTTTCCCGGACAAATGCGAGTACACGTCTAATTAGAATCAGAGAACAGTTAAAAACATGCATGATAAAAAACGAATATGATGGAATTGAATGAAATAAAGAAATATTGGAAACAGGAAGATAAACGTATCTCAGAGAATGTACAGGTTAACCGGAAGGTATCTTACCAAAAGCTCCAACATATATTTAATAAGATCATTAACAAGCGAAGAGCCCATCTTATTCCACTATATTTTTTGTACCCCTTGTTTTTGCATCAATCGTACTACCCAACCTGAAAAACGATAACTCTTTCTTATTTTATGTGGCTATGATTGGCTTTACAGGAATAATATTATTCCTCTTCGCTTATAATGTCTATTATTATATCCGT
>JAJQBG010000293.1 GCA_021203405.1 Bacteroides sp.
AAAAAGTAGTGAACCGTGTCGGAAAAAGTATAGAACGGTGTAGAAAAAAGTACAGGACAGTGAATAAGAGGAAGTTGCTTTTATAAAGCATTCTCCCGGTGGGAGATATGGGAGATGGTGGGAGATGGTTTTTCGCATCTCCCACCACGTTAATACACTGATTTACAAAACAAAAGCCCTATCCGGTGGGAGATTGGGAGATTTTTTTCGTTTTTAATTCATAGGAGAAGGTTGATCCGGATAAAACATGCCGCAACAAAAAGGGAGACCGTTTCCCAATAGTCTCCCTTGCGCTACGAGTTATGGTTTAGATCATAAATAGGTTAAATAAATAGGTTTGCGTACCTATCATGAAAACAATATAATTAATCAATCATAAAAATTCATCTTCTGGAATTCGTAGTAGTAGAACTACTGCCTGAGGATCTTCTTGAAGAAGAAGATGAGGAGGAAGAGTTACTGCTGCTTCCGGACTCTTTGCTGCTACTGCTACTACTGCGATTTACCGAACTACTACGGGAGCTCTCCGAAGAGCTACTACCGGCAGACAAACGTCTCGAAGAGGTTCCCGTAGAAGTACCGGTACTTTTGTTGTTATCCTTACTTGTGACTTTGGTACCCAAATCCTTCCGTCTGCTGTTGGTTCCGGAGTTGGCATTACTATTTACCTTATTATCTTTTGTACTACTGGTTGTCCGGTTCTGCGACTATTCGAAGTGGTCCCGGAAGAACCACTATGAAAGTCTGAACGACGGTTATTGACTGTAACCTTTCCGTTATATACGGTGTGGTTATACTTTTTATGGTAACGGCTTACGTGTCCCGGAGGAGGGGCCGGCCTTCCGGAATAGGTCCGGTAATGGGTGGGTTTACCGAAATAGAAATGGTTATGGTTGTGGTAGGTGATATATACCCGGAAATTCCAGGAACTACCCGAGGTATAGATAGGCCGGTAAAAGGCTTCGTTGGCCATAAAGCGGCGGTATTGCGTATTGCTAAGCACCCACCGCAGATCTTCATTGCGCAGATCCAGGTAATAGTAGTAACGATCAATGGCAGGATCGTATCCTCTTACCACATCGTTCATTACATGGCGAACGGAATACATAAAATCATAATTAATTTCGTAGATGTCGTTGTATTGTGCCGGTGTCAATCTCAACTCATAAGCCATCCTGTCTGAGAGAAAGCGGGCGTTCTTACGCACGTTGCTTATGCTCATCGCTGCCATAGCACTACTGCCTGCAGTGATCAGGATGATAGCCGATAAAAGGGTTATTACTCTCTTCATAGTTGTAAAATTTAATCTCCGACGTTGCAAATGTAAAACAAGGAAACTCCGCCGGGGGGTGATTATCCCCAAATGTTAATAGGGATTTCCCTAATTCATATTATTATTATATTTAGTAAGAATGGGTCAATATCTGACCGTCCCCGGAGGTCTCCGGCTCTCTTTATATTCCTCTATATAGTTTTGTATCTCTTTCCTGTCGATAGAGAATGTAAGGGCTTCGAGCGCATGAGAATAGTGTTGGGGGTCGGACACATGGGGATAGAGTTTCTTTAATACCTCTTTTTTCTCTCTGTCAAAGGAGAAAGTGTTGGCGATCTCTTTGCACTCCAGAGAGGTAAAACGCCTGTGAGGAAGTACTGTATCCAGTAGCTTCATTTTTTCACTGGTAAAAGAGGTCTCTTTCAATCTGAAAAGAAAAACGGGAAAATCCTGAGATTCCCGCTGGCCCTGCCCGTGGGGGCGGGAGTACTTTTGTTTCTCCTTATTATACTGTTTAATATAATCCTCTATTTCCCGCTTCTCGGAAGAGAAGGTCAATGCTTCAAGTGCATACGAGTAATATTGAGGATCTGCCGATAAGGATAGAGTTTTTTAAGTACCTCCTTTTTCTCGCTGGTAAATGTAAAGGCATTGGCTATCTCTTTACACTGCAGGGAGGAAAAACGGGTGTAAGGGAGAACGGTATCCAGGAGCTCCATCTTTTGTCTTTTGAAGGGAGCTTCCTTCAACCTGTTAAGGAATTCTGAAAATCGTTCAGGGTCCATCTCTCCTTTTCTGCCGGGCTGAGGTTTCCGGGTGACAGAGCCTCGCTCTATTTCAGAAAGGGTAGTGTTTCCATAAGCAGGATAGGAAGAGAGAAAAAAAGATATACTGAGTACACTCAGCAGAATAATTACTTTTTTCATATCAGGTGTCTGTTTTAGTAATGTGGATGTGGTACAGGTGGAGGACATACGGCAGGGGGGGAGTAATGTATAAGTATCCAGGGCTATCACCTTTTCTTTATAGAAGGTAATTCTCATTCTCCGGCCGTCTGCCAGCCTGTATTCCCAATCCTCCTCATCATCGGTAAAGCTGCGGTAATCAGGATTTTTCAATCTCTTATACACTTCCTGCCGGGTCATCCCTTTTTCAATGGCCATCATATCTTTGGATGTGAAGAACCCCATGGTCTGGCAGGAACAGAACAGGAAGGTGAGGGCAAGTAAAAGTCCGTTTCGTTGAATGGTTTTCATGTGTGACATATTTTTTAGTTGATAACTATGTCACAAATGTAGCCGGGTATCTTAACCGGCGCAACTGAAATAACCCATTTCCGGAGGGGATTATTCCCCCGGAAATGGGTTATTTCCTCCCTCAGGCCAGAGAAATCCCTCCGTCTTCTTCCAGCCGGATCAAGCAGCGTTTATAGAGGTCGCCCACTGCTTTCTTAAAGATCTTCTTACTGACCGAAAAGGTGGCATAAATATCTTCGGCAGGGCTTTTGTCTCCCAGAGCTATTTTTCCTCCGTTGTTACGGATGTAAGCCAATAACTCCATAGAGAAGTCCTCCAGGTTCTCCCGGCTACTGCTTTGCAGGGTTAGGTCTATCTTCCCATCTTCCCGTACCTGTTTGATAAATCCGCTCAAACGCAACCCGGAACGGATGTCTGTGCGGAATATTTCATTGTTAAAGAGCATTCCGGAGTAGCGGTTCTCTACAATGACCTTATAGCCCAGGTCTGTCTTCTGCCAGATAAGCAGGTTCACTTCATCCCCAGCCTTATAAGGAGGCGGCTCTTTGGAGAGGAACTTCTCTATCTTAGCGGATGCTATGATCCGGAAACTCTCCTCATCCACATAGGCATATACCATATAGCGGTTTCCCTTCTCCATTTTTACTTTCTGCTCCCGGAAGGGAACGAAAAGATCTTTCATCAACCCCCAGTTCAGAAAGGCACCGTATTGGTTTACCCAGGACACTTCCAGGTTGGCGAACTCCCCGACCTGTATATAAGGAGTCAGGGTAGTGGCCACCAACCGCTCTTCCATATCCAGGTAGATAAATACCCGGATCTCCTCTCCTACCTGGATCTCTTCGGGTACATACCGGGCAGGAAGAAGGATCTCCCCTTCTTCTCCTCCGTCCAGATAGACTCCGAAATCTACCTCTTTTACTACAGCAAGCCAGTTAAACCGGCCCAGCTCTATACTCATAACTGATATCTTTTATTTTTCAAAGATCAACAAAGCAATTCGTTTATACAACAGAATGGGGAAAAATCTTTCGGGAAAGAAGGAAACTATATAGTATAATTACTATGTATAAAGCTTAAATAAGGTAACTATAGATCCTCTATACCGGAAAAGGAGGATCGAATAGTAGAAGGG
>JAJQBG010000112.1 GCA_021203405.1 Bacteroides sp.
TCATATAATAACTTATTAGAAAAACTATGGCAACAAAAGAGTATTTTCCTGGTATAGGAAAAATTAAGTTTGAAGGTAAAGAGAGTAAGAACCCGATGGCATTCCGTTACTACGATCCTGAAAAGGAGGTGAACGGTAAAAAAATGAAAGACTGGTTTAAATTCTCGATGGCGTGGTGGCATACATTGTGTGCTGAGGGAGGAGATCCGTTTGGTGGAGGTACTAAATCTTTCCCGTGGGCTACCAGTGCTGATGCTGTTCAGGCTGCTAAAGATAAAATGGATGCCGGCTTTGAGTTTATGCAGAAGATCGGTATTGAATATTACTGTTTCCACGATATCGACCTGGTAAGCGAAGGCAACAGCATTGAAGAGTATGAAGCTAACCTGAAAGAGATCGTAGCGTATGCTAAACAGAAACAGGAAGAGACGGGTATTAAATTGTTGTGGGGTACAGCCAATGTTTTCGGACACGAGCGTTATATGAACGGTGCCGCCACCAATCCTGATTTTGATGTAGTAGCCCGTGCTGCCCTGCAGATCAAGAATGCGATTGATGCTACCATTGAACTGGGGGGACAGAACTATGTATTCTGGGGCGGCCGCGAAGGTTATATGTCACTGCTTAATACCGATCAGAAACGGGAAAAAGAGCACCTGGCACGGATGCTTACTATTGCCCGTGATTATGCCCGTTCACGTGGTTTCAAAGGTACTTTCCTGATTGAGCCGAAACCGATGGAACCGACTAAACACCAGTATGATGTAGATACTGAAACTGTAATTGGCTTCCTGAAAGCTCACGGTCTTGACAAAGATTTCAAGGTGAATATCGAGGTTAACCATGCTACCCTGGCAGGACATACCTTTGAGCACGAACTGGCTGTGGCTGTGGATAACGGCATGCTGGGTTCTATCGATGCCAACCGCGGAGATTATCAGAACGGCTGGGATACCGACCAGTTCCCGATCGACCAGTATGAACTGGTACAGGCTATGATGCAGGTGATCCGTAACGGTGGATTGGGGAACGGCGGTACTAACTTCGATGCCAAAACCCGTCGTAACTCTACTGATTTGGAAGATATCTTTATCGCCCACATTGCCGGTATGGATGCTATGGCACGTGCGCTGGAATCTGCTGCTGCCCTGCTGAATGAGTCTCCTTATCAAAAGATGGTGACCGATCGTTATGCCTCTTTCGACAGTGGCAAAGGAAAAGAGTTTGAAGAGGGAAAACTCTCTCTGGAAGATCTCGTTGCGTATGCCAAGCAGAACGGTGAACCGAAACAGACCAGCGGAAAACAGGAATTGTATGAAGCTATTTTAGCGATGTATTGCTAAATAAATGTCAGGAGAGAAACCGCTCGTAAAGGGTAAATAAGCAGCGGTTTCTCTCTTTTTTAATTTGCTGTCTAACAATAACTATTATCATTCTTTATACCAACCAATATCATGAATAATACGAACCAGGGTAGTAAACTCTACCTCTACTCTATAACTTCCGTTGCCATTATCGGGGGATTGCTGTTCGGGTACGATACGGCAGTTATATCCGGAGCCGAGAAAGCATTGGAGGATTTTTTCCGGGGTGCTCCCGATTTTGACTACAATAAAGCCTGGCACGGTATCACTGCTTCCAGTGCCCTGATCGGATGTGTGATCGGGGGAGCTATCTCCGGTATCCTGGCCTCCCGGCTGGGACGCCGTAATTCACTTCGCCTGGCTGCTCTTCTTTTCTTTCTTTCTGCATTGGGATCTTACAATCCTGAATTCCTCTTTTTTAAACACGGGGAGCCCTCTTTGAACCTGCTTTTGATGTTTAACTTTTACCGTGTATTGGGTGGGATCGGTGTAGGGTTGGCTTCGGCAGTCTGCCCCATGTATATTGCCGAAATTGCTCCTGCCAATATCCGGGGAACGTTGGTTTCCTGCAACCAGTTCGCTATTATCTTTGGTATGCTGGTTGTCTATTTTGTGAATTACCTGATCCGTGCCAACCTGCCTACGGCAGAGGCTATGATAGAGATCGGATGGAGACGGATGTTCCTCAGTGAAGCTTTCCCGGCTGCTATTTTCGGTCTGTTGCTTTTCTTTGTGCCCAAAACACCTCGTTATTTAGTGCTTTCCGGCGATATGGATGGTGCGTTGAATGTTCTTTCCCATATCAATGGAAAAGAGAAGGCTCTGGCTATTCTTAAGGAGATCAAAGAGACGGCCAAAGAGAAGAGTGAAAAGATATTTACCTATGGGGTCGGAGTGATCATCATTGGGATCCTGCTCTCTGTGTTCCAGCAGGCTGTAGGTATCAATGTAGTACTCTATTATGCTCCCCGTATTTTTGAGAACATGGGTGCCAGCGGGGACGTATCCATGATCCAGACTGTGGTAATGGGTGTTGTGAATATTCTCTTTACGGTGGTAGCTATCCTTACGGTGGATAAGTTCGGTCGTAAACCGCTGCTGATCATCGGTTCTACCGGTATGTGTATTGGAATGGTAGCCCTGAGTATCCTCTCTTTTATGGATGTGATCGGTATCGGAGCCCTTGTTTTCATTATTATCTATACTGCTTCGTTCATGATGAGCTGGGGGCCCATCTGCTGGGTATTGATCTCTGAGATCTTCCCCAATACGATCCGTGGAAAGGCTGTGGCTATTGCGGTAGCTGCACAATGGATATCCAACTTTGTTGTATCCAGTACTTTCCCGTCACTCTCCGTATGGAGCGTTGGGGGTACTTACCTTATCTACACCTTCTTCGCACTCGCTTCTGCTATCTTTGTATGGAAGTTTGTACCTGAGACTAAAGGTAAAACACTGGAAGATATGAGCCGGCTTTGGAAAAAGAGAGATTGATCTTCCTTTTAATAAACTAATATAAACAGAAAGCGGCCGGGGTACTATTATTCACCCGGCCGCTTTTGCTATTGAAACTAGTAAGAAATTACCGGATACTGTTCGTTAAACAACTTCCGGTGCTGATTATTACATTCTGCTTTCTACTGTCTCCCAGTCGATGATGGACCAAAGCTGGTCAATGTGATCTTTCCGGCGGTTCTGGTAATCCAGGTAGTAAGCGTGTTCCCAGACATCAAAACCAAGTAGCGGTTTCAATCCGTGGCGTACCGGATTACTGCCGTTTGCCTCTTTAGTGATGATCAGTTTTCCATCCTTATCGACGGAGAGCCAGCTCCAGCCTGAACCAAATATATCGACAGAGGCCTGGCTGAAAGATTGCTGAAACTCTTCAAAACTTCCGAAATCTCTTTCAATGGCCTGAAGGATTTTGCCTGTCGGGCGGTTGTTCTCCTGTTTGGATTTAAATTGCAGGAAATAGAGGGTATGGTTGAGTACCTGCCCTGCGTTATTAAAGATAGGCCCTTCGGGAGCCTCTTTTACCACTTCTTCGATCGGTTTTCCTTCCAGATCGGTTCCTTTCACAAGATCATTGAGTTTGTCCACATAGGTCTGAAGATGTTTTCCGTAATGCAGGTCAACGGTCTGCTTACTGATAACGGGCTCCAGTGCGTTGTGCTCATAAGGTAAGTTGGGTATTTGAAACATCATACTTATTACTGTTAAGAGATTAATAAAATAGATACACATATATTTTCGCTTTCGTTAAATACTATATTAAACGTTTACTT
>JAJQBG010000246.1 GCA_021203405.1 Bacteroides sp.
AAATTTTGACCCGTATTTATTATTTAATTTAACCTTGATGATTTTGAATTTAGTCTTGATCCTGTAATTGTGAAACGAGGAGAACTCTATTTCGAGCAGGGATATGTAGGAAGGATAAGAAAAATTGATTCCGGTACTTATGAAGCAACCGTAAGAGGAAGTGATGATTATGCGGTTGAAATTGAGTTAGAGAATGACCAGGTAATAGATTATTTTTGTGATTGTCCTTATGATTTCGGACCCGTATGTAAACATATCGTTGCTGTTTTATTTGCGCTGCGGGAAAGCAAAGAAGAAAATGATGAAGAGGACGAGGATGACGAGAATGATGAATACTATACAGAAAAAGAATTTCCCTTACAATCATCTAAGCACAGGGAATCTACCCCTTTATAACTTATTGATAAAGTCCTGAAACAACTATCTGTCGAACAGTTAAAACATATTATCCGTACTCACTGTAAAAAAGATAAATTACTAACCGCTACTATTCTTTCTGCTTATATGTCTCTGACCGGTGCGGATACAAGAGAGGCCTATACTCACCAGATAGAGTCGATTATTGAATCCTTTGCGGGCGATTATGGATATATAGAATATTCGGACACCATTAAATTGGCAGGTGCTATTGGTGAAATAGACAGAAAAGCTCAGGAGGAGATGAAAAAAGGAAACTATCGTCGGGCATTTTATATGGCAGCGGCTATCTTAGACGGCATGAAACAGATCATGTATCGTATAGATGATAGTGCCGGATATATAGGAGGAACGATATGTTGTGCTTTGGAGTTACTCACTGAACTGGCAGCCGGGGATCCGGATGAAAGTATCCGGAGAGAGTTAGTTGATTATGTGATCTCTGTAGTAGAATCAAAAACTCTTCGGGGATTTGATTATGAAGAGGAGTGTATAGAGATTGCTTTTTTGTTAATGAAAACGGAAGAGGAAAAAGAAAATATACACAAACTATTACGAATTTATTGGCTGACCCCTCTCTCTCAGACTGGGAAAAAGCTACCCTGGAAAGATATGAAGCAGAGTTTATAGCCCGTACCCGGGGAGAATCAGCTGCTATCCGGTATATGGGACTTAAACTTCACAATAGTACATTTCGTGAAAAAATAATAGAGTATGCCATAGCTGGTGGAGATTATGATAAGGCTATTGCTCTGGCGAAGGAAGGAATTATTTTGGATAAAACGCATGCTCCGGGGCTGGTATATAATTGGAATATTTATCTTTTAACCGCTTATGAAAAAACCGGTAATAAACAAGAGTTGACCAGGTTGGCCCGTACTCTCTTTTTGAAGGACAGCTGGGGGGAAGCAAGAAAAGATCATTATCAGCTATTAAAAAAACAGATACCCGCTCAGGAGTGGAGCAGCTATGTCGAAGGATTGATCAAAGAGGTAAAAACAAAGTGTGGAGCGGATTACTATTTGCTCGCATATATCTACATTGACGAACAAAGATGGAAAGACCTCCTGCAAATAGTCTATGACTGGCCCTCTTTTGACCGGATCAGGGAAGCCGAAAAGTATCTTTTCAACATATATCCTTTGCAACTGGCAGGTATGTATAGAGAGTGTATCCTGGCAGACATGGAGCATGTTTCCGACCGTAATCATTACCGGCAGGTATTTGAGTATATTCGCCGCATGATAAAGTTAGGAGCTGAAGAAGAAGCTGTAGAGTTAGCAGAGCAACTGAAAAAACTCTATCCCCGCAGACGGGCCATGATAGAAGAGTTGGCAGAGGTTCTTAAGCAATAAGATATCTTTCTATATTCTTTCTTATTTACTACACCTGTACTTTCCGTACTCTACATTAGTAATTACTTTTCCACGGAAAGAGTAGTTAGTCGTTTTTTATACATAATCTATCTTTTACCCTGCTCAATCCGGCAGAACCACAATACTGAATTCAGATTTTTTTGGTCTTATACTTACAGGAAAATGAAGAGGCAATAGGCTGATATTTTCTCCATATTACTCTCACAAGCCTTATGAATCCATTTTATTAGGTCGAATTATCTGTCAAAAAGGTCGAATATCTTATATTCTACCTCCTGCGTCTTATTTTACTCTTACCTTTTTTAAAGTTGCTTTATATTTGTAGCTGTGTAAAATTTTATGTTTAATCTTAATGTTTATACTGATGAGAAAACAAATTATGTTTTTCGGATGTGTAAGAATTCCTTTAAATGCTTTTATAAATAAACGGCATAACAAGGTATTGGTTACACATCGATCCTACTCCCGATTGCTTTTACGGAGACTGATATTTTAGGCTGTACCTTTATTTATGATAGGGATATTGATCCCTTTGGAGGTACAGGCTTCTGCAGAGACTGTACATATAGTACAGCAAAACTCCGTTCAATTATCCGGTACCGTAAAGGACACCAGTGGTGAGACTATTATTGGTGCTAATGTTACTATTGAGGGAACAACCATAGGGACTATTACCGATTTCGAAGGTAATTTTATCCTCAATGTTCCCGATGAAACTATCCGGCTGAAAGTAACCTTCATTGGTTACCAGGAAAAAGTCGTTACCGTAAAACAAGGTACACGCAATGTACAGATCCAGCTTGCCGAAGATGCTCAGCTGCTGGATGAAGTACAGGTAGTAGCCTATGGAGCCCAGAAAAAAATCTCTGTGACAGGAGCTATCTCTTCCATGAAAGGAGACGATTTGTTAAAGACTCCGGTAGGGTCTATTTCAAATATCCTTTCCGGACAAATAATCGGTATCTCTTCCGTGCAATATTCCGGTGAGCCGGGTGCCGATGCCGCCGACCTCTATGTACGTGGTATAGCCACCTGGAACGATGCCTCACCTATTATACAGGTAGACGGTGTAGACCGCGATTTTTCACAGATCGACCCGAACGAGATCGAGAGTATTACTATCCTCAAAGATGCTTCTGCTACAGCTGTATTTGGGGTACGTGGTGCCAATGGGGTTATCCTTATTACTACCAAACGAGGTACTGAGGGAAAAGCAAAGATCTCTTTTTCTACCTCTGCCGGGGTCAATATGATGACCAAACAGCTGGAGTTTGCCAACTCCTACCAGTATGCCCGGTACTATAATGAGTTACAGGTAAATGACGGGGGAGTAGCGACCTTTACCGACGAACAGCTGGAAAAATTCCGCAATCATTCCGACCCGATCCGTTATCCGGATATCAACTGGCTGGACTACTGTATGAATAAAGCCTCTTTTCAGTCACAACACAACGTTAATATATCAGGAGGTACCGACTATATGCGTTACTTTGTTTCGGCCGGTATGTTTACCCAGGGAGGTATGTTCAAACAGTTCAATGCGACAGATGATTTTAACTTCGATTATAAACGTTATAATTATCGGGCCAATTTAGACTTTGATATCTCCAAAACCACCCTTTTATCCGTAAATCTGGGTGGGCGTGTAGAGTCCAAGCGGACTCCCGAAAGTGGCGAAGATCAGAACCAGCTCTTCCGCAAACTCTATTGGGCCGTACCTTTTGCCGGTGCCGGTATTGTAGATGGAAAATATGTAGTCTCTAACTCAGACGATCTCCCCTTTACAGGAGCAACCGGACTCGATTCTTACTATGGAAAAGGGTACCGTAACAAAACAACCAATGTGCTCAATATCGACCTGGCACTCGACCAGAAGCTCGATTTCATTACCAAAGGACTCTCTGTTAAACTCAAAGGAGCTTACAATACAGAATACTCCACCGAAAAAATAGCCAGTTCCTCCGTTGCCCGGTACACTCCTGTACTTCAGGAAGATGGAACCCTGGAATACCGTAAAGACGGCTCCGATACCCAGCTAAGTTACCGGGAAGGAGACTATGGAAAAGCCCGCGACTGGTATATGGAACTGGGACTGAACTATTACAGACGTTTCGGCGATCATACTGTAACTGCCCTGGTGCTCTATAACCAATCCAAAAGATACTATCCCAAAGGAAACTATGGAGATATTCCCACAGCGTACGTAGGTACCGTAGGGCGCGTTACCTACGACTGGAAAACCCGCTACCTGGCCGAATTTAATATTGGCTATAACGGTTCTGAAAACTTCAGCAAGGACAACCGATACGGCATCTTTCCGGCAGGTTCGTTAGGCTGGATCCTCAGTGAAGAGGCCTTTTTTCCGCCCCGTTAAGCATGTCATTAATTATATGAAAATCCATGCTTCCGTCGGGGTAGTAGGAAATGACAAAGCCAATGACCAGCGCTTCCTTTACCTGCCCGATGCCTATAAACTCGATGGCGGATATTACTTCGGTACCAATACCGACAGTAAAAAAGGAGGGGCTTACGAACTCACCAAGTCCAACCGGAGCGTAACCTGGGAGAAAGCCGTCAAACAGAACTACGGGCTCGACTTTACCTTTATAAACGACCGCCTCAAACTTTCAGTGGATTACTTCCATGAAAAACGCCGCGATATTCTGCGTACTCCCAACTATCTTCCCTCTATCCTGGGAATGTCACTTCCCAATGTCAATGTAGGAGAAACACAGAACAAAGGATACGAAGTAGAAGTCAAATGGAACGACCGCATCGGAGATAACTTCCGTTACTGGGTCAGCGGGAACCTCTCTTTTGCCCGGAACAAAATTATCTATATGAATGAAGTAACCCAGAACGAACCCTATATGTATGAAACAGGTCGGAGAATTGGCTCCCGTTCCATGTATAAATTCTGGGGATTTTACGATGAGACAGCCGAAGAACGGTATTATCAGCAATTCGGAAAAAGGATAGCCGATCACGGAACTACTCTTCAGCCAGGTGACTGTGTCTATGTAGACCTGAACGGAGACGGGAAGATAGATGGAGACGACCTTACCCGGAATATCGGTTTTACCGATGTACCCGAATATACAGCCGGTCTTAACCTGGGTTTCTCCTGGAAAAACTTCGATTTCTCCATGCAGTGGACAGGTGCCTGGAATGTAGACCGTATGCTCAGTGAATTCAGGCAACCCCTGGGAGATACACAAAATAAGGGATTACTGCTATATCAGTATGAAAATACCTGGCGTTCTTCCGAAGATACCTTTACGGCTAAGTATCCCCGTATCTCCAAGGCAAGTGCAGCCAATAACTATGCAGGTTCCAACCTTTACCTGATTGATGCCGGTTATTTACGCCTGAAAAGTGTGGAGGTAGGATATAATTTTAATTTCTCCTTTATGCAGAAAATAAAACTGAACTCCTGCCGGATGTATGTGAACGGTTATAACCTGCTCACCTTTACCGGATTCCAGTGGGGAGATCCGGAGTCACGCCAGAGCGACCGTCCCAACTACCCCTTAACCCGGGTATTTAATGTTGGATTAAAAGTTGGATTCTAATACTTTGATACCATGATAAGAGAATTAAGAAATTATTTAATAGCACTACTCGTAGGAGGCGGAATCTGTACCATCTCCTGTGTAGACCCGATAAAATTTGGTGATAGTTTTCTGGAAAAAGGTCCGGGAGTAGATATTACGCAGGATACTATCTTTGGAAATGCCGAATATGCCTGCCGTTTTCTGTGGGATACTTATAGCAAACTTTACTATGGCCTTCCTACCTACTGGGCAGACGTAGAGGGTAAAATGAATACCGGAATGTTCGAAACCCTTTCCGATTGCTGGCACAGCCATAACTCTTGGGACGGAGTCAACCGTAAATACTATTCCGGTTCCTATAAAGCCAGTGATGAGGATAGTGGAAATGAGACCCGCTTCGGATATACCAAAGAGAACTGCTGGCAGGCCATCCGCGCCTCCCTGATCTTTATTGAAAATATAGACGATGTTCCCGGTATGGACGACACTGAAAAAGCACGTCTGAAAGCTGAAGCAAAATCCATTATAGCATCCCGCTACTTTGACCTGTTCCGTCACCTGGGAGGTTTACCTATTGTAGATAAAGCCTATGATGTAGAGACCGAATACCACATACCCCGTGGAACAGTAGAAGAGACAGTCGATTTTATGATCCGCCTGCTGGACGAAGCTGCTCCCTATCTTCCCTGGGATTTAACCAACGATGGGATAGAGAGCTGGCAGGGGCGTTTCACCAAAGCCGGAGTAATGGGGCTGAAATGCAAAATACTACTCTATGCAGCCAGTCCTCTCTTTAACGATGCCGTCCCCTATATACAAGGCTCGTATGCAGCAGTAGAAAATCACCATGTTTGGTACGGAGGCTATAAACCCGAGTTGTGGACACAATGTCTCAAAGCCTGCGAGGAGTTCTTTACGGAACTTAACAAATCCGGATATTATGCCCTGATGCAGGCCACCGGTACTACCGTGGATGCCTACCGGGAAGCATACAACCACGGCTATTTCCTGCGTGCTGATAATACCGAACTCCTGATCACCACCCGTAACTGGGGAAAATGGACCAATGCCTGGAACCAACTCTGGGGAGAATGGGTACCCAATGGAGGATATACCCCTACGCTCGAATTTATGGAGATGTTTCCGCTGGCCAATGGAAAACCTTTCAGCTGGAGCGATGAAGAAGTAGCCTCCAACCCCTTCTTTACGGATAACGACTATAACCAACCCATTCGTGACCCACATCTGTATGAAACGATGCTGGTAAACGGAGCCCGGTACAGTGGCCGTTCCGCAGAGCTCTGGATGGGAGGACGTGAAAACATATCCGATACCGAAAAAGAGACCGGTGAAACCGCTACCGGCTTCCGGAATTATAAATTCTATAAAGAGGGAAAATCCAGCCTGAACAACCAGTATATGCAATGGCCTTACCTGCGTCTGGCCGAAATGTACCTTATTTATGCGGAAACTCTGCTTAAAACCGGTAATCTCCCCAAAGCTGTCGAACAGATAGATATTGTCCGTGCCCGTGTGGGCCTGAAAGGACTTGCAACGTGTAATCCCGATAAAAACCTGTTGTCCGACGCGGATAACCTGATGGAAGAACTGCTGCGTGAAAGAGCCTGTGAACTTGGCCTGGAAGATACCCGCCTCTTTGATATGGTACGTCATAAAAGAGCCGATCTCTTCTCCAAAGAGTTGCACGGACTCAAAATTACCCGTGCTGATGGAGGAGAAGGCTCCTGGTCCGACAAGAACGAAAGTGAACGCGGCCCGTTCCCCACACAATTTACCTATGAAAAGTTCAAACTCGTCAATATCTCCCATTCCTGGTGGAGTGGGTTTGACCCCAAATGGTACCTGGCTGCTTTTCCACCTTCCGAAGTGAATAAAAACTATGGATTGACACAGAATCCGGGCTGGTAACCGGTAAGGATCCAACCATTATTAAAAACTGATAAATATGAAAAATAAAATAACAGCTATACTGACGCTTGCCTGTTTAAGCCTATCCGGCTGGGCTCAGACCGGTAACTATATTACCGGTAGAGTGGTGGATAACCTAGGCGATCCTGTCCCCGGCGCCTTGATAACCATTGAGGATAGTCCCTCTGTAAAAACAGCTACCGATCAGGACGGTAACTTCGAGATCGTAACTTTGAAGAACGATATTCTCAAAGTACTCACATTCAGCGACGATGTAAAGCGGGTACCTGTTACCAGTGAGAACGAACCCCTTACCATTGTGATAGACTATTCAAGCCTGAAAGTGAATCACGGATTCGGTCTGGAGCAAACCCGCACAGAGTTTACCGGAGCAGCCTCTACCGTATATGCCGAAGATATAGATACCCGTTCGGCCTTCAATATCGGTAATTCACTCTATGGGAATGTACTGGGACTTACTACCCTGCAAAAAACCGGTACCGTATGGGATTAGATCCCTTCCATGTATGTCCGTGGCCGTCAGACTCTTAACGGTAACGACGGAATCCTTGTGGTGATAGACGGTCTGGAACGCGATTATGGCTATCAGGCCCTTAATTATATCAGCCCCGAAGAGGTTGAGTCGGTAACCGTACTCAGAGATGCCGCAGCTGTGGCTCTGTATGGATACAAAGGAGTGAACGGAGTGATCAATATCGTAACCAAGCGCGGTAAATACAACTCCCGCGAAATCTCTTTTTCGTACGATCATGCCTTTAACCGGCAGGCCCGTAAACCCGAGCTGGCAGACGCCTACACGTATGGAAGTGCCCTGAATGAAGCGCTGATGAATGACGGAAGAGCCGTTCGTTATTCGCAGGAAGAGCTGGAAGCCTTCAGAAGCGGTAAATATCCCTATCTTTATCCCAATGTAGACTGGTGGGGTGAAACCTTCCGTGACGTAAGTGCCTCCGATATAGCTACACTTACCTTTCGCGGAGGTAGTACCCGTATGCGCTATTTCACGATGCTTAATCTGCAAAACGATAACGGTTTTATAGACCAGGCCAACACGAATGACGGATACTCCACCCAGGAAAAATACTCCCGGGGTAATTTCCGTACTAACCTGGATATTGACCTGACCGGTACTACTAAACTTCAGACCAATATCATGGGAGTACTCAATGAGTTCAGCCGTCCGGGGCTGGGGAGTGATAATCTCATCCCTAAGTTGTATATACTGCCTTCTGCCGCATTTCCCATTAAGAACGAAGAGGGACTCTGGGGTGGCAATGCAACCTGGGACGGTTACTTCAATTCGGTGGCCCTCACCCGGGGATGTGCCTATACCAAAGGACACACCCGTGCCCTGTATGCCGATATGTCCCTTCGCCAGGATCTCTCCTCCATTTTAAAAGGGCTGGGAGGCAGTGTACGGATGGGTTACGATAATATAGCCTCCTATTGGGGAGATCATTCCAAATCCTTCGCTTACGGAAGTTCTACCGTGAGTGGGTGGAATGGAGGAGAACCCATCATTTCCGGAACCTTTACCGGTGGAGAAGAGACCGGCCTCAAAGGCGACAGTAAACTCGACTGGCAGTACCGCTCTTTCACTTCCATATCAATATGGATTACCAGCGCCGCTTTAACGACCACTCTTTGTACGCCATGTTGCTCTATACCTATAAGTATGATAATAAGAACGGTATCAATACTACCTATTACCATCAAAATGCAGGTGTATATGGTCATTACGGATACAAAGACCGTTACTTTGCCGATTTCACCCTGATGGGCTCCGCTACCAATACCTTAGAGACCAAATGGCATCTCTCTCCCACGGTAGGGCTCTCCTGGGTAGCCTCCAACGAAGGATTTCTCACCGATAACTCCTAGATCGACCTCCTGAAACTCCGTGCCTCTTTCGGAATGCTCAGTGCAGAGAATATTCCTTATAACGGATACTGGTATGCAGACCTCAATGGAAGTGGGGGAGGATATCCCATCCGGAACGATTTCGGGAACGACGGCAGCTGGCAGGAAGGAACCCCGGTTTCCAGCGGTACCGTAGAAAAAGCCTATAAGTATAATGCGGGATTGGATATGACTCTATGGAAAGGCTTAACCCTTACGGTAGACGGCTATTACGAATGCCGTTCCGATATCTGGGTAAGCACTTCCGGTAAGAATTCTGCTGTAGTGGGTACCTCCAGTGCCTATGCCAACGATGGTATCGTAGATAGTTGGGGTACAGAGATCGGTTTGGATTACACGAAAAAGATAGGCGATCTCCGTTTCAATCTCGGAGGTAAATTTACCCTGTCAAAAAATAAAATTATTGAAATGGATGAAACCCCCAGAGCCTATGCAAATACACGGCGTACCGGAAGCCAGGTAGGGCAGGTATTCGCTTTGCAGGCCATCGGGTATTTTGTAGACCAGGCCGATATTGACAACAGTGCTCCTCAGCAATTCGAACCTGTAAAACCCGGGGATATTAAGTACAAAGATGTCAACGGGGACGGTGTGATCAATGAAGACGATTTTGTAAAAATGGGCTATAACGAATCCTACCCGGAGATATTCTACGCATTCGATCTGGGAGTTGAGTGGAAAGGGCTCGGAGTAAGCGCTACCTTCCAGGGAGCAGGCAACTACACGGCACTCCTTAATACCCCCAGTGTATACATGCCACTGGTAGGAAATGCCACCATTTCGAACCACTATTACAACAACCGGTGGACCCCCGAAACCCCCAATGCCCGTTTTCCCCGTCTGACCACCGAAGGGAACGATAACAATTACATGTATAACTCCGTATGGCTTGCCGACCGCTCTTTCCTGAAACTGCGTAACTGCGAGATCTATTATAAGTTACCGGTCTCGGCCCTGAGCAGGATCCGGATGAAACAAGCCAAGATCTATGTTCGCGGAGTAGACCTGCTCTGTTTCGATAAAATTGACATAAGCGATCCCGAAGCTATAGGGAATGTCTATCCGGCTACCCGCTCGGTAAACATAGGCTTCTCGTTTGGCTTTTAAGCAGGGACGATTGTTGAACAAATAAAATAAGAATCAACTATGAAGATAAAAAATATAATTTTCACGCTACTCTGTGCAGCCTGTTTGCTCTCCTGTACAGATGAAATGAATTTCCGTGAATATACCGTGTACGACAAAGAGTATGTACTCACCGATTTTGGCCGTACAGGAGCGCTGGTAACTAATGTCTACAGTTTTCTGGAATCAGGACTACCCGGTAGTTCTTCACTCTGTTCCGCATCTGACGAAGCTGAGTATGCCTGGGCCTGGGCCACCATACACCTCTTTAATAACGGCAGATGGAGCCAGCGGAATACCTATTCGCAATTTGGAGTTTACCAGGGTATCCGGGCTGCCAACTATTTTCTGGAACTTTACCCCCAGGCCGACTTTTCCGAACATAAATTCGATAAAGACTACCAGGAACAGCTCAACCGCTTTTTGCGCTACCCGTATGAAGTACGCCTGTTGCGTGCCTATTTCTACTTTACCCTGGTGCGCACCTACGGCGATGTCCCTTTTACCGAAGAAGTACTTACTCCGGAAGAGGCCAATACCCTTTCGCGTACTCCGGCAGCCGATATATTCGATTTTATTGTCAAAGAGTGTGATGCGGTGGCCCCTGAACCTCCTGTTCGTTATACCGACCTAGAGAACGATGCCGCTAACGGTTCCGTACCCGATGATGGTCGGGTAACCCGTGGAACAGCCCTTGCCCTGAAAGCCCGTGCACTCTTGTACCAGGCAAGTCCTCTGTTTAATGAAAGAGGAGACAGAGAACTCTATAAGAAAGCAGCCCAAGCCAGTAAAGATGTCATTGATTTTTGCCGGGAAAATAACTTTAACCTCGGTAAATACTCCGAGATCTGGGGAACAGACAACTGGAAAGCCTCCGAAATGCTCTTTGTGCGTCGTGTCGGAGATACGAACACACCTGAGCAAATCAACTTTCCCGTAGGAATGGAGGGAGGTAACTCCGGCAACTGTCCCACACAAACTCTGGTAGATGCTTATGAAATAAAATCCACCGGTCTTGCCTGGGATGAAGCAAACAGTGGTTACGATCCCAACAACCCGTATGCAGACCGCGATCCCCGTTTCAGTATGACCATTGCCGTCAACGGCGAAAAGTGGCCCGATACCAATCCCTATCCGTTGGAAAACTATACCGGCGGACGCAATGCCCTTCCCGTATCAGGCGCTACACCCACCGGTTATTACCTTAAAAAGTATCTCGATCCCACCCGTGTGATCGGTACTACCAATAACAACGGAGGATCCCGCCACAGCTGGGTACTCTTCCGTCTGGGAGAGTTTTATCTCAACTATGCCGAAGCCGTATTTAACTACTTAGGCTCAGCCGATGCCGTAGATAGTGATTTCCCGATGTCCGCACGCGAGGCAGTCAATGTGATCCGGAAACGTTCGGATGTAGATATGCCTGATTTCCCCGAAGGGATGAGTAACGACCGGTTCTGGACCAGATACAAACGTGAACGCATGGTAGAGCTCGCTTTCGAGGAGCACCGTTTCTGGGATATCCGCCGCTGGAAGGAGGGAGAACTCTTTAAAAGTATCGATGTGGTCACTATCACTCAGAATCCGGATGAATCATTTACCTATACCCGGGTAAAAAAAGAGCGTGTCTGGGATGATAAAATGTATCTCTACCCCATTCCCCAGTCCGAAATTCTGAAAAATGAGAATTTAACACAGAACCCCGGATGGAATTAACCCTATCGTAATACACTAAAGCATCAGAATATGAAAAATAAATTCAGCTATCTAACATGGGTATGGCTACTGCCGCTCCTTTACAGTTGTGAGAGCAAGCTCACTACCTTTGAGATCGTAGGAGATACTTCGGCCCCTGCCCCCATTAGTATGAGTACCGTGCGGTCCGAAGCACTTCCCGGAGAGATCAAACTTACCTGGGATGCACCCGAAGGTAACTTTACCTATCTGCAGATCAGATATTACGATCCCCATCTCAAAAAAGATGTCTATAAAATAGCCTCTAAAGGAACCACTGAAATGGTGATAGAAGATACCCGTGCCCGGTACGGAGATTACACATTCCATTTCCAGACCTTTAACGCAGCCCACCAGGGAGGAGAAACCGGAACGGTGAATGCCCAGTCCGGCCCGGCACCGGCTACTACTACCGTAGTATCCCGGACAGAGATACCCCTTACAGCCGATATGTTAAGTACCAATGCCCAGGAACCTTCCGAAGGGCCTATCCGGAACCTGATCGATAAAGATCCCGGAACCTTCTTCCATACCATCTGGAGCGGAGCAGCCGTACCGCTGCCCCAATATATCCAGGTAGATCTGAAGGAGCCTTATGAGAATTTCCTCATCTGGTACCAGAATCGGAATGACAATACGACAGACGGCCGCCCCTCTACAGCCGATCTCCAGATCAGCAACGATGGACAGAACTGGGAAACCGTAGCCGAACTCTCCGGACTCCCCAGTGCCCGTAGTGCCGAATACACTTCCGACTATGTAGCACCTGGTAAAACATTTACCCATTTCCGTTTCAGTGTCACCTCTATCAGTAACGGGAAAACCTGGTTTAATATGGCAGAATTGGCCCTCTATGATGTAGAATTGGCTATCTTTGACCCTGAGACCGATGAGGAATAAGTATAGTACAGGTATTAAGATCCGATATATAAGGTAATAGATGAACCGAGGGTGTATCAAAAGTATTTTTTACTATCTTTTTGTCATGTTGAACGCAGTGAAACATCTTTTTTCAACCGGACAAACCTTTTCATAGGGTTAAAATAATAAAACGGATAACATATAGATAGTATGTTTTACTTTTGGGACACCCTTATTTTTTAAAAACGTATCGTATGAAGACAGGTAAAAAGTTATTTAATTATATCATTCTGCTTATCCATTTATCCCTGTTCCCCCTCTACTTACCGGCACAGCAATGGGAACTGGTCTGGTCGGATGAATTCGACCAGGACGGGAAACCCGATCCGGAATACTGGGGATTTGAGAATGGATTGGCACGGAACGAAGAATTGCAATGGTACCAGCCCGGTAATGCCTGGTGTGAGAATGGATTGCTGATCATCGAAGCTAAAAGGGAAAAACGAGAGAATCCCCTCTATAAACCCGGTAGTACCGGATGGCGCGAGAGCAGGGAGTTTATCGAATACACCTCTTCCTCCCTGAATACAGCCGGAAAGAAAGAATTCCTCTACGGACGCTTTGAGATCAAAGCCCGTATTCCTATCCGGGGAGGAGCCTGGCCTGCTATCTGGACACTCGGCCGGGATATGGAGTGGCCCTCCAATGGAGAAATAGATATAATGGAGTATTACCGCATTCAGGGAGTACCCCATATCCTGGCCAATGCCGCCTGGGGTACCGAACGCCAGTGGAATGCCCGGTGGAAAAGCAAAGCCATCCTCTTTACCCATTTTACAGACAAAGATCCTGACTGGGCATCCAAATTCCATATCTGGCGGATGGACTGGGGCGAAACTTCCATCAAACTCTATGTAGACGACGAACTACTCAATGAAATACTCCTGAGTGAAACCATCAATGGTTCCTTGGGCGATTTCAGGAACCCCTTTAAACAGCCTCATTATTTATTACTTAATCTGGCCATAGGTGGGATAAATGGTGGAGAGCCCGATACAACCGCCTTCCCGATGAAGTATGAGATCGACTATGTGCGGGTTTACCAGAAGAAAAAAGATACCATCCGTCCCGGAGAACTGTGGCTCGACCAGTACGGTAATCATATCAATGCCCACGGGGGAGGTCTCCTTTACCACAAGGATAAATATTACTGGTTTGGCGAACACAAAGCTGAAGATACCAATGCAGCCCTGGTAGGAGTCACCTGTTACTCCTCTTCCGATCTCTGTAACTGGAATTACGAAGGAGTCGCCCTCTCTGTATCCGATGATCCGGAAAGTTCCATCACCCGGGGAAGCATCATCGAACGTCCCAAGGTTATTTACAACGAGAAGACAGGTAAATATGTGATGTGGTTTCACCTTGAGTTAAAAGGACAGGGATACGAAGCCGCCCACGCAGCCATTGCCGTAAGCGATTCTGTTACCGGCCCTTACCAATTCATTCGTTCCGGTAGGGTCAATCCTGGTATGTACCCGGAGAACATGGATCAGAAAGACCGGAAGATCAACCTGAAAAGCTTTTGCTAAAAAGAAAGGATGGAGTGCGGAGTGGAAGGAAGATATAACCCGGGGAGCTCTGGTGGTTCAACACCTGAAAGAGGGGCAAATGTCACGGGATATGACCCTCTTTGTCGATGATGATGGAAAAGCCTATCACATTTACTCCTCCGAAGAGAACCTGACCCTCCATATTGCAGAGCTTACAGACGATTACCAGGATCACTCCGGAAAATACATCCGTATCTTTCCCGGCGGGCACAACGAAGCCCCTGCCATCTTTAAAAAGGATGGAACCTATTGGATGATCACCTCCGGCTGTACCGGCTGGCAACCCAACGAAGCCCGTATGTTCTCTGCTCCCTCTATCTGGGGCCCTTGGCAGCAGCATCCCAATCCCTGTATCGGAAAAGGAGCCGAACTAACCTTCGGCGGTCAAAGCACCTATATTCTTACTCATCCCCATAAAAAAGATAGCTATATTTTTATGGCAGACAGGTGGCGGCCTGAGCATCCTATCGATGGACGTTACCTCTGGTTACCCATTCAGTTTAATAAGCAGGGAACACCTTTTATTGAGTGGACGGATGAGTGGAAGCCTTGATAGGGTATGAAGATCGGACAACATCTCCTTACTGAAATAACATCGGGAGAACATCTCCCGACGAACAAAATTCGTTTAAACAAAAATGCCGGGAGATGTTCTTCCGGCATTTTTATACTATAAAGTAAATTAAACTCTTATTTGTTACGCATGTAATCTTCATACTCTACCGAAGCTATAATAAAAGTACCGATGGCTTTTCCTTCGTTCTCTACAACAGTAACATCCTTCCCGCAGAGGTAGTAGTTAATCGTTCCCGTACGCGACTTATCTTTGGCCGGGCCCAGGCCGGCAGAAGCACACACCTGGATAATATCTGTTTTACCATTCTCGCCTTCCCGGATAAACGTATTGAGTAATCCCTGGTACGCTTTTTCGGCTACCAGCATATAGGTGGCTCTATCCAGCAGACCTAAACGGATCCCCTTCAGGTAAGCATAGGTAAAGATCGAAGAGCAGGAGGCTTCCAGGTAGTTGGGAGCCGTACCTATATTGTATACTTCACCATCCACTTCGTCTCCTTTACCGTCGGCAGTCATTGTCGCATCATATTGGAGTAGCTGGTACCATACTCCTGAGTCTGCATCCTGGTAACGTTTCAGGCCGGCAGCTACATCGTTCAGGATGGCCAATACCGCCGGGTAATCGGCATGATCTTTCGGCATATATTCCAGTACATCTACCAGGGCAGCAAAATACCAGCCCATGCCGCGCCCCCAGAACTCTTTACTGCATCCCAGGAAAGGCTCTGTCTGGTTGGCCCAGAAAGAGTTCGGATCCGTAGGATCGGCCGACCATGCATGGTAGTTCAACTGTTTTTCCGGGTTATAGGTATAGTGGTGAATGATCTTGAACTGGGAAGCAATATCCGACCAGCTTTCAGTGAAATCCTCGCTTCCGGGCTCACCGAAATTATATTCCCATTCCGCATAGATCGTAGAGCCCATATAAAGTCCGTCCAGCCACATCTGGTTCGGATAGACCGCTTTGTGGTAAAAACCACCTGTTCCGGGCAATCCTTCCGGAATGCGGGATTGATCGTATTTCAGTTTGTTGCGGATCACCGTCGAAGCCGTTTTATACCGTTCTGCTTCCTCTGTATTTCCCTTTTTCATCTCTTCGTTGTAAAGAGCAAAATAGATCCTTCCGGCCGGCAGGTCATCAATATTGCTGGGGCGCAGGGCCGTTTCTCCCCAGGTATTGAGAATCGCAGTACCATCCTCTCCCGTACTGAAATCGGCAAATGCTTTTACCGCATCGTAATATTCGGTTTTTTCCGGATACATCATCCAGGCTTTCAGTACAGAGTTGGTTACCAGTCCGGATACATAGTCCCAGCCGGTATTACCCAGTTTGTCCTGGTAGTGCCGGTTACAATAGAAATCTCCTAAACCGTGAGATTCCACCATTTTTTGTGACCACGTTTCGGTCCCGGTCTGCGTAGGTGTACATGCCGATACGAACAAGGGAAGAGTCAGTAGTAAAT
>JAJQBG010000089.1 GCA_021203405.1 Bacteroides sp.
CAATGATCATTTTTGTTATTACTATCATTATCTTTGTATTATGAAAGATAAAAAAGAAGTACGGCATATTGTTCTCTTAGTGCTCCCCTATTCGACGCTGCTGGATGTATGCGGACCGTTGGATGTGTTTCAGAAAGCCATTGATTATATGGACGAAGTACTACCTGAGCCGGATTTTACCTATCAGCCCCACATTGTTTCCACGCATAAAAATAAAAGGATCGACCTTAGGGCGGGTATTTCTATCATCAGCGAAGGATATTACAAAGAGATTGATTATCCCATTGATACCCTGATTGTCGGAGGGAACTCTCACAAAGAAGAGTATAAATTAAAGAAAGAGACATTAGGATGGATCGGTAGACAGGCAGAAGTGGTACGAAGAATCTGCTCCGTATGCGGAGGAGCTTTTATTTTAGCCGAAGCAGGGGTTTTAGCTCACAAAAAAGCAGCTACTCACTGGATGCTTTGTGAAAAACTGGCCAGAGAGTATCCCGATACTGAGGTAGATATGGAGTCTATTTTTGTAAAAGACGGCCATGTATATACATCGGCCGGTATTACCTCCGGTATGGACCTGGCCCTGGCCCTGATTGAAGAGGATCTGGGAAAATCGTTCGCCCTGAAGATTGCCCGCGTTATGGTACTCTTTTTAAAACGTCCCGGGAACCAGGCACAATACAGCGTCTTCCTGCAGTCGCAGGAGATCGACCATGAACCCATCGGAAAAGCAGTAGAATGAATACAGAATCACCTTCACGAAGAGATCACTGTTGAAAAGCTGGCTGAATACTGCCTGATGAGCCCCCGTAATTTTGCACGGGTATTTGCCCGGAAGATGAACATTACTCCCATGAAATATGTAGAAAAGCTTCGCCTGGAGACTGCCGGACGTTACCTTACCGAAACACACCTGACTATGGATGAGATTTCCCGTTTGTGCGGATTTAAAAACTCCATCAATATGAACCGGATGTTTTTACAGGCTTTCCAGGTAACTCCTTCCCAGTACAGAGGGAGATTCTGTTCCTCCTTTCAGTGATCATTCAGGTTTCCAGCCCAGAACAAATTCCGGGTTACTGTAATCGCGGATCAGTTCTTTATCTCTTTCAGCAGATAATTGTTTTGAAAGAGGATGCCGCATAGATACATCCACCGGTTCTCCCTCTAATGTCCGGCTATCATATTCCCAATACCGAAGATGGCTGGTATCACCGGTAATAGATCCCCATCCTTCCGGCCGTATATTATCCATTTTACAGGAGATGAGCACGGCTTCCGAATATGGATACCCTGCCCCCTTATTGGCCGAAGAGCGGGCCAGTACAGCATTTTCTCCTTGTCCCAGAAAGGTACAATTTACAAATACATTTCCATGATTGGCAGCTGTATTCCTGATCCACATGAACGGTCCGCGACTCTTCAGGATACAGTTTTGAAAAAAGGCCGGTCCACGTCCAAGCACCGTATCGCCATCCCCGTCTATCTGACAATTCTCCAGATAGAGAGAACCGTTGGCCTGCAAAGCATCACCCGAACCTATAATATGTACATTCCTGAGATAATTCCGTTCCCCCATAACTAACAATCCTTCGGCCTGTCCTTTCAATGTAGTCATAATAGTCATGTCTTCTAGACGCATGTCATAGCAGTTATCCGCAGCAAAAGCTGCCCGGCGGGAGGGAAAAGTACCCGGCCACTCATTGGTCTTTACATTCACTGGATGGGGATTGAATGTTTCATTATTAGCATAATGAACCACCACACCTTCACACGATTCTCCTTTCAGGGTAACATTGCATTTATTGCGGAAGTAAACCAGTTCTTCATAATCACCGTTCTTAATAAATACTTTGTACTTCTCTGTAGCGAAGTCAGGTATAAAATCCATAACCCCTGTACCGTATTAAAGTCTCCCATACCATCTGTACTGACAGTCAGACTCCGTACACTCTCAGCCGGGGGGGTATTTTTGTTTTAAAACGCCATTCCGTATCCGAAACAATTCCCTGAAAACTACCATCCTCTAAAGAGAGAACTCCCGGATCAACCGTTACATAATACTCTTTACCATACTCCAGCAAATTATGGTGCGGATAGATAACGGCTGTATTCTCCTTAATTATAACCGGATAGAACCGGAAACCATCTGTGAAACGGCCGATAATGGTAAGCTGGTAGGCAGAAGTATCTCTTACCGCCGTTCCCGAAGGAGTCCCCGCTACCGTATTGGCATTGATATAATTTGTTGTTGTATATTCATAAGGATCGCTGGTATATTCTGCCACCTGCTTGCGGATCATATCGGGTTGGGAAGGACCGGCGGGAATGCTCAGGTTTAAACTGTCCACTAATTTGCCTGTTCCTACTTCAAAGATTCGGATAAATCCTTTTTCTCCTAGAGCCGGTGTGCTCTGAAAAGTGATCTTTAACTGCACATCCGGATTTACATCTACTGCTCCGGAAGCCGGGTATAACTCTGTGACGCCCGGTAAAGTTTGTTCCCTGCAGGAATATAGGAGAAGAACAACAAACAAAAAGAGAGATAAACTAGAGAGATAAACTTATGTGTTTCATAGAATCAGTTGTTTGTTTAATGGATAGTATAACAAAAACACTGCAAAATGGTAAAAAAAAGAATACCGGTAAACAAAAAAGTCATTTTCTGTATTATGAAAGTAGATAATCTTTTTAGCTCAAAGAAAAAACCGAGAAGGAGCCCGGCTTACTTTTCAGATTCGATAGATTCGTATGAAAAAATTTCTGGAAAAGATATTTCTGAATGAACATATTATCCTGGCACTTATATTTTTGAACTCCGTATTGATATTTATACAGGATTTCGACAATATACCCACTTTTATACCTTATTTAGATAATATATTTACCGCACTTTTTACCATTGAAATGCTGGTAAAGGTATACCATTACGGATTTGAAAAATACTGGAAGAATGGTTGGAATAAACTTGATTTTATTTTGATCACCGCTGCCCTTTTCTCTCTTCTTATCGACCTTATAGATAGAGGACATAATATCCCTCTGGGGTATATCCTGGTACTGCGAACCCTGCGGTTGTTCAAATCATTCCGTATTTTCCGCTTTATGCCCGATATCAATAAAATTGTAAAGGGGCTACGCAACGCAGTAAAAGCATCTTATGTAATTACCTTTACCTTTATTGTATTGCTTATTATTATCTCCGTACTGAGTTGCTCTATCTTTAAAACCGTAGCTCCCGAATATTTTGATACTCCTCTGGAGTCTCTTTACAGTATATTCAGGCTCTTTACCGCTGAAGGATGGTATGAAATAGCGAATCTTATCGCTTCCCGAAGTAGCACGGGCATGGCTATATTTGCCAAACTCTATTTTTCAGTACTGATGTTTATTGCAGGTATCCTGGGAGTATCTCTTATCAATTCCATTTTTGTAGATGCAATGGTTAGCAGCAACAGCGACAGGCTTGAAAAGAAAATAGATTATCTCTCAGAACAGCTCGATATACTAATGAAACGGGACAGGGATAATGAGACCTCTTCGGATACAGAGACCAGAGAAGAATAAATAGTTGTTTATTTAACAGGAAAAATTACTTCCGTTATCAACTGAAT
>JAJQBG010000262.1 GCA_021203405.1 Bacteroides sp.
ATAAATTGCAGTACAGGGGAGGCGGTGTCCCGTGACGAAGGGCTTATCAATACAGCCTATATGGAGTATTGGAACCCGGCGTATGAGATCATCCGTTACTGCGCTTATTTTTTAGAGAACATTGATCAGTACGAAGATTACTTCCTGGATAAAACATTGATCCCTCACTGGAAAGCAGAGATACATTTTCTACGGGCATTTACCTATTTTAGTCTGGCAAAAAGGTATGGGGGAGTTCCTATCCTGGATAAAACCCAGGAATATCCGGCAAACGATCCGGAAGACCTCCGGCCTTTCAGGAACTCAGAACAGGAGGTATATGATTTTATAGAACAGGATATGGATTATGCGATCAATAACCTGTACGAAAAGAGTGAAGCGAAAGGGTGTGTGAATAAATATATAGCGGCTGCTTTTAAATCGCGCGTGATGCTGTTCGCAGGATCTATAGCCAGGCACAATCAACTCTCTTTAATGGATGATACAGGGAAGCGTCTGTTAGGTATTCCTTCGTCGGAAGCTGCCCGGTATTTTAAATCAAGTTACGAAGCAGCCAAATCGGTAGAGAATGTATACTCCCTGTATAAGGGATCCTGGAAAGCGGATGATAAAGATGCCCAGATACAAAATTATGTAAATGTGTTTTTTGATGAAAGCAGTCCTGAGAATATCTTTGTAAGGCAGTATAGTTATCCCAATACGGTGTACTCTTTTGATGCGTTGGCTATTCCTTCACAGATGTTAGGCCCCAGCGGATATGCTTCGTTCTGGAGCCCGACCCTGGATTTTGTGGAATTGTTTGATGGTTTTCCTAAAACAGTGGACGGACGGATTGATGTGTTGGATGAAAATGGGAATTATAAGTTCTATAATAGCCGGATCGAATTGTTTGCCGATGCCGAGCCGCGGTTAAGAGCTTCGGTTCTGGTTCCCGGAGAAACCTTTAAGGGAGAAGAGATTGATTACCGGAGAGGAATATACACCGGAGCCGTGGGTGCCGGTATCCCTAAATTTATTTCCGAGAATTCGACGGCGGCTTATGATCATCCGGATATTCACGAATCTTCTGCCTGGGATGCGCAGATGGTTGTCACCTTACCGGATGGTACGAGAATGAATGCGGGAGGATTGAGTGGTTTCTTCAAAGCAAACAGGCGTACCAGTGCTACAGGTATCCTGCTGCGTAAATACATCAATCCAGGTACGCCGGCCGATCTGGTAAATGTACATATGTCGGAGCAGGGATGGATTGAACTGAGATATGCTGAAGTGTTGTTAAACCGGGCTGAAGCGGCCTTCGAACTCTTTCTGCTTGGAGAAACCGATGTCGATTACCAGGCAGATGCCTTTCAGTGCATCAATGAACTGCGGGAAAGAGCCGGTGCGGATCTTCTTACCGGCAAAACCGATCTGGATCCCAATACGATGGTCAATGTAGGTAGCCTGGCTGTTCCCCTGGGATTACAGACGATCCGGATCGAGCGTAAGAAAGAGTTGTTCTTTGAAAATAAGATCTGGTGGGATATGAAGCGCTGGAGAACAGCCGACCAGGAGTTGAATAACACGCGTTGGCGTATGCTTAATCCTTTCTATGTGGCAGAGAATAAGCAATATATATTTGATGTACGACTCGAAGAACGCAACAGGGCCTATACCTTTGAAGTGAATTGGTATTACGAAAAAATCCCTACTCCGGAAATCAATAAAAACGGAAACCTGGTTCAGAATATAGGTTATTAATCACTAAATTGTACGCTGATATGAAAACAGTTAGATATATAACATTCATTATTGTATCACTCTTTATTTTCTCTTGTGAATATGATAATTATGGGGCTCCCTCTGAAACCTTGCAGGGGAAGATCATCGATAAAGCTACCGGATTGCCCATTCAGACAGAACAGGGAAATGGCATCCGGATGCAACTGGATGAATTGAGCTGGAGTGATAATCCTACTCCTTTGTATTTTTGGGTTAAACAGGATGGTACTTACCAGAATACCAAATTGTTTAAAGGGAATTACCGGATATCACCGATTGACGGCCCGTTTGTTCCTGTACTGATAAGGGATGGTTCGGGAAATATAGTGGCAGACGGACGTAAAACTGTGGATGTTTCGGGAAAAACAACAGTGGATTTTGAGGTGGAACCTTTCTTAACTGTAACCTGGATAAAGCAACCTTATATAGATGCATCGGGCTATATTGCAGCTGATATTAAAATTGAACGGGGAACCTCTAACACCAGTTACCACTTCAATGTGACGGATGTATACCTGTTCATTGCGCCTAATACGTATGTGGGTAACGCTAATTACGATGGAAAATATTCGTCCCAGATCGTTTATGACGGAACTAACGGAAATGCGCAATTAGGTGAGACCATCACGATCAGATCTAAAGAACCCCTGCCTTCAAACCGGGATTTCTATGTGAGAGTGGGGGCACGGACATCGGATAATGTACAAAAAAGATATAATTATACAGATATCCAGAAAGTAACTATTCCATAATCTATAAGTAAGGGGGAGGATGTATCGAAAGGCTGTAATTTCCCCATGAAATCCCTGGAAGGGATCCATAAATAGCCCAGGGTAGAGCCAAGCGATACCCTGGGGATAGGATCACCTCTCTATAATGAACCTTGAAGAGGTTCCACATACTTTTGATACATCCCCCTCTACATTATTTAATAACACACCATATGATGAAGGCAAGATTCTGTAATTTACTACAAACAGGTGAAGGTAAACTCAATGATGATTTTTCTACCGGTTCTCTTTATAACTGGGAAGTCGCTACCGGTGGGGCAACCGGAGAGTTGATCAATGGAAAGTTTGTAATAACCCCTATTCTTACAGGAAGTGATAAATATAGAGGAGACATCCGTAAAGCGGGCGGAGTAACTTTGCATGCCGGGAATTATCCGATCGTGGCCATTCGTACAACCCGGCCCTTACTGTGTAACTATATATTTGATACAAATTTAGGCGCATACCGGAACGACTACGGCAGAAACACGGGTACAAAAATAGAGAGACCCTTTGACGGAGATGTCTATTATTGGGATTTGACGGAGGGTGTTTTCGGGGATACAAAACTTCCCACAGATGCGGCAACTTTGTTAAGTGTATTCCAGTTCAAGATAGCAGATATTGAATTCCAGCCTGATGAAGATAGACAATATCCTATCTATTGGGTAAAGACCTTTGAATCGGTAGATGCCCTGAAGGCAGAGATTGGAGCCTACCTGGAACATCCTTTTGTCTTTGAAGGCACCTTCACACATCCGGGACTGTTGCATAGTTTCGAAGATCTGGTCCGGATAAATAGCTGGACTAATAAAGAGGGATCACGTCCTTACGAAAGTTATCTACAGCTCAGAAATTCGCCTTTGGCATCTGCCTCTTACCAGATGAAAGGACCACATACTTCCATCATAAGAGATCCTTCTGTATCGGTGGATGGAGTAAACGGTGATGTAGTGAGGGAACATATAGAGAACGATTTTGTAGCGGCATACTATAACGCGCTGATGTGGACGATTACGGGCGGGGAACTTCATGCCCGGAAATCGATAGAGATCTTGAACGGCTATGCGTATCAAACCAAAAATGTGATCGGTGCGGATGCCGAATTGAATAACCTCTATGCTTCTCCTTTTGCCAATGCTGCGGAGATAATAAAACACACTTACTCCGCGTGGAAGCCGGAAGGTGTGGAGCAGTGCAAAACGATGCTGTAATCGGTTTTCTACCCCATTGCGAAAAACTTTAAACCCTGCTATCATGGTAACTGGGACCAGGCTTGCATGAAGGCGTTGGTGGCTATTTCCATTTTTACCGATGATTATGACATGTTTAATCATGCGATCAATTACTTTTACTACGGGTATGGTAACGGAAGTATCGACAATTATGTTGTATTCCCTTCCGGACAACTACAGGAGAGTAACAGGGATCAGTCTCATTGTTTTCTTGCCTTAGGTAACCTGGCCGAAATTGCGGAAATGGCCTATAAACAAGGAGTAAATCTGTATAGTGCATCCGATAATGCGATCCTGCGTGGGTATGAATATACTGCTAAATATAATATAGGCGAAGAGGTGGCATATTCGCCCCATTTCGATTATTGTCTGGTAAACTGGAGTGACTATGATCCGGATCATATCTCCAGTAAATTAAGGTCATTATTCCGGCCCGTTTTTGAGATTGTGTACAATCACTATAAATACAGAAGGAATATAGATATGCCCTACGTATTTCAGGTATTGGCCAGAGGCCCGGAAGGGAACAGTCAATATTATTACGACAATGTATGTTACGGTTCTTTCCTGTTTTACCTCAACTCTGCCGATGATTACGATTTCAGCCAGCTGCACTATGATCCGGATGCAGGCTTAGTGAACGATATTTTTACAGAGAGTACGCTCGGATGGGTTGCCAATACCAGCGGTTCTCAGCTCTCGGCGGCGGATGGAAAAATGAAAGTAACATTGGTACAACAAAGCAATGGTACGCGGAGAGGAGATATAATCAAGAGGGACGGAATTGTCCTGGATCGGAAAAAACTATCCTATACTGGCTATAAAGATCAGGAAACCTCAAAATTGTAAAATAACTTTGGATACGATCCTGGGGGCTTACGGAAATACTTCCGGCAATCAATGGACCGGAACAGTGGGAGAGGATATCTATTATTATGACCTCAATGCCAGAAGCTTTGAATGGGGAATGTTGCCCGAAAATGTTCCGATGTACCTGGGTACCTTTGGTTTTAAGGTAGCTGATGTTACCTCCGGCGAGGAATCGTATACTGTTGACTGGATCAAAACAGTAAAGAATGTATCTGAATTGGAGTGATCGGATTCAGGGAGAATAACGTAAAATACAAAATTTCGACTATTGTTGTAAAATATTGATTTTTAATTAGTTGTTGTTGGAGTGAATCATTAAACAAATGGTTTACAGGGAGTGGTTTGTATAATTGCCCCATATCACTATATCCCAGCTGTCTTAGTGGGCTTAATGGGCTGAAAGCCCTATCGATTCTAGCCCAGGGTTTTCAACCCTGGGAAATAGATATTACCTGATTGAGAGTTCTGAAAGAACGACCGGAAACGTTTTATGTAAAATATAAATCAGTTGTATGGGTGGAACGATCAGATTTTCGGTCGTTCTTTCAGAACTCTGTTTAGTAGGTGTTTACCTACACCCAGGGTTAAACCCCTGCGCTAGAATCGATATGGCCTTTAGCCCCTCCACATAGATACAACTAATTATGAACATCTACTTAGAAAAAATAAAGATGAAAAAAAGAGACCTTATAATTGCACTATGTATGTTGCAATCATTAATAGCCTACTCTCAAAATGGAGTGTTTGAGGATATAAGCTTAAACAGGATAAAACCGGAAGGATGGCTTAAAAGTATACTGATCAACCAGCGGGACAATTTTACCGTTCCCCTGGAAACCATCTCTCAACCTTTTATACGGGGAGGATGGGGGAAAGAGCCTTTCCTCCGGACGGAGCATGGTCAAACGTTTGTTCATTGGGTTCCTTATGAGCAAACAGCTTATTGGTACGATGGAATGGCACGTTGCGGATATCTGCTGGATGATCCGGCTCTGCAGGAGAAAACTCACGCGGCTATGTATGGTTCCATAAAGAGTGCCTCACCGGAAGGGATCATAGAGCCTGCCCTGTCTGCGGGGGATCGTCGTCGCTGGCCGCATGCCGTATATTTCCGGGCCATGATGGCTGCCTACGAGAGTACACAGGATACTAAGGTACTGAATGCTTTGGAGAGACACTTTAAGAATGATACGGTTCCTATGCTGGGAAGAGATTTTTGTAACCTGGAAACAGTAGCCTGGTTGTATCAAAAAACAGGGGATGCCTTTTTCTTTCATAAAGCATTGGAGATGTATGATGTATACAGGGAGCGGACACCCGGTTACGATGATGTGATTGGACATTTCAGCTCTTCCGACAAGCAGGAGATCCATGCTGTTACCTACCACGAAATGTTGAAACTCCCTATCATATTATATACGTTGACGGGAGATAAAGAACAGTTGGATATAGCCCGGAATGGTTTCAGGAAACTGGATGACTTTCACATGCTTCCCGATGGCGTGGCAAGTTCGGAAGAGTGTTTATCCGAAACAGGAGCTTTAAATACACATGAAACGTGTAATATCGTTGATTATATGTGGACATGCAGCCATATATTGAAAGCGACAGGAGAAGTAGAGTGGGCCGATAGGATCGAACGGGCCTTGTTCAATGCGGGTTTGGGCTCTATTACCAAGATATTCGATACCCATCAGTATGCTTCCGCGCCCAATCAGGTTGTCTGCACGAGTCATTCCAGCCATGTGCCGGCATACGATGCTTCACGGATGGCCTACAGGCAGGTGCATGAACCTCATTGTTGTACAGGGAATGTAAACCGGATGCTCCCGGTATATGCAGGGAGCCAGTGGCTGGCGGGAGAGGATGGTAGCCTGGTCAAAGCTTTGTATGGCCCGGGAAGTGTAACGCATACGGTAGGTAAAAACAAAGTTGTGTTGCAGGAAAGATCCGTGTATCCCTATTCGGATACCATACAAATCGTTGTAACACACGGCCAGGCCTGTTTCCCTTTACAGCTAAGGATACCGCAATGGGCTTCGGATGCAGTGATCTGTATAAACGGGGAGGAACGGAAGAGTGTTCCATCCGGAGCGTTCTATACCTTGTACCGGACTTTTAAGGAGGGAGATAAAATTGAGATCTGTTTACCCAAGGTAGCTCAATTCAAACAATGGTCGTCACAAGCGATGATCGTCGATTATGGGCCTTTACTCTTTGCCCTGCCTGTTAAAAGTGAGACAGAGAGAGAGGATATACCTTCTCATTCCAAAGAGAACCCGACCCTGGGGTATGCGATGAATCCCGTATCGGACTGGAATTATATACTAGGGGTAGACGGAAAGGACCAGACTCAGCTGAAAGTAGTTAAGTCTGAAATTACTGATAGTGAGAATCCCTGGATGCAACATTCTCAACCTATTCAGATAAAAGTTCCGGCTTATAAAGACCCCTCCTGGAAACTGATCTATCAGCAGGTCACCACTAAAAAGGGGGAGGAGATCCTGGCTGCTACCACCCCTCCCTTGCAACCGCGTGGTTCTATGATGTTTATTTCATGGAAACTTCAGCCCGAGGTTATCTCTTTGGTGCCTTATGGTTCTACCGAATTGCGGGTCTCTATGTTCCCCTTCTGGAAAGTAAGGAAGATCGCTCCCGAAGTATTAGCTGCCGAAACGGAGTGATATCGTTTTAAACTGTCTATCATAAAATAACAGAATATGATCCATTTACGAATACCCTATATTTTATTTATTGCAGCACTGTTCATTTGCTTGTCCTGTACTAACACCCCAACAGATCCACTCACCTATTGTGATGCCCAGATACGTAAAACTCTTCTTGAACTGGGTAACGGTGACCGGTTTCCCCGTAACATTGACAAGGATTCCGGTAACTGGCAAACCACCGGCATACACGACTGGACCAGTGGATTCTGGCCCGGCATCCTCTGGTACGATTACGAATATACGAACGATGAAGCTATCAAAGAAGCCGCAGTTCACTATACGGAGCTACTTGAGCCTTTGTCAACTACTTCCGGAGACCATGATATTGGCTTTCAGATCATGTGCAGCTATGGAAATGCTTACCGGTTGACTCACAACAAAAAATACCGCGATGTGATTCACAATGCTGCCAGGAGATTATCCCTGCTCTATAATCCTACTGTCGGGACAACTCTTTCCTGGCCGTGGATGGTTAAGGAGATGAATTGGCCCCACAACACCATTATGGATAATATGATGAACCTGGAACTTTTGTTCTGGTCGGCCAAGAACGGGGGGGGACAAACATTATTACGACATGGCTCTTTCGCATGCTATTGTTACCATGAATAACCATTTCCGTCAGGACGGTAGCAGCTACCATGTGGCTGTGTATGATACTATCGGCGGTAATTTTATCGAAGGGGTTACCCATTAGGGATATAGTGACAGTTCGATGTGGGCACGTGGGCAGGCCTGGGCCATCTATGGCTATACAATGGTATACCGGGAGACCCGCGACAAAGTATTTCTCCGCTTTGCCGAAAAAGTGGCTGATATATATTTGAAGCGTCTGCCGGAAGACGGGATCCCCTATTGGGATTTCGATGCACCCGATATACCGGATGCACCGCGCGATGCTTCGGCGGCGGCCATTACGGCTTCTGCCTTATTAGAGCTTTCCCAGTTTGAAGACGATGCTGCAAAAGCTGAAGAGTACAAAGAGGCTGCTATTAACATGCTCAACGAACTTTCCGGCGAAAGGTATCAGAGCCGGGATAAGAACGCTGCATTTTTACTCCATTCTACCGGACATTATCCCAATGGAAGCGAGGTAGATGCAGCGATGAACTATGCGGACTATTATTACATAGAGGCCTTACTAAGATTGAAAAAACTGCAAGAGGGTAAAACCATTGTTGAAACGAACCACTATATACATCCCGGAATACTTCATACCCGGGAAGACCTGGAAAGAATAAAGAGTTATGTGGATAATAAGGTGGAGCCGGCTTATGGATCGTATGTTTTATTGAGCTCCAGTCCTTTGGCATCCGCTGATTATCAAATACAAGGCCCCTTTGAAGTGATAGGACGCGACTGCCAGAATGAGCCGACTAAGCGACCGAGCGAAGATGATCACGAAGCGGCCTATATAAATGCCCTGATGTGGACGATAACAGGCGACCGGGCACATGCTGAAAAATCGGTTGAGATACTCAATGCGTATGCGGGAACATTGAAATTGATAGGGCCGGACTGTAACGACGATCCACTTTGTGCATCATTGCAAGGCTCAATGCTTGCAAATGCCGCCGAACTTATGCGTTATACGTACGATGGAATCACGGAGGAGGAAATAGCGGCATGGGAAAGTATGTTCCGCCGGGTATTTATTCCGGTTCTCCATACATTTTTCGAAGCAGAACCCTATACCAACGGCAACTGGGGTGCAGCTGCGACAAAAGCGTATATGGCATTCGGCGTCTTTCTGGAAGATGAAAACTTATACAACCAGGCAGTCGGTTTTTATTACAATGGGAAGGATAACGGTAGCCTGAAAGGATATTTATCGGAAACGGGACAATGCCAGGAGAGTGGGCGCGACCAGAACCATGTGATGTTCGGGTTAGGGAATCTCGCCGAAGCCTGCGAAATAGCCTGGAATCAGGGAAATGAGAAAATGTATGAGGCATTGGATAACCGCTTGCTAAAAGGGTACGAATATACGTGTAAGTATAATCTTGGATACAATGAAGTACCTTTTGTCACGTGGAGGGATGTCACCGGCAAATATTCAGACTGGACCACTATATCGACCGAGTTACGCGGTCATGTACGGCCTGTATACGAAATAGCCTACAATCATTATGTTACCCGGAAGGGGTTGAAGATGCCCTATACCCAACAAATGATAGAAAAGATCTCTCCCGAAGGCGATGCCCAGTGGTGTGACGGACCGGGATACGGTACCTTATTATTCAGAACAAAACAAACCATAAAAAGATGAACATGAAAAAGATAGTATTAGCTACCCTGACAAGTATCTTCTCGCTTATAGTAGTTGCACAAGAGATAAAATCGCCGGATGGCAATCTTACCCTGGATTTCGCGGTCAGGGAAAAAGGGTCTCCGGGTTATAAACTGACTTATAAAAATAAAGAGGTTATCCAATGGAGTAAGCTTGGCTTCGAGATTAAAGGAGATCATCATCCTTTCGACCGCGATTTTGAAATTGTAGGTACGGAACAGTCGCAATTTGACGAAACCTGGCAGCCTGTTTGGGGGGAAGTAAAAGAGATTCGTAACCGGTATAACCAACTCTTCATCCGTCTGAAACAAAAGGCAACCGACAGGGAATTGATGATCCATTTTCGTCTGTTTAATGACGGATTGGGTTTCCGGTATGAATTCCCGCTTCAGGATAGTCTGATCTATTTTACCCTTAAGGAAGAAAAAACCGAATTTGCCCTCACCAGTGACCACACAGCCTGGTGGATCCCGGGTGATTATGATACACAGGAGTATAATTATACTAAATCAAGATTGTCGCAGGTACGGTATCTGAGCAAAGATGCGGTAGATTATAATGTTTCGCAAACCCCGTTTTCCGATACGGGATTGCAGACATCGCTGATGATGAAGAGCGACGACGGTGTGTACATTAATATTCACGAAGCTGCCCTGATCGACTACCCGTGTTTGCACCTGGATCTGGATGATAAAGATTTTATACTCACCTCGCATCTTAATCCCGATGCCCAGGGGGATAAAGGGTATCTTCAGGCACCCTGCAAAACACCCTGGAGAACAATTATAGTAAGTGACGACGCCAGGGATATTTTAGCTTCCAAACTGGTACTCAATCTGAATGATCCGTGCAAAATAGAGGATACTTCGTGGATAAAACCGGTAAAATATGTAGGTGTATGGTGGGAAATGATCAATGGAATGAGTACCTGGGCTTATACCGACCTGCCGAGTGTTCAGTTAGGTATAACAGATTACGCTGAAACCGAGCCAAACGGCAAACATGGAGCCTGTAACGAAAATGTAAGGAAGTACATTGACTTTGCAGCTGCCCACGGTTTTGATGCCGTATTGGTGGAGGGGTGGAACATTGGCTGGGAGGACTGGTTCAATAAATCGAAAGATTATGTGTTTGACTTTCTCACTCCTTATCCCGATTTCGACATGAAGGCTTTGAACCAGTATGCCCACATGAAAGGAGTAAAACTGATGATGCACCACGAAACATCGGGTTCGACCAGAAACTATGAACGTCATATGGATGCTGCCTATCAGTTCATGGTGGATAATGGATATAATGCTGTGAAAAGCGGTTATGTAGGGAATATGCTTCCGCGAGGGGAGTATCATTCCAGCCAGTGGATGGTTAACCATTTCCTGTATGCAGTGACCAAAGCCGCTGATTATAAAATAATGGTCAATGCCCACGAATCGGTACGTCCTACCGGATTGCATCGTGCCTATCCTAATTTATTGGCTAATGAAGCTGCACGGGGAACCGAATACGAGGCTATGGCAGGTAATAGCGTTGATCACACCACCATCCTGCCGTTTACCCGGTTGATTGGCGGCCCCATGGATTATACTCCCGGAATTTTCGAAATGGATATGAGTGTACATAATCCGGAGAATGAAAGTAAAGTAAGTAGTACGATTGCCCGTCAGCTGGCACTCTATGTAACGATGTACAGTCCCTTGCAGATGGCGGCCGATTATCCTGAGGTCTATGAAAAGTATATGGATGCTTTCCGGTTTATTAAAAAGGTGGCTGTGGATTGGGACGACACCCGAATCCTGGAGGCAGAGCCGGGAGATTATGTTACTATTGCCCGCAAAGCCAAAGGAACCAATAACTGGTTTGTGGGGTGTACGGTAGATGAAAATGGATATACTTCGAAAATCGATCTCACATTTTTGGATGCCGGCAAAACGTATATGGCCACTATATACGGCGATGCCAGAGATGCACACTATAAAAATAATCCGAAAGCGTATGAAATTAGAAAAGTTGCAGTAACAAATAAGTCGCAGTTGTCGCAAAAATGTGTTCCGGGTGGGGGATATGCGATCAGTATAGTAGAAGTTGATAAAAGTCAACTGAAAGGATTGAAAAATTATAAGCCTGTAGGATCATGAAAAAAGCACCGATCATTATTGTACTGTTACTCTTATTATTTTACTGCTGTACCGATAGAGAACAGGAAGAAGCAGCAAACTATTGCCGGTATGTGAATCCATTGATAGGTACCGCCGACAACGGGCATACATTCCCGGGAGCCTGTGTTCCATTTGGGATGGTGCAGGTTAGTCCTGAAACCGGAAGGTATGAATGGAAGTATTGTTCCGGTTATAACTTCGAAGACGATTCTATTATCGGATTCTCGCAAACACATCTTAACGGAACAGGAATGGCAGACCTGGGCGATATATTGATGATGCCTTTTAGTGGAGATCCCGGGGAATATAGAAGTTCATTCAAAAAAGAATCCGAGAAGGCATCTCCCGGGTATTATGCCGTACACCTGGCCGATTTCGATATAGAGGTGGAACTTACTGCAAGCCCGCGTACTGCTTTCCACCGGTATACGTTCAACAGCGACAAACCGGCACGGATGGCTATCGAATTACAAAGCGGGTTGGGAAATCCCCACGTATCGGTAGCGGAAGTGAATATGCCGGATCATAGAACGATCTGCGGACACCATGTAGTAAGCGCATGGGTAAAACGTCATGTGTTTTATAGTATCGAATTTGATAAACCCTATACGGTTATAGAAGAGTTGCCGATAGAAGGAAAAGAGCCGGCCAGGAAACTTATAGTCGAATTTAATTTACAGAAGGGTGAAACCTTGCAAACCAAAGTGGGCCTGTCATCGGTAAGTATCGAAGGGGCACAGGCTGCCCTGGAAAAAGAAAATCCTGATTGGAATTTTGCACAGGTGAAACAAAGTGCCGAAAATAAATGGAACGATCTGTTATCAAAAGTAGAAATAACAGGAACAGAAGACCAGAAGAGGAATTTTTACACATCGTTGTATCATCTCTATATACAGCCTAACAATATAGCAGATGTGGACGGGAAATATCGTGGAGCCGATGATCAGGTATATACAGCCGGTAACGGAGCCTATTATTCTACATTCTCTCTTTGGGATACTTACCGCGCGGCACACCCTTTATATACGATCCTTACTCCTGAAAAAGTAGATGGGTTTGTACAGTCTATGCTGGCATATGAGAAGGCGCAGGGCTATTTGCCGGTATGGACCTTGTGGGGGAAAGAGAATCATTGTATGATAGGCAATCACTCCATTCCGGTCATAGTAGATGCCTATCTGAAAGGTTTTAGCGGTTTTGACCCGGAAGAGGCGTACAGTGCTATCAAAAAGACATCGGATACTAAGCATGAGAAGGCAGATCCGGAAATATACACTAAGTATGGATATTATCCGTTCGATCTTATCGCCGTTGAATCGGTTTCGAGAACATTGGAACATGTTTACGATGATTACTGTGTAGCGCAACTGGCAAAGGCCTTAGGTAAAACAGAGGATTACGAAGTATTTATGAAACGTGCCGGCTATTATAAAAACCTGTTCGATCCCCAAACAAAATTGATGCGGGGAAAAGATAGTAAAGGAGAGTGGCGTACTCCGTTCAATACATTCTTACTTTCTCGCTCAGGCACTTCGGGGGGAGATTATACCGAAGGAAATGCCTGGCAGTATACCTGGCATGTGCAGCACGATGTGGAGGGATTGATAGCTATGAGTGGGGGCAATGAGGCCTTTGTAACGAAGCTAGATTCGTTATTTATTTGGAGACAAAAGCTGATAATACGGGCTTTGTGCATGATGTGACAGGACTTATCGGGCAATATGCGCATGGCAATGAGCCGAGCCATCATGTGGCTTATATGTATAATTATGCAGGCAGGCCGGATAAGACGCAGCAGCTGATCAGAGAGGTGTTTGACCGTTTCTATTTGCCTGAGCCAGATGGGTTGTGCGGCAATGATGATTGCGGACAGATGTCGGCCTGGTATATTTTCTCGGCGATGGGGTTCTATCCGGTTAATCCTTGTGGAGGAGAGTATATTCTGGGTGCACCTCAGATTGAACGTATATCGCTGACTTTGCCTGCTAATAAACTATTTACTGTGGTGGCTGAAAATCTGAGTGAGGCGAATAAATATGTGGAATCAGTTTCGTTCAACAATAAGCCGGTAACCGATTTCAGAATCCATCACCAGGATATTATGAAAGGAGGTAAACTGGTATTTAAAATGACTGATAAAGCGAGAATGTAATGGATCGATCCTGTAAAAAGCAGGAAGTTTAAAAAGTCAATATACATTCAACAAACAGTCGTCATTAAAAACTATCGTATGAAAAATATTATTTCACTTTTTCTTTTTATTACATTTATAATCAGCTCCACATCCGTCGGGGCATCTGGCATAGAGATCACTTCTCCGGATCATGCATTACAAGCCAGGTTTATCCTGACGGAACAAGGAGAGTTGATCTGGGAGGTTGACTATGAGGGTAAAGAGGTACTTTTACCTTCCTGGTTAGGAATAGCCGGTTATCAGGAAAACCTGCTGGTAAAAGATGTTCTTACCACCTCAGCAGATAGTGTATGGTATCCGTTATACGGAGAACGTAAAGTCGTTGCGGACCGGTTTAACGGAAAAACGATCCGCCTGGCCAGGGAGAGAAGTAACGATATCCTTGCAGTGGAGGTTAGGGCCTATAACGAAGGCCTGGCTTTTCGTTATTTTTTTGAAGAGAACCCGGAAGGAGGGGCCTATATAAGTATTGCAGGAGAAAATACCGGCTTTACTTTTCCCGAAGGTACTTTAGCGTGGCATGCAAAATATGCTCAGGCTGAATATAACTTAGTACCCCTGAAAAATTGGGAAGCCGAATCGGAACGTCCCCTTACGCTGGTTTTACCCAATGACCTGTATGCTTGTATAACAGAGGCTCAGGTGGTTAACTATGCCCGTACAAAATTTACCCTGGATCCCCAAAAAGAGAATACGATCCGTTGTTCGCAGTATGATGTGGTAGATGAGATCACTCCGTTTGCCTCTCCCTGGCGGGTATTAATGGTGGCCCGTAAACCCGGGGATCTTTTGGCAAATAACGATATCTTATTAAACCTGAACGACCCGTGTGAAATAGAACATACGTGGTGGATCGTCCGGGTAAAGTATTAAGGGAAGTAACATTGAGTACAGAGGGAGCAAAAAAGCAGTAGACTTTGCGGTGAAACATAATCTCCAGTATATTCACTTCGACGCCGGATGGTACGGATACGAGCATTTGAAAGAGAGCGATGCGAGTAGGGTGGATGTCGATCCGCGAAGAAATCCGAAAAAAGACCTGGATTTAAAAGAGGTGATCCGGTATGCCAAAAAACGGAATATCGGAGTTATCCTGTATGTCAATCAACGCGCTTTGGCTCATCAATTGGATGAAATTCTCCCCTTATACAGAGATTGGGGCGTATCGGGGATAAAATTCGGGTTTGTGCAGGTCGGTTCTCACCGGTGGACAACCTGGTTGCATGAGGCTATCCGGAAATGTGCCGAATATCAACTGGTTGTTGATATTCATGATGAATACCGTCCTACCGGGTTCAGTCGTACCTATCCTAATTTAATGACCCAGGAAGGAATCAGGGGGAATGAAGAAATGCCTGATGCCATACATAATACTATATTACCCTTTACCCGGTATATAGCAGGAGCCGCCGATTATACGATATGCTACTACAGGCAGGATTTTACAGATAAAAGTCAACACAATAGCTATACCGCTCCCGGAAGAGTGATAAAAACAACATCCGCTCATCAGCTCGCTTTAGCTGCCATCTATTATAGTCCTTTGCAATACCTGTATTGGTATGACAAGCCGGAGGATAGCCAGGAGGAACCTGAACTGGCTTTTTTTGATGCGATCCCGACTGTTTGGGATGATACAAAAGTCCTGGACGGCAGCCCCGGAGAATTTGTCTCTATAGCCCGGAAAAGTGGGGATGATTGGTTTTTAGGATGTATTACCAATAACAATAGCCGTACTGTTACGATCTTACCTTCATTCCTGGAAAAGGGAAGTAAGTATAAAGCAATCATTTATGAAGATGGGGATAAAAATATCAAGACCCGTACTCAAGTAAAGATCACAGAGAAAAGAGTGGATGGTTTACAGCAATTGAACTTCAACTTAAAAAATAGTGGGGGAGTTGCTATTCATTTTATAAAAGAAAGATAGAATTTATTGTGGTAAAAAGGTTGATTTTATTTAAGTAGAATGTAGAATACTCTCCATTTAAGAGGAGGTAAACCTCTATAAATGGGAGTATTCCACTTTGTATGTTCTTATGTTAAGATTATGGTAACTTTTTAAGTGCTGACCTATAATTTAACCTGTGTACTATAAGCGTGTTTTTTTAATTCTTACCCTTTTTTGTTTTGTTTTTATCTGATAGATACTTTTCTATCTCGGTTTTCTTGTAATAGGTTTTACCTGCTATTTGATAGTAGGGTAATCCCCGTTGCCGATACCGGAATAGTGTACGGGAAGATATCTTAAAGAGGATACATAGATCCTGAGTATCCCATAATTCTTCTCCGTCTAAACTCTTCTTTTGAGCGATTATCTTTTCCAATGTTTTTTGTAGCTGGTCAAACCGGCTCATCAGTATTGAAAAATACGGGTCTGAGTTGAACATATCGTTTAATGACATATTTTATATTAGTGTTTTCTTGAGAATTAATACTATTAATTTTTATCCCTTTAAAATATGTTTCTTTCAAGGGAGTATTTTCCGTAGATGGGGTCGGAA
>JAJQBG010000371.1 GCA_021203405.1 Bacteroides sp.
CCTTTGCACTTACACAATCTTTTAATAATATGGAAAAATTTGCCGCCATTGATTTTGAAACGGCTAATGGAAAACGCAGTAGTGTATGTAGTGTCGGTGTTGCAATTGTAGAGAACGGAGAGGTGACAGATAGCATTTACCGGATCATTCGTCCCAATCCTAATTATTTTATGCCCTGGACCACTGCTATTCACGGATTATCTTCGAAAGACACAAAAGATGCACAGAAATTTCCGGAAGTATGGGAAGAGGTAGCTCCCTATATTGAAGGTTTACCCCTTATTGCACATAACAGTCCTTTTGATGAAGCCTGCCTGAAGTCGGTATTCAAATTGTATGAAATGGAATATCCGAAGTATCAATTTTATTGTAGCTGTAAACTGGCCAGAAAGGCTTTTCCCCGGCTGCTTAACCATAAGCTCAATACGGTAGCAGCCCATTGCGGATACAACCTGACCAACCATCACCATGCTATGGCCGATGCGTATGCCTGTGCACACATTGCCGTTACCTTGATGGAAAGAAAAGGAGTGACCCGTTTGGCAGATCTTTGATGCAGACCAAGAAAGTTAACTGACCTGGGTGTTGGAGATCAGCAGATATCCAACCCCATGATGTAGTCAGTCATATAGTAGCCGTGGCCTATATGAAAATCTCCTTCGCCTACTTTTTTCATTCCTTTTTTCAGGTAATAGGTAACCGCTTTGTTATAACGGTTCACATTGAGGATCATCCGGCAGGGAGCAGGATGTACACTTTTGATATATTCTACTGCATGGTTGAACAGGAAATCGCCTCCTTTTATACCCTGGAACTCCGGTAATACATATATTTTTTGCAGGTGGAACAGATCTTCTTCTTCCTGTTGTACGGAGATATACCCGAAGGGTTCTCCCTCTTTATAACCGATAAAATAAACATGTCCTTCTTCCATCTGCTTCCTGAGATTCGGGAGAGAGTACATCCAATCCATCATAAAATCCATTTGTCCCTGCGAGAGTAGTTCTTTATAGGTAGCAGGGAATACTACATGAGCCATCTTATGGATGAGCTCACAATCCTCTATCGTTGCTTTTCGTATGGTTAACATCGTATCTTTTTTCTGTTTGGGAGGCTAAGATAGATAAAATCGGGTTTTCCCGGCAAAGAAACAGCGATTAAAAAGTTAAATAATATCAATAAATAGTACTATGTTATACAAAGTACTAAAGCAATACATATATTTGTGCAATAAAAGGAACCTTGTATGAATATAGAGAACGTAAAATCGCAAATGCGGAAGGGAATGCTTGAATACTGTATTCTGTTATTGCTTCGCCGGGAGCCCGCTTATGCGTCGGATATTATAGGGAAACTAAAAGATGCCAGGCTCATTGTTGTAGAGGGTACTCTTTATCCGCTGCTCACCCGTCTGAAAAATGACGGTTTGTTAGGGTATGAATGGGTAGAATCCACCCAGGGGCCTCCCCGTAAATATTACCGCCTGACAGAGCTTGGAGAACGGGTGCTGGTCGACCTGGAACAATCCTGGAGAGAACTGAATGAGACTGTAGATCATCTGACAAATAATTAAAAACAGCATACTAATGAAGAAAACTTTAACAGTCAATCTGTGTGGTACCGTTTGCCATATCGATGAAGATGCATTTTATCTGCTGGATAACTATCTGGCTAACCTGCGGGCCTGTTTTCGCCGTCAGCAGGGAGGTAAGAAATAGTAGAGGATATTGAATCCCGTATTGCCGAACTTTTTACCGGATGTCTTGGCCCCGGGAAGCGGGTTATTACTATCAGCGATGTAGAGAGTATAATCACCCGGATCGGAAAACCCGAAGAGATGGCGGACGGCGGGAAAGAAAAAGAGGATTTTAGCCATACTTCCGGAGAAAAAATACGGGTAGAATATTCTCGCCGTCTTTACCGGAATCCGGATGATAAAATGCTGGGTGGGGTATTAAGCGGTATCTCAGCTTACTTTGGCCGGGAAGCTTCCTGGGTACGCCTTATTTTTGTCCTTCTGGTACTTTGTGGGGTAGGAGCCCCCATACTGGCCTATTTTATCTGCTGGATAGCTATTCCGCTGGCTCGTACAGCCGATCAGAAGCTGGCTATGCGGGGAGAGCAGGTTACTATAGAGAATATCGGTAAAACCGTAAAAGATGGTTTTGAATATGTAAAGACCGGTACCCAGGAGTTTGTACGCTCTGAGAGAACACAGCAGATTTATCGTAAAACTACAAATACGGCGGCTGATATCTTAGGCTGGATACTGAAGGCTTTCCTGATCCTGGCGGCTGTCGTGTTCAGTCCGGCTATTCTGGCATTACTATTTGCCTTTTTTATAGTGGCCGTAGTAATGATCGCAGTATTGGCCGGTAGTGGTTCTATGCTTTATTATATGCTTCCGGGTATTGACTGGAGTATGATTACGGCTTCTCCGGGTATTGCTATGAGCAGCTGTATGGCTCTGCTGCTGGTGCTCGGTATTCCTTTGGGAAGCCTGCTGTATGTGATCCTTCAGCATATATTTAACTGGGAACCCATGGCAAGTGTTACCAAATGGACGTTACTGATCCTTTGGATCGTCGGGCTTGTGGCGTCCTTTATCATCATCCTGCACGGAGGATGGATGAATTTTCTGGGAGTTGATATCATGCGGGATATTTCCTGGATGACGATTTAAAGAGTTGATTGATTACTCGTGTGTGTCTTTGCCGTTGGTTCGTGGGGATCAGCGGCATTTTTTATTGTATTTAATTGGCTCGTTCTTCAACTGTTGAGTTTACACTTTTTAAAGAAAGGATGTTTTATGTCCCGTATTGCTTCTTAATTTTAGAAATCATTTCTTCAATTTGTTTCTGTGTATTGTTAAATCTATATCTTACTTCAGGACCGTTTATTCCAAAATACAGAAAGGTCTTAACTCTTTCCATTTCCACCACTGCTTTATAGAGGGGATAAACGTGGTCTTTTTCAGTTTGTTCCATTAAATAAGCACTTTTAGTAGAATTCATCTCCCACAAGCCTGCAAATGCTTCGGTTTTTCCGGAAGAGTAATTATTTAACGCTAGAGTCACTTCTTCCATTGTGGAGTAGGTTTTTATTAAATCCATCAGGAAAACTTTGTCTTTTACATGGGAGATCAATGAAGAAGAGATAAGTACTGAATATACATCTTTAGTGGGTGTATAAACAAATATTTTCCCGATATAATCAATATTCCGGATTAATGTGTCTTCAGGTATTGCAGTGATATCTTCTATGTTTTTCCGAAGAAGATCGGTCATGTCTGTCTCTTTCTTAAAATCCGAACGCTGCCTGTTTATTTCCTACAGATTTTTTTAAGTTCCAGATCAATAAGGCTGAATATTTCCCTGATTTCAGCTTGTTTGCCTCTTTCGGTAATAGTATTGGTAATTGCCAGTGTTGCCAGTACACCAATCATTACAACGGATAACTCTCTTAAGTAAGAGAATATTCTAAAGGCAGATAATCTTTGTTTAATTTGTGCGAAGAGTGTGTTTTTCTTTGACATGTTTTTTATGGAGGCGAAAATATAAATTAATATCGGTTTCCGGAATAATA
>JAJQBG010000341.1 GCA_021203405.1 Bacteroides sp.
ATACAGGAATAATCAGATATGGTATGATAGGCTTTTTGCTGCTGACTATATTTTCATTGGGAGGGTATGCTCAGAAAGCAGAGAGAGAATATTTGCGAAAGGGGAATAAAGCTTTTAACGATACGGCGTATGTAAATGCTGAGGTTTATTACCGGAAGGCGTTGGAGGTAAATCCGAAGTCGTCTACAGCTATGTATAATCTGGGTAATACCCTGATGATGGAACAGAAGTTCCAGGAGGCTATGGATCAGTATCAGGCTGCTGCCAACATTGAAAAAAATAAAAATAAACTTTCGCATATCCACCATAACGGAGGGGTTATTTTTCATGCAGGTCAGGATTATGCCAAGGCTATTGAGATGTATAAGGAGGCACTTCGCAATAATCCGTACGATGATGAAACACGTTACAACCTGGCTTTAGCCCAGTATATGCTAGAAAATGGGGGTGGAGAGGATCAGAATCAGGATAATGAGGATCAGGACCAGAATGAAGATCAACAGGATCAACAGCAGAACCAGGACCAGCAGGATCAGGAGCAACAACAAGATCAACAGGATCAAAACCAGGATCAGCAGCAGAATGAGAATGAAATGTCCCGGGAAAATGCCGAGCAGCTGCTGAACTCTGTAATGCAGGATGAAAAAGAGGTTCAAGATAAGGTGAAGCAGCAACAGGTAATTCGTGGCAGGGAATTGGATAAGGATTGGTAATTAAATATTATAGAAAATATAAAGATGAGAAATATAGTAATATTGCTATTTAGCCTGCTTACAACGGGCTATATGCTGGCTGCTGATAATATTCAGTTTACGGCTTCTGCGCCTGATGCTGTGGTACTCGGCGATCAGTTTCGGCTTACATATACTATTACTACCCATAAAGTAAAGGATTTCCGTGCTCCTGGTATTAAGGATTTTGAAGTTTTGATGGGTCCTATGCGTTCACAGCGAAGTAATACGGAGATAATAAACGGTACGGTAAAATCTACCAATAGCATTACCTTTACTTATACATTGCTGGCAACGGGAGAGGGTACATTTGATATTCCGGGAGCAACCATTGTTGCGGATGGAAAGCCTATGACTTCTAATAGTGTAAAGGTAAAGGTATTGCCGCAGGATAAAGATGCGGGAAATAATGCCGGTGGAAATAATCGTTCGGGGAATACGGGCTCTTCGGCTGCTTCCCGCAGTACGGATAATAGTATTTCTGATCAGGATCTCTTTATTACAGTTACGGCGAATAAGGTGAATGTGTATAAGCAGGAGGCTTTTTTGTTGACTTATAAAATTTATACTTCTGTTGATCTGTGCCAGCTTGAAAATGCAAAGCTGCCGGATTTTACCGGTTTTCATTCTCAGGAGGTAGAGAGAGAAATTAAATGGACTTTAGAGAATTACCGGGGAAAGAATTATAATACAACAGTATATCGTCAGTTTGTTTTATTCCCTCAACAAACCGGTGAGTTAAAGATAGAGCCGGCCCGTTTTGATGCTTCTGTGGCACGTATGGTAAGGAATGTAGATCCGTTTGAGGCGTTTTTTAATGGGGGATCTAATTATGTAATGGTGAAGAAGACCCTTACTACTCCGGCTTTAACGATCAATGTGGGAGCTTTGCCTTCCGGAAAACCTTCCGGTTTCACGGGTGCGGTAGGGCAGTTCAATATAACTTCTTCTATCAGTGCACAGGAGGTAAAAACCAATGACGCCATTACCTTAAAGCTGGTTATATCGGGGGTTGGAAACCTGAAACTTCTTTCTAATCCGGATGTGAAATTCCCGGATGATTTTGAGGTATATGATCCGAAAGTGGAAACGAACTCGGTATTGACCCAGGATGGCTTATCCGGTAATCGTACTATTGAGTATCTGGTTATTCCGCGACATGCAGGAGAGTATAAGATACCTGCGGTAAGTTTTTCCTATTTTGATACCAAAGCTAAAGAGTATAAAACACTCACAACGGAGGAGTATACTATCAGGGTAAATAAAGGAGAAGGTAACTCTGAACAGGTGATCGCTAACTTTACCAATAAAGAGAATCTAAGGGCACTGGGAGAGGACATCCGGTTTATCAAACTGAATCATGTAAAACCGGAGCCACGGGATACATTCTTTGTAGGTACTTTATCTTATTATTTATGGTATGTGATACCGACTCTGTTATTTGTTGCTTTTGTTATAGGCTACAGAAAGAGAGCCAGTGAAAATGCGAATGTGGTAAAGGTAAAAACCAAAAAGGCAAATAAGATAGCTCTGAAACGTCTGAAGCTGGCTGCTAAACTGCTTAGTGAAGATAAGAAGGATGCTTTTTATGATGAAGCATTAAGGGCACAGTGGGGCTATATTGGTGATAAACTGAATATTCCGGTATCTGAACTGAACAAAGATAATGTTCAACAGGAGTTACAGAAGGCAGGAGTGAGTGAAGAGTTGATCGGAGAGTTTATTACTACCCTGAATGAGTGTGAGTTTGCCCGCTATGCTCCCGGTGATCAGCATCAGGCTATGGATAAGGTATATCAGGCTGCTGTTTCAGTGATCAGTAATATGTAAAACTCAATTAAACGGTAAGAGGTTATGAAGAAAATAAAGTTTATATATAGCATTATTCTGTTCTTTTTCACTTTTCTTTCTGCAAATGCACAGGGAGAGTTTAATCCTGATTCGGTAACGGGTGATTTAAGGATGACAGAGGAGGAGAGTGCAGTAACTGTAGAAGGAGAGATAACTAAAGCTCTCGGAGATAGTGCTTATATACAGGAAGACTATAAAAAAGCAATTACTGTGTATGAATATCTTCTTACTGAAGGAGTCTCTTCAGAAATTTACTATAACCTGGGAAATAGTTATTATAAGGATGATAATATTGCCCGGGCCATATTGAACTATGAACGGGCTCTTTTACTGGATCCTGCTAATAAAGATATTCAGGCTAATCTGGAAATAGCACAAAGCATAACCATTGATAAAGTGGATGTGGTTCCAGATCTGTTTTTTGTAGGATGGTTCAGGTCGGTTATGAATCTGGCCAGCGCGGATGACTGGGGCATATATGGTATTCTGTTTTTTGTATGTTTTCTGGTTTCTCTGGCCGTTTTTATTTTTTCGGGAAAGGTCTCTTTAAAGAAAAGTGGTTTTTTCTGTGCAATCCTGTTTTTATGCCTCTGTCTGGTCTCCAATATTTTTGCTTTTCAGCAGAAAAACAATATAATCCAGCGTGATCACGCTATTATCCTGAGTCCGAGCGTAACTGTGAGAAGTACACCTAATGAGAATGGAAATACTCTTTTTATTCTTCACGAAGGCCATAAGGTAAAGATCAAGGATAATTCTATGATGGAATGGAAAGAGATTATGATCGAAGATGGTAATGTGGGATGGGTTCCCTCCGGTGCATTGGAGGTGATCTGAGAAACAGTTTGATTACTCCTTCATTTTTATCTTATTTTCAAAGAAATGTCTTTTAAGTAGCTTAATTTTATGATTTCCTGCTTATTTATTACCGGATCATTGAATATTTCTGTTTTAATTAAAAAATCCTTTAATTTACTTGGAATTGTATAATTT
>JAJQBG010000219.1 GCA_021203405.1 Bacteroides sp.
TTATACCATCTTAATTACCTGTATCGGGTATGAGGTAAAATAAAACGTCAAGCATGAATAAATTTTTCTCTATCATAGTGATTTTACTGGTTGTGTACGTTTTCCTGGCGGCACATACTTTTACTTTAAAGAATTCATTAACCTGTAATATTATTACTATGAACCTGAGTCCGCTCTCTATCTCCGTATTCCAGATTGAATCTGGTAGTAGAGAGGCTCTGGAGAAATTGAAAGAACTGGTAGATAATTCTGATATAATGTATCGTGATGAAATTCAGGAAGTGATTGGGAAGGATCATGAAGCAGATATACACAAAAAGCAGACCACTGTTCTTGATGAAGGCAGGGTTTTATCAGAGTCTGCTTCATGAATTCTATCCAAAGCTTCCCAAAGCAACCTGTTGTATGGATCACACTATAAGAGGGTTGAGAATGTGTTACATACTTCTCTCACCTGGGGGCAGGAGATAGGTATAGAAGAACCGGTATAGAAATTATCAACCCTCAAATAAGCAGAATATGAGAAAACCGAATTTTTTAATGCGTAGCTGGCTTTTGTTATCCATTCGGATAAAAATATGTATGTATTGCCTCCGGCTCCGGTCATGGAGCCCTGTAAAATGAAAGGTGGAACCCCCTGTTAAATTTCCCTTTCACAGGTAGATTACTAAAAACAGTTAAAAAGAAATATAGCGACCGTTTTCAATAGTATAGATAATGTAGTTCGTAAAGTATCAATTTTAGGTTATTAATAGTTTTGTATTGATTGATGTGTTTATTGATGTGTTTAGAAAATCTCTTGATGAAAATGAAGATTAAACTTGCTCATTTACTTTAATCTAATTTTCTTAACCTTTAACCTAACCTTAAACAATGAATTCCCGGGAGTCGTGAGATTGCCGGGAATTTGATTTTTACAGACCTTCTTTTTACTGAACATTCGGTTCATTACCGCTGTTTACCCTATATTGATACTAACTTAATTCCTGTAAAATATGAGAAAAAACCATCTTTTTTGTCTCTTTCTTTTTTTTGGCGACCGCTTCTTTTGCCCAGTTTTCCTGGAATGCCAAAATAGGGTTGAATATCAGTAACTGGACCGGTGACGGCGATACGAATGCCCGTGCCGGTTTTAAAGTAGGAGTAGGAATGGAGTATGCTTTTACGGATATATGACTGTTGCAGCCTTCCCTGTATTACTCCGTTAAAGGGGCTAAGAACATACATGATTTTGATATAGCTGATTATGTGGGAGGAGATCCCTCTGTCAGCCAGCGATACCTGGAGCTTCCTGTTATGGGAGCCGCCCGTTTTGTCGTATCTGACAATACCAGTATTGTAGTGAGTGCCGGTCCCTATTTTGCCTATGGTATAGGAGGACAAATAAAAGGGCAGTTGTATGCCGCCAACCGTAGTGAAGATACGAAGGTCGATACGTTCGGAGGAGATCGGCTGAATCGTTTTGATACGGGAGTCGGGTTGGGTATTGCCGCAGAATTAAGCCGCCTTATTATCGGGATTGAGGGACAGCTGGGTTTTATTAAACTGGTCGATCATTATAATTCCCGTAATCTTAACTTTTCTGTTCTGGTAGGCATGAAGTTCTGATCTTCTCTTCTTATTTATACTATTTCTGTTTATCCTGTCGGGCTCTGTTCCATCATAGAAGCTCAACAGGATAGATCATTATAAATAGCCTCCCTTATTAAACTCTCTCTTCCTGGCCACTGGTTGCCCTATTTCTTTCACAGATCCATTTCTATACTTTCTCCGAAAAACAAAAAAGAACCCCTTCTGTTATATTCTGTAATAAAAAGTTGAAATACGGTTTATACAAAAACAGCATCTATGTTCAGCAGAAGATTCAGATCCATATATTTAGACAAAAATAAAGAGCATCAATCTTTCCGGGGAGAGTTGTTTAATATTGAACAGCTGGGAGAGTATGCCTGGCTTCTGGCCCGGGAACAACACAGCGGTCCCGGTACAAAAAATAACTATCTGCGCAGCAGGCTTGACGATAACGAAGAACAGCTCCAATCTTATAATACCGGGGTGTTGTCCGAAAAAAATCCTCGGTATATAAGTCCGGCAACCGAATGGTTAGTCGATAATTTTTATCTGATTGAAGAACATATTCAACTGGCACGCCACCATTTCCCCAAAAGCTATAGTAAAGAGTTACCTTCTTTGCCGGATGATCCTTATAAAGGACTTCCCCGTATCTATGGGATTACCGTAGAATACATATCCCATGTAGATGCCCAGGTAGACGAGGAGTCACTAACTGCTTTTTACAGAGCTTACCAGGAAATTACTCCCCTGACACTGGGTGAACTATGGGCCATTCCTATTATGCTTCGTCTTATTCTTATTGAGAACCTGAGACGTATAGTTACCCGGTTAGAACAAGATAAAAAAGAGCGGGACCTGGCCAATAAGTGGATGGACAGGATAGAAGAGGTAAACCAGAGATCACCCTCTTCGTTGATTGAAGTGGTATCGGATATGGCCAGGGCTGAACTTCCCTTCTCTACCGCCTTTGTCTCGGCCTTTTTCCAAACGCCTTTCCGACCAGAGTACTTCCATGTGTATTGTTAAGAACTGGTTTGAACAACGACTACACGAAGAAGGACTCTCTGCCGAAGAACTTATCCAGGCCGAAAGCCAGATCCAGGCTGCTGATCAGCTTTCTGTCAGTCATAGCATTAAAAGTTTCCGTTTTATCAATAATACGGACTGGCGGAATTTTGTCGAGAATATAAGTTTTGTCGAGTATATTTTACGGGGAGACCCTATGCAGTTGTATGCTGCCATGGATTTTAATTCCCGCGACCAATACCGGCACCGGATCGAAAAGCTGGCCCGGCAAAGCCATTATTCCGAGGAGGAGGTAGCCCGTAAGGCCATTGAAATGACTCAGGAGGCTTACCGGCAGGAAGGAGCGGAAAAAAGAACTACTCATGTAGGATATTACCTGGTTGACGAGGGGGCGGACCGGTTGGCTGCTACGCTGGGAATAAAGAGAAGCCGGAAAACCCGGTTTGCCCGGTTCCTGAAAACATATCCGCTTGTTTTCTATACCGGGACCATTTTACTTATCTCCATACTCGGTACCCTGCTCTTTGCCCATTTAGTCAAAAGCTCGGGCGCATCCATTACCTACGGGAACCTGGTACTCGTCAGTATCTGTTTCTTCTTTTTTCTAAGCCAGTTCTCTGTTTTTCTGGTCAATTACCTTTCCACCTTATGGGTCTCTCCTGATTTTCTGCCCAGACTTGATTTTTCTACAGGGATCCCCCACAGTTGTCGTACTGTTTTTGTAGTACCTGCTATGATATCCGATAAAGAGAGTGTGCAAAAACTCCTGATGGATATTGAGATACATTATCTCTCTAATCCCGATTCCAGCCTCACCTTTGCCTTGCTCACCGACTTTGCCGATGCCGACCATCAACAGGAGCCCCGGGATAATGAATTGTTGGAACAGATACGTTCGGAAATTGAATCACTTAACCATAAATACGGTTCGGATACTAACTCTCTCTTTTTTCTCTTTCACCGTCCCCGCCGGTGGGATGCGGCAGAAAAAAAGTGGATGGCCTATGAGCGCAAACGCGGAAAGCTGATGGCCTTTAATACCTTTCTGACAGAAGGAATAACCACCCTGCTCATGCTTACCGAGGGAAATTTAGAGACCCTTACCGGTGTAAAATATGTCATTACCCTGGATGCGGATACCCAGCTTCCTCCCTACAGTGCCTATAAACTGGTAGGAACAATGGCTCATATACTCAATCAACCTATTATTGACCCTGAACGGCATATTGTAACCAAAGGGTATGGCATTCTGCAGCCTCGTGTAGCCATTAACCTGCGCAGCAGTCTCTTTTCCTGGTACTCCCGGCTCTTTACCAATGAAGTAGGGATTGATCCTTATACCCGTAGTGTCTCGGATGTATATCAGGATATCTTTCATGTGGGTTCTTTTGTGGGAAAAGGTATTTATGATGTGAAAACGTTCGAAACAGTACTGGCCCGTCGTTTTCCGGAGAACACCATACTCAGTCATGATCTTCTGGAATCTACCTATGTTCGCTCGGGCTTGTTGGCGGATGTAGAGATGTATGAATCGTATCCGGGTACCTATGTGGCCGATGCCAAACGTCGCCATCGCTGGATGCGGGGAGACTGGCAGATCATCCAGTGGCTCTTCTCCAAAGTTCCTACGCTGACCGGAAAAGAGCCAAATCCTCTTTCAGGCCTTAGCAAATGGAAAATAGCAGATAACCTGCGCCGTACGCTGGTCTCACCGCTGGCACTCCTTTTCCTGACAGGGGCATTTGCCTGGTTTCCCCGAAAAGCCTGGATCGCCGTTGTTATCTTACTGATCGTGGCTTTTCTTCCCTTTTTTATCACCTTTCCGATCGGTCTTTTCCGTAAATCTAAAGAGGAGTCCTGGCTGTTGCATCTGCAGGATGTATGAGGCAAAGGCATTCATCAGCTTAATCAAACTCTTTTCAGTATTGCACTTTTTCCCTATGAAGCCTATCTGTGTGCCGATGCCATTGTTCGCTCTCTGTGGCGCCTTACTGTTACCCATCGTGACCTGCTTCAGTGGCAAACCACCGAAGAGGCCGACCGTACTGCCGTCAACACCCTTTCCGGCCTCTACCGGCAGATGTGGTTCTCACCCCTCTTTGCTTTCCTCTGTGTACTCCTTTTATGGCATTATGCCCACGCATTCCTCTATGCCTTACCTCTTATACTGGCCTGGCTTACAGCGCCTGCTATAGTCTGGTATATCAGCCGGCCTACCCCTGCTGAAGAGCCGGAATTTACCCGGGAGGATCACGCATTCCTGCATCGTATTGCCCGTAAAACCTGGTACTTCTTTGAAACCTTTGTCAATAAAGAGGATAATTACCTGCCGCCCGATAATTTTCAGGAAATACCCACTCCGGTTGTAGCCACCCGTACTTCTCCTACCAATATAGGACTTTCGTTGCTGGCTAATGTATCAGCCCTTGATTTTGGCTATCTCTCTGTCAACGGGATGATCGAGAGAGTCCATCATACTTTCCTGACCCTTACCCATCTTAAAAAATACCGCGGGCATTTCTATAACTGGTACGATACCCGCACGCTTGAACCCCTCTATCCACTCTACATCTCAAGTGTGGATAGTGGTAACCTGGCCGGTAACCTTATTACCTTATCGCAGGCACTCCGGGAACAGGTATATAAACCGGTGTATACCCCTGTTCTTTTTGAAGGATTATTAGATACGGTACGGGTAATCCGGGAACTCTCTCCGGGAGATACAGCTCTGCTCGGGCCCGAAGAGTTGCTCTCGGCCGTGCAGCTTCCGCAGACACTTCCCCAGGCCTATACGCTTCTCAGGCAGGTTCGAAACGAAACAGAAGAGTTCCGTACCCGGATCGCTCCTGATAAAGAAGAATTGATAAACTGGGTAGAAACCTTTTTAACAAACTGCGACGATCACCTCAACGATCTTCTTTATCTTTTCCCGTGGTTAGAGAGACCATACGCTTTTTCTTACTGCCATGCACCGGGAGAATGAACAAGCTGACTGGCTTCCTCTGCTGGAAGATCTCTTTACCGGAACCCCCTCGCTGGAAACGATCACCGGTTGGGAAGAGACACTCCTTCCTTCTATCAAAGAGGCCGTAAAAAGGTGTGAACTGAACCAAGAACCCGATCCGGTAACCGATGGATGGGAAGAAGACCTGATTACCATGGCACAACGGGCCGTAGAACGAAGAAAAATCCTGGAGAGTATGGCCTGGGAAAGCGATGCCCTCTCCCGCATGGACTTTAAGTTCCTCTATAACGAGAAAAAGAAACTCTTTACCATCGGATACAATGTAATGGAACAGCGCTACGACACCTCCTCTTACGATATACTCGCCTCAGAGGCCCGGCTGTGCAGTTACATAACCATTGCCCGGGGACAGGTACCCGTTGACCACTGGTTTGCCCTGAGCCGGCTTCTGGTCGTGTTAAAAGGGAATCCGGTGTTGCTCTCCTGGAGCGGATCCATGTTCGAATACCTGATGCCCTTGCTACTGATGCCTGCTTACAAAGAGACCCTGCTGGATCAAACCTACCGGGGAGCAGTAAGGGAGCAGATGCATTATGTGGAGAAGTACCAGATCCCGTGGGGAATATCCGAGTCCGGGTACAACCGGCCCGATACTCAGTTCAACTATCAGTACCAGGCCTTCGGGGTACCCAGCCTCGGACTGAAACGAGGACTCTCCAAAGACCTTGTCATTGCCCCCTATGCTACGATGCTGGCATTGATGGTGAATCCCCGGAAAGCATACGAAAATCTCCGGCGGCTTACCGCAGACGGGCAGGAGGGTCGGTATGGATATTACGAAGCTATAGATTATACCCCTTCCCATCTACCGTTGAATGAAAAAAAGTAACTATCTTTTCCTTTATGGCCCATCACCAGGGAATGGGATTACTTGCACTCACCAACCTGATGAAAGATAACTCCATGCAGAAACGCTTTATCGGTAGTCCCCAGATGAAGGCCTTTGAACTCCTTCTTCAGGAGCGGGCTCCCCACAACGTGGCTGCCGGTGCTATTACCGATAATTCCCGGTACGAAATACGGAACCTGCATCCCCTTAACGAGTATAATCCGCACGCCGACCGCGTCTATACCACCGGGACCCTTCCTGCTCAGGTAAATCTGCTCTCCAACAGCAGATACCAGTTAATGATCAACAGTAGCGGGGCAGGCTACAGCCGTTGGAATAACATAGCCGTCACCCGCTGGCGACAAGACCTTACCAGCGATACCGGCGGCCTCTTTATTTATCTCCGTGATGTAGATACGGCACGCTATTGGTCTGCCGGGTATCAGCCGGCCTGTATCTCTTTGCGTGATTATGAAGCCCGCTTTACCCAGGCCTACGCTGAATTCCGCCAGCGGCACGCCGGACTGGATGTAGTAACCCATATCTGTATCTCTCCGGAGGACGATGTGGAACTTCGTTGCCTTAAAATAACCAACCATTCCCATAAGGAACGAACACTTGAACTGACTACTTACGCAGAAGTGGTCATCACCCAGCAGGGTGCTGATGAAGCACATCCTGTATTTAGTAACCTCTTTATACAAACCCATTTTAATCCCGAAATACCCGCCCTTTTCTGTACCCGGCGTGCCCGTTCGCAGGAAGAGCAGCCTCCGCATCTGTTCCACCTGATGCTTGTCGAAGAAGCAAATGCCGGTGAGCTCTCTTTTGAAACAGACCGCTCCCTTTTTATCGGGCGTGGAAATACCCTGGCTGATCCCCTGGCTATGCGATCTCCGGACCCTCTCTCTGGTAGCCAGGGATCTGTGCTTGATCCCATTGTCTCCCTGCGGCGTACTGTGACCATTCCTCCGGGAAAAAGCGTCCGGGTGTGTGTGGCTCTCGGTATGGCTGTCACACAGGAGTCTGCCTATGAACTGGCGGAAAAATACCAGAACCTGCGCATGACCGACCGCGCTTTTGACCTGGCCTGGACACACAGTCAGGTTGTACTTTACCACCTCAACATCCGTGAAGCAGAAGCACAGTTGTACCAGAAACTTGCCGGCTCCCTGGTCTATATAAATCCTGTTTACAGAACCGATACAGCTATTCAGAAGAACAACCGCCGGGGACAAAATAGTCTCTGGGGGTACGGCATTTCAGGAGATGTTCCGCTGGTACTGGTACGCATCAGCAGCAGTTCCGGTATGGAGCTGCTCCGGCAACTTCTTCTGGCACATGCTTACTGGCGTATCAAAGGAGTTACTTCCGAAATGCTGATCCTGCACGAAGATACCTCTATCTATCGCCATCCGTTACACGAAGAGATCCTGGGACTCGTCACCAGCAGTGTAGAAGCCCCGTTCCTGGATAAACCGGGAGGGATCGTGGTACGCCCGCTCGAACAGGTCTCTGCCGAGGATCTTATCCTGCTGCAGTCAACCGCCAGTATGATCTTCACCGACAAAGAGGGTAGTTTTGCCGAACAGACCGGTAAAGAGAGAGGAACAGAAATACCCGCCGCCCTGTTACAGATCAACACGCCTCTTATTCCCTGGAAGGAGGAAGAATCAGTCGGGTTACCCGCTGTCGAAACCCTCTATGACAACAGTTTCGGAGGATTCTCTGCCGACGGTAAAGAGTATATTATTACGGTAGGTCCCGACCGGAGAACACCTGCCCCCTGGAGCAATGTCATTGCCAATACTACCTTTGGTACGGTTATCAGCGAAAGCGGAAGCAGCTATACCTGGTGCGAAAATACCCATGAGTATCGACTTACTCCCTGGAACAACGATCCGGTAAAAGATACCTGTGGAGAAGCCATCTACATCCGGGATGAGGAGAGCGGCTATTACTGGTCTCCCACACCCCTTCCTGCAAAAGGCAGGACCCCTTATACCGTACGTCACGGATTCGGATACAGCGTTTTCGAGCATATGGAAGAGGGAATAGCCTCGGAGTTATGGGTCTATGTGGCGATAGATGCCCCGGTTAAATTCTCCGTACTGAAGTTGAAGAACCTCTCCGGCCGCCCCCGCCGGCTTACCGTTACCGGTTATTACGAATGGGTGCTCGGTGATACCCGCACCCGGAACCAACTGCATATCGTTACCCACGTAGATCCGGTTACCGGTGTACTCTATGCCCGAAACTATTACAACACCGATTTTGCAGAAAAGATAGCTTTTGCCGATATTGGAGTGACACGCAGGGTAACGGGCGACCGCAGTGAGTTCCTGGGTGCTGACGGCCGGCTATCCCGGCCTCAGGCCCTGGAGAGAAAACGACTCTCCGGAAAGACCGGGGCCGGATTCGATCCCTGCGGTGCCGTACAAGCCCTGGTCGAGCTGGATCCTGCCCAGGAAAAAAAAGTGACCCTCCGGTTAGGATGCGCCCGTAGCGAAGAAGACCTGATCACCCTTGTCAACCGTTACCGCCAATCCGGTGCCGTGACCGAAGCGCTGTGCCAGGTGCAGGAGTACTGGAAAAGAACCCTGGGAACTGTATCCGTTTCCACGCCCGACCCCTCCGTCAATATCATGGCTAACGGCTGGCTGCTTTACCAGTCGCTTAGTTGCCGCATCTGGGCCCGTTCCGGTTATTATCAATCTGGAGGAGCTTACGGATTCCGTGACCAGTTGCAGGATGTAATGGCCCTTACCCATGCCGAGCCGGCTCTTATGAGGAAGCAGATCGTATTGGCTGCCCATCACCAGTTTAAAAAAGGAGATATGTAGCACTGGTGGCATCCGCCTGTGAACCGGGGGGTGCGTACCCTCTTCTCAGACGACTATTTGTGGCTACCCTATGTCACCCATCGCTATATCACCACTGTGGGCGACAGGGGAGTACTCGATGAGATCATCCCTTTCCTGGAGGGACGGGAACTAAATCCCGGAGAAGAATCTTATTACGATCTTCCCATTGTCTCCAACGAGTCAGGTACCCTGTATAAACATTGTGCACGCAGTATCCGGTACGGACTTAAATTCGGCGTCCACGGTCTTCCCCTGATGGGATGCGGAGACTGGAACGATGGAATGAACCTGGTCGGTATTGAAGGAAAAGGAGAAAATGTATGGCTCGCCTTTTTCCTATACGATGTACTTTATAAATTTTCAGAGATAGCGACCCTCTATGGAGATACCGCTTTTGCCCGGTATTGTATAGAGCAGGCCCGGCAGTTACAGGAAAATATCCGTCAACACGCCTGGGACGGCAACTGGTATCGCCGTGCCTATTTTGACGATGGTACCCCCTGGGATCCTCACAAAACGCTGAATGTACCATTGATGCACTTCCGCAAAGCTGGTCGGTGATCAGTGGAGCCGGTGACCCTGAACGCTCACTTTTCGGGATGCAGGAGGTGAACCGCAGGTTGGTCGACCGGGAGCTGAAACTGATCCGGCTCTTTACCCCCTCCTTCGATACCTTCCTGCCCAATCCGGGATATATCAAAGGATATATTCCCGGGGTACGCGAGAATGGAGGCCAATATACCCACGGAGTTATCTGGACAGCTATTGCCTTCGCCACGATGGGGGATACCGATCGCGCCTGGGAACTCTTTGACCTGCTTAACCCCATCCATCATGGGAGTACCCCCGAAGAGGTAGCCGTTTACAAGGTCGAACCCTATGTCATTGCTGCCGATATTTATACAGCCGAGCAACATCCCGGAAGAGGAGGGTGGACCTGGTATACCGGCTCCTCCTCCTGGCTCTATCGTTTACTGGTAGAGACCCTCCTGGGGATCAACCGGGTGGTAGATAAGCTACATCTCACTCCACATCTGCGGAAGGAGTGGGCAGAGTATCAGGTAGACTACCGCTATTACGATACGGTCTATCATATCACTTTTAAACGCGTAGCGGATGGCTCTTCACCCAGGTTGGTTCTGGACGGAGCAGTACTTCCGGAAGCCGATACTTTCCCCCTAGTCAATGACAAAAAAGAGCATGTAGTGGAAATGCTCCTGGTGTAGGGAAGGAGCACACCTTTTTATTTTTCTGTAAATAAGCGAATAGATTCCTCTTACTCTGTTTTTATAGGGTAAGAGGAATCGCGTTTTACTAATTTTTATATCTTTGCCTTCGCTAACAGATTTACAAAAGACTATTTAATAACAAAGGTTATGAAAACACAGAAACTATTAGGAACGATCCTTCTCTTTTTGCAGCCATCTGCCTGGCAGGTTGTAATGATGACGATGCCAACCGCTGGTACGATAGTATGCCGGACGGAAGTCCTTTCTGGGCCGGAAATTTTGTGAGATTCTACTATGTGGATGAACAGGGAAACAATCTGATCAATCCTGACGATCTTACTACCCTATCCATTTCCAGCGAAAAACTGCTGGATACTCCCCCTGCACCTCCAGCTGATTTAGTCAATATTTCCCGTTACAACAATCGCATCAACAGTGTAGTATATAGTGAGTATGAAGGATTATACGAGTTTTTTACATACGCCTATGGTGATTCCAGGTTCAGCGAGTTCACCTTCTATGTCTATTTTGAAGGAGTACCGGTTGAAATGGAGATCAAGCACCGTTATCAGTCTGATAAGTATGAGGATATGGTAGCTAATGAACCTAAATATCTGAGTGATATCGTATGGTGGAAGGCCAATGGAGTGACCATTTATTCCAGAGAAAATCCCTCTTATCACCGGAAAGTAATGGTTCAAAAAGGAGCAGACGGAAATTTAACCATTTCGGTAAAAGAGTGATACCCTGTGTGCTCCTGAAACTACGCTCAGGAGCACACAGAGATAAACGTTACTCCAGCGTACAATAACAGGTAGGCAGTAACTTACGGTCCCCGTATGTATTATCCACCCTTGCTACATTAACCCAGAACTTATTTTCCCGTACCGAAGGGATCAGATAAGCTGCCTTCTCCCGTCCGTAAGAATGCCTCCAGGTGTCCGATACGATCTCATATTCAGGATGAGGCGCATGGATCAGTACATTATCCTCCTTCTCTGCTTCTCCCTTCTCTATCTCCCGGATCTCCCGGCGGATGGATAGCAGGGTCTCAATAAAGTTGTCCAGTTCCCGCAAACTTTCGCTCTCCGTAGGTTCGATCATCAGTGTACCGTATACAGGGAAGGAGAGGGTGGGAGCATGGTATCCGTAGTCCATCAGGCGTTTGGCAATATCATTCTCCGTTATACCTGTTTCGCGTTGTATGGTACGGCATTCCAGGATCATTTCGTGCCCTACATAGCCGGTCTTGCCTCTATATACTATGCCGTAACTATCCTTAAGGGAGGCGGCCAGGTAGTTGGCACTTAAAATAGCTGTCCGGGTAGCCCGGGTTAATCCTTCCGCACCCATCATACGGATATAACCGTAGGTAATGGGCAAAATACCTGCACTCCCGTAAGGAGCGGCTGCTACCGTATTAACGGAATTGCCCCACCAGGGATGTCCCGGTAGAAAAGGGATCAGGTGGGAGGCCACGCAAACAGGACCCACGCCGGGCCCTCCGCCTCCATGCGGAGAGGCAAATGTTTTGTGAAGGTTCAGGTGGCATACATCTGCCCCCATGATCCCGGGATTGGTGAGCCCTACCTGGGCATTCATATTGGCCCCATCCATATATACTTGGGCCCCCTGTTCATGCATGATCCTGCACATCTCCGCCACTTCGGTCTCAAAAATACCGTGCGTAGAGGGATAAGTGATCATCAGGGCCGCCAGTTCCCTGCCATGCTCCTCTGCCTTTTTCCGGAAATCCTCCATATCCACATTTCCCAGCTCGTCGCAGGCACAGGTCACAGGCTGGTAACCGGCCTGTACGGCAGATGCCGGGTTGGTACCGTGTGCAGAGGCGGGGATCAATACCTTATTACGGGCACCCTCGCCGATTGATTCTAAGTAAGAACGGATCACCCGGAGACCTGCGTACTCACCGGCCGCGCCCGAGTTGGGTTGGAAAGAGATACCTGCCAGCCCCGTGATCTCTTTGAGGTCATCTCCCAGGTTCCCGATCAACTCTTCATACCCCCGGCACTGTTCCCGGGGTACCAACGGATGAACGCCCATCCATCCCGCCAGTCCTATCGGTAGCATCTCTGCGGCAGCATTCAGTTTCATGGTGCACGAACCCAGTGGGATCATAGCGTGTGCCAGCGAGATATCTTTTCGCTCCAACCGTTTAATGTACCGCATCAGTTCCGTTTCGCTGCGATATAACTTAAATACCGGATGGGAGAGGAAGTCACTCTCCCGGAGCAGCTCTTTCCGGATGCTATACCTGCCGGGGAGCTCTTTTATCTTTTCTACATCTTTTCCGGTGGCAATGGCAAAAATAGAGATCAGTTGATTGATATCTTCGATACTCGTTGTTTCATCCACACTCAGGCCCACATCTCCATTCTCAAAATAGCGAAGGTTTACCTCCTTACCCAGTGCAATGGTGCGTATCTGGTGGGAAGAGACAGAGCCCGGTAAAACAAAACGTAACGTATCGAAATACTGGTCGTTCAGTTGCAGGTAACCTAAATAGGAGATCTCCCTGTCCAGGCAGGTTGCCGTATAGTGGATGCGGGAAGCGATCTCCCGGAGTCCTTCCGCTCCGTGGTATACGGCGTAAAAGCCGGCCATGGTAGCCAGTAACGCCTGTGCCGTACAGATATTGGAGGTCGCCTTTTCCCGTTTGATGTGTTGTTCGCGGGTTTGCAGGGCCATGCGATAGGCCGGTTTGCCGGTACGATCCCTGGAGAGACCGATGATCCGCCCCGGCATCATCCGTTTGTACTCCTGGCGGGTGGCAAAATAACCGGCCGAGGGGCCTCTGTAAAAGAGGGGAATACACAGTCATTGGGTAGAGCCCACTACCATATCCGCTCCCCATTCCCCCGGAGGAGTAAGCAACGCCAGGCTCAATATATCAGCCGCAACCGCCACTTTGCATCCGGCCTCGTGAGCACGCCGGGTGATCTCCCGGTAATCGTACACAGCTCCGTTGGAATCCGGGTATTGAACCAGGACCCCGAATACATCCGGAGTCAATTCTACCGTTTCCATCCGTACGGGTTGTAGGGTAATTCCCAGGGGAATAAGCCGGGTCGTTAACACGGCAAGTGTCTGCGGGAATATATTTTCATCTACCAGCAACGTATTAGCTCCCCTTTTTTGCTGCTCCCTGGAACGAAGCCCATACATCATGGAGGCAGCTTCCGCGGCGGCGGTTGCTTCGTCCAGCAAGGAACAGTTGGAGAGCGGCATTCCCGTCAGGTCGCATACCACTGTCTGGAAATTCATCAGCGCCTCCAGTCTTCCCTGCGAAATTTCCGCCTGGTAAGGCGTATAAGAGGTGTACCACACCGGGTTCTCCAGGATATTCCGGATGATCACCGCCGGGGTATGCGTACCATACCAACCCATTCCGATGTAGGTCCGGTAAAGCTTGTTCTTAGCTGCCAGGGAGGCAATATGCCCGGCGTATTCCTGTTCGGAAAGAGCCGGCTTTAGTTTCAGAGGTTCTTTCAGGCGTATATCAGCCGGAATAGTCAGGTCCATTAATTCGTCTGTACAGGAGAGACCGATGGTTTGCAGCATAGTCTCAGCATCCTGCGCGGTAATACCGATGTGCCGGTCGGCAAACGTTTGTTGTTTCATAGAATATGGATTGTATAGTAGTAGCTTGTTACCGGAAGAAAGGATTCTCTACCTTTTCGATACCGATGGTGGTAGGAGCTCCGTGCCCGGGATATACGACCGTTTCGCCGGGAAGCGAGAAGAGGCGGCTGCAGATATTTTCGATCAGTTCGTCGAAATTACCCCCTGCCAGGTCGGCCCGCCCGATACTTCCCTGGAAAAGTACATCGCCGGAGAACATACAATTCTCCTCTTTACAGTAGAAGACCAGGCTACCGGGCGAATGTCCCGGCACATGGATCGCTTCCAGTGTGGTATGGCCGAAGGTGATCGTATCTCCGTCATACAGGTAGTTACCCAGGGGGACAGGAGCCTCTTTGAGATGGAAGCCGAACATCCTCGATTGCTGGGGAGCACTCTCCAGCCAGAATTCGTCTGCCTTATGAGCTTCTGCCGACAGCCCAAACTCTTTCAGCAGAAAAGGATTGCCAAAGATATGATCCAGGTGCAGATGGGTATTGAGCAGGTGTTTTACGGTCAGGTTATTATTCTTAATAAAGTTTTTCAGCGTCTGTTTCTCCTCCTCGTAAAAACACCCGGGATCGATGATCACAGCTTCGCCCGTTTCGTCCCATACCACATAACAGTTTACCGGGAACATATTGAACTCAAACTTTTTAATTCTCATAGGGATTATTATATCGGTAAATAGATAACTTTCTTGGTGTCAAAGAACTCCTCTTTGAAAAAGTCGCTGAGGCTGTATACCTGTACTTTGTTCCGGTAGGGAACGATCTCTGCAGAGAGTTCTCCCCCCTTGAGGCAGACCAGTCCATTGGGAAGCGCGTTTTGCTGCTCCTTGCTGATGTTCTTTTTAACGATCTTATCCAGCTCCCCCAGCGGCATGACCGCCCGGCTCACCACAAAATCGAACTTCTCTTTTACCTCCTGGGCCCGTGCGTGGGCAAAAGTTACATTCTTCAAACCGATGGCCGCGGCCACTTCGGTAGCTACTTTTACCTTTTTACCGATGCTGTCTACCAGGTGGAACGTTGCCTCCGGGAAGAGAATAGCCAGGGGAATACCCGGAAAACCACCACCGGTTCCCAGGTCCATCACCTTAGTACCCGGACGGAAACGGATCACCTTTGCTATTCCAAGCGAATGCAATACATGATGCTTGTACAGGTTTACAATATCTTTGCGGGATATTACATTGATCTTTTCATTCCACTCCGTATATAGGTCATAGAGTGCTTCGAACTGTTTTGTCTGTGAGTGGGTCAGGTCAGGAAAATAATAGGAAATAATTTTCATTCTACACAATTTTAGTTTACAGAATATGTTTTAACGGGTTGTTGGTCTTCAGGATCGGTTTTAACGCTTCGTAAGGGATCTCAATCTTAGTCGGTCCCATGTAGTAAGGAGTAATTTCATACACATTGTAATAGAAAGTAATTCCTCTTTTACCCAGACAGAAGTTTTGTGTGGGTTCCAGATCTCCGGTAGAGGTGTAACCCTGATCTTCCGCTTCGTTGCGGGTAGCGCTTTTGGTCTGTGCCAGTAACTGCTTCCAGAGCAGATCCGTCAGGCTATCTCCATAATCCTCCCGGAAAAGATCCTCCAGGTAGATCTGCCGGCCGGTACTCAGGTCGATATTCAGGAACAGGGTTCCGTACATACCGTGGGCACCCCCTGAGTATTGGGAGACATAGATCATATAGGTCAACAGATTCTGTTCATAGAAGATCACCCGGGTATTCATGCTTTCGTAAAAAGAGTACCACGAACCGATCTCTTCCGCTTTGTTTTTCAGGTCTGCCTCGTACACAGGCTCCATATCCTTCTTATAATGGTAAATATACTGGGCGGCAACCTCTTCGACAGTGGCCTGAACATCTTCTTTTACATATTGTTTGTCAAATGTACTGGCCATAAAGAGGTGGTTCAGGCTATCCGCCAGCGAGGCCCGGGAGGCATTTTTAACGTAGGTAAATACAATATCTATATTACAGCCCGGCTTGTCCGGGTCGTCAAACAGATAGGCTGTCTGCGTGTAAGTGATGCTGTCGAACTGGAGAGCGCCTTCCTGGGTGCTCATCTTGTTAC
>JAJQBG010000039.1 GCA_021203405.1 Bacteroides sp.
GTATACTTGGGTGACACTGTGATGTATCTTGTTAATTTTGAGAACAATAAAGGATGGATGATCTTATCGGCTGATAAACGGGTTGATCCGATTTTAACTGCTCACGATAAAGGTAACTTCAGACAAGAAAACTCTAATGAGGGATTAAATAGCTGGTTTACAACCATAGCTCAAGATATCTCTTATTTGAAGAAAAATATTAAAGAAAACACCAACCCAGAAGCTTATAAAATTTGGGGTGTGATGGATAGGGCAGCTAATACTACCCCTGAAATGCAGGCTTATTTCGAGAAGAAATATGGAATAATCCCTCCTGATCATTATGATATTATTAAAAAAAACGGGAAGCGTGTAGCTCAAATTAAATCCAGATATGCCAGCAAATATCAGGATCAATATATCTTTTTAGTCAGACGATATATAGGCACAACGGTTACTGAACCTGTAAAGAGAACTATAAAACTTCTGCCTACTAAATGGGGGCAAGGATCTCCATGGAGCGATGGACAATTTCCGAATGTCAAAAATGATGAGGGAGCATGGGTAACGCCGCCAGCTGGGTGCGTAGCTGTTGCAATGGGACAAGTATTATATGCACTACACAATCGTCTGGGAAAACCGAATGGTTTATACCATAATGTATCTTATAGTGGCTATATATATGATAGTAAAAACTATGACACCAGAATAGAGCGCACAAATTATAATGCGAATTCTCCACTGTGGGAGCAAATGGCTTTGAATAAGTATGAGATATTTCCTGAAAGAATAAACATGGTAGGCGATTTCCTGGAAGATTTAGGTTATCGGTTAGATATGAAGTATACGGCTAACGGAAGTGGTGCAAAACCAACACCCGCTCACTTTAAGGAATGGGGAATTACTTGCGAAGAAGGTGATTATGATAGAGATAAAGTGTTATCACAATTAAGGAGTAATAGGGTCGTTATGATGTCTGGATATGCAGACAAAAAGACCTCCGGAGTTTGGCCTTTTCAAACTACAACCTATTCTAAAGGACATAGCTGGGTAATAGACGGATATGAAGAAACCATATCCGAAACCATTATCACCTACCGTTGGGAATATGCAACAAGATGCCCGGATGAATACAATTCCGGAGGTTATTATGATCCGTATCAACATCCATGTAATGATCCATGGGGATACGAACATGAAGATATAGATAATCCTTGTAGCAAGCCATGCGATGCATACATATACCCAGGCGATGCTTTTGATGGGTATGGTAATTGGATAGATTGGGATTTCGAACACTATCCCGGTGAGATAGAGGAATTTAAAATGGGATCTGCTACTCCTATGATAACCATAAACTGGGGATATGATGGAAAGTACAATGGGGCATATCACGCTCATACTAACAATAATTGGCAGTCAAATGAGAAATATCAGTATAAACAAAGTATCCTATATAATTTTAGATAGTCAACGAATATGAAGAACTTTTGTTTATTGATTACTTTGTTGTTAACCATCAATTTATTCTCTTGTAAGGACAACAATGATTTGATACAGAGTACAGTTTTCTCTTTTTTCCCCGGAAGGTAGAGACCCTGTGGAGTGATAATCTTTGCCTTGTTCCAATGATAGAAGATAAAGATGGAAACATGACTTATTTCCTCGATGAGAAATTCAAGGGAACAAGTTGCAAAGCCGAGCTCTATCTATTAGGGCTATATACCTGCAATTTAGCTTATGATACCACACAAGTTAAGAATTACTTATCGAATGATGGAGAGTACATTGGTAATTGGCCTGTTTGGCTTAGCACTCATTACAATCCCCTCATGTTTCTTCAATCTTACGACATCAGTACTCTTTTTACAGATGAGCATAATACCCTTATAGAGAAACGGTTGAAAGATGACTATACAAAGTATATGAATAAGGTTTATCCTTATTCATCTGAGTGGGCCCCAGTTCCGATAGACCAGGAGTATCGGATCACTGAGATTGCTAATGTGACAATCACCTGCAATCAGCCCTTATTTGGTAAAATAGCAGGTAGCTCCTTGAATGATCATTTCCATATTTATAAGCTTGATCCAGGTTGCATATTTGCAGGTAACAATCAGCTAAAAGTTACATATGAAGCTATGGCAGAAAAGAGAAAGGACGGACTTACCATTGATGAGTGGCTCAATTTTCGCCCGCTTTCGGCTGCCTGTTTTTACTTTACATTTAACAGTTTACCGGCCGAACTACCCGTTAATAACCTGAGGTTTAGTATATCCATGGAAACATTAGATGGAGTAAAGATTAATTGTACCAGAAAAGAGATCACGCTTACGCTTTAAAATACAAGCCAGAATGATGCGAAATGTTTATAGTATAATGCTTTTGTTTCTTTTGGTGGCTTGTACGGAGGCCATAGATTTTGGCCCTTCTACCCCACGAGAAGTAGTGGTGAATTGTGTGCTTTCTCCCGATTCTAAGCAATATCTGACATTGAGTTACAGCAATAAGCTGAATGAATTTCAATATGAAAGTATTGCTGATGCGGTGATCACACTTTATTGCGGAGTAGAGATAGTTGGTAATTTTAAAAAGGATAAATACAATGAATGGTATCTGGACTATACACCTGCTCCCGGTAAGGAGTACTGGTTAACCGTAGAAATACCTGATTATCCAATCATCACAGCTGCTACTACCGTACCACTGCCGCTATCAGTGAACCAATATGAAAATGAAGCAGAGACAAATGTATACATACGTAAACATTTCGTACAACAGGCTTATGGGATGCCTTATTGGGCTTTTATTATCAACAAGTATGATCAGCAATCATCCGGGGTTACCCATAAAGATAAATTGGTAAGTAGTTTGGGAACCAATTATCGGGGGTGTGATGGTTTTAATGCCAGCGGTAGCCCTATGTCGGCCTCCTTTAGTTCGCAGTACGTCACCCTGGAACATTATGCCTATCTGCGTATGGTCTCTGAGGATGCTCAGAAAAGCGACACTTTTTATATTGAATCGCCTTCAGCTTCTGGCTGGCATTTTTTCAGGGCGGCATCTCCTGAATATGACAAGTATTTAAAAACCAGTATACAGAAAATGATGGTATACCAATCTTTTGATGACCCGAGCCAATGGTTTGATGAGACAATGATATACTCTAACATCGAAAATGGATTAGGTATTTTCGGAGCTTATATAGACACCATATTAACTCCATAAACCATTCGTATGCGTTATATCATTATCTTATTCATACTGTCATTTGCCTCTTCGGTAGTCCCTGCACAACCAACTAAAATTGCAGGTCATATTTATGATATACAGAGTGATCTCCATATAGCAGATTGTCACATTTACCTGGTGGATGGTAAAAATGATGTGGCAGCAACAACTTCGAATGGGGACGGTTATTTTCGATTTAATAGTGCAATAGTAACAGGAATGTCACTTCGTGTCACGCATGTTAATTACAAAAGCAAACAATTAAAGATCGCGAATGTTACCGATTCATTCTGTAT
>JAJQBG010000002.1 GCA_021203405.1 Bacteroides sp.
ACATAGTGGGCTGGATGGGGGCACCTACCTTGTCGGTGTGTACTGTAAGTTCGGTCGTTTGGGCTGCCAGTGCGGTGGTAAGCAGGCAGGCCAGTGAGAGTAATGTCTTTTTTCCTGTTTTCATATCAGTTCGTTTATTTGATTCGTTTTCCCCATACGGATCTGCCTTTCTTATCGAGTCCGGTAAAGAGGATGGTCTCTGTTTCGTTCTCCCAGTCGTGACCGGCAAATACAAGGAGGTCTGTAAGGATTTCTTTCTCTATGTTGAGTTCAAGCAGTTGTTTCTTTTCGCTGAAACGCCATTTCCCATTATCAGGGATCGTTCCTTTGGAAGAGAGTGTGAATATGCGGGACAGGTTTTGCTCGGTTTCCTGTAGTTCTCCTTCTCCCCAAAGTACCTGTCCGGCCTCTAACTGACGTTCGTGTAGAGGTTCCCGGACACGGATGATCTCCCACTCGCCGGCCAGATCGATCTTCCGGAAGGCTTCCGGCCGGGTACCGGTATATCGTTGGGGTGATACTACGGGCCATCCGGAGGGGGTGAAAAAGAGTTCCCGGACATGGAGTATCATTTGCTGGTTGTGTGGGGAGAGTCTTCCCTGGTGGAGCATAAAGCAGCGTCCGTCATCGTCCCTTACTACACCGCAGTGGGCGGTACCGGCCCAGCCGGGATGGTTCTCAAACCGGTAGGGTGCGGTAAGGATGGGAAAGTTATTGGTGGTATCTTTCAGCTCTTTGCCGAAGAAGTCGGTAAAGGGGCCTTCGGGTTTGTCGGAGCGGGCGGCCCGTACGTTGTAGGTGGTCATCAGGGGATCGTAGGATACAAAGAGGAAATAGTTACCGAGTTCGGGGTTGTGGATGATCTCGGGAGCTTCGAGATTATCCTGCCGGTAGTTGGCATGGCGGGCTACCAGATGTCCCTGATCGCCTTCTGTTACGGGAAGACCGGTTTCGGGATTGAGTTCTACACAGAAGAGGCCACCGAAATAGGAGCCGTAATGCATCCACCATTTCCCGGTTTCGGGATCGACGATCACAGAGGGGTCAATGGCGTTCATAACAGAGGTGGTATCGCTCTTTACGGCGCATCCTTTCAGTTCCCAGGGACCTTCGGGAGAGGGTGCCTCTGCCAGGCCGATGTAAGAGGTTTTGCGTCCGAAAGCGGATACGCAATAGTAAAGGCGGTACCTATCTTTATAAGGGATTACGTAGGGGGCCCATATATTAGTAGTGCCTTTGCCTGCGTTTTGTTCTTTGACCCAGGTAGCGGCTTCTCCGGGTATTTCGGGGAAAGCCCATCCGCAGAAATCCCAATTGACTAGGTCCCGGGAGCGGCGTACCTGGATATAGCCCAGCGGTACACCTGCCTCCTGTGCTTCCTTCCGGTTTTCCCGGAAAATGGCATCGGTGGAGTAGGTGTAAAAGTAGTCTCCCACTTTCAGGCAGGCAGGGTCGTGTACATTGTAGGTACCCCACTCTTTGTAGTGTTTCATACCGCTGATGGGATGGTAATTATCTGCCCACGGATTGGGAGAAGGGTAGGGGGTAAAAGGGAGCTGCTGCCGGCAGGCGATTCCTATAAAGAGTATGCCTGTGAGAAGGACTGCTTTCAGAAGTCGTTTTTTCATGGTATTATTAAAATCATTTTGGATCAATGATGCAAAGATAATTCTCTCTGTTCAGAGAAAGGGTCGTAAATAAGTCATAAATGGTGGATAATTGATTCAAAAAGGTAGATGTTTGAACAATCTACCTTTTTATAGCCGGCGTAGCAGGCTTTATTTGCCGAAGTTGTTTGTGCCACTGTGTTGGCATTGTTGTGCCAACGAACTGGCATTAATCTGCCAACACAGTGGCATAGTTGTGCCAGGCTGATGGAAAAATCGTTTATTAATTAAGGAGTGGGAATGACCTTACGGATGGTTCCGTCTTCGTTGAAATACATTCTGTCTATACAGGTTTCCCGGTTGTAGCCGGCGGCATCTCCCAGGTGGATCCCGTCCGGACGGGTAAAGCGGTGATAAATGATACACCATTCATCGGTTCCGGGTTTTTGTAGTACGGAGTTATGGCCTGTTCCGTAAATTCCCTGCTCCGGATCTTTGGAAAGGATCAGGTTGTTTTCCGGGATCCGGATGGGGCCCAATGGTGAGTCGGATGTTCCGTAACGTACGCGGTAGTTCGGGCTCCGGGTATCGTCCTCAGACCAAAGGAAGTAGTAGGTGCGTTCCTGTCGAAAACTTCGACAGCCTCCCGGAAGGTTCCGTCCGAAGGGGTCATTACCCGGAGGGTCTCTTTTTTGACAGAGGTCATATCGTCGTTGAGTTCGGCTCCGGCTAAGTAGCCGTTTCCCCAGTAGAGGTAATATTTCCGGTCTTTGGATCCTGGTAAACATCGGGATCGATCTCTTGTCCCCAGTCAATGCCTTCGGGCCTGAAGTCGATCACGGGTTTTCCTGCATCGGTAAAAGGGCCGGTAGGATCGTCTGCTATGGCTACTCCGATTTTCTGGGCTGCTGTAAAGTAGTAGTAATACTTATAACCTGTCTCTGTTTTCTTCTCGATAATACAGGGTGCCCATGCATGGCGGTCGGCCCAGGAGACATCTTTTTTAAGGTTAAGGATCACTCCTTCGTCTTTCCAGTCTGTCAGATTATCGGAGGAGAAGGTTTTGAAGTAGTATCCGGACCATCCGTCGTATCCGTCGCTGGTGGGATAGAGGTAATATTTTCCTGTCTTTTCAGCATACAGGATCTCGGGATCGGCATAGAATCCATTGATAACGGGGTTATGGCCCTCTTTGGCAAAGCCGGGAGGGGTACCCCACCGGGTAGTAAGCCGGTTCAGTTCTGCCTGAGTAATGGGAATAACAGATCCGTGCCGGGGGTGGAAATTCATAGATATTTCGTGGTCTATGATCCTAAAATTCTCCAGGTCGGTACTCTCGGTAAACTGGTAAGTACCTTTCATGTAGACATCGTACATCAGGATATAGGTATCGGTACCGATCCGTTTAAAGACGGAGGAGCCTTCTACTGCTTCGGTCGTCTGTTGTTTATATCCTTCGTGCTCTTTCCACTCTCCGGAGGTGAGCGAAGTAGAAGTGGCTAATTTAAGACCGTTACCGTGGCCTTCGGTTTTATAGAACATGTAATAAGTGCCGTCTTTCAGGACAATGTCTGCGCCAATACAGGATTTTCCGTTGGAGGGAAAGAAGAGTTGGCGGGGTTCTCCTTCCAGGTCGGTAAAATCTTCGTTGGCGTAGGCATAATAGATAATATCTGCTCCTCCTGCGTATTGCATGGAGAAATAGACCATATATTTTCCGGCTTCCCGGTCGTAAATAGTCTGGGGTGCCCAGACGCGTTTCAGATTTTCCTGTCCCGGGTATTTCTGCTGGATGTTCACTACGGAAGATTGCCAGTTGATCAGGTCATCGGATTTGAGAAGGACCATGCCCC
>JAJQBG010000227.1 GCA_021203405.1 Bacteroides sp.
TAGAATAAGTGTTCTATAGTAGGATAAAGTTTGCACTTTAGAAGAACTTGCCTTCTCAATCTACCTACATAGCAACTCTGCTTAAATAAATCTTCTATCTACATAAATCTTCTGAAAATTTCATTTAATGATTTATATTTTATAATCTGAAGAAAATAATTTAAACTCAATCATCCAAAATTATGACAATGAGGGCATATGGAAAAATGAAATGTGTCTCATATCGGGAAATGAGACATGTTTTTAAGAAACAGGAATCCTCTGTGTGTGAAATTTACTGGCTGGAAAGTGATTCTTTTTTCTGGTTCTCAATAAATTGAGTGGGTGTTGTGCCGTACTGGTCGGAAAATTACGGTAAAAGGTTGCGCGTGAAGTAAAACCGCAACCATACATCAATTCTTTGACTGTTTTGTCGGTATGAAGGGAGGCCTGGTGTTTGAAATGTTCTAATCGCAGGTAAGTGATATATTCACGGAACCCTGTATGGCCTCCGCTTTTTATGGCTGTGGAAATAATAGTCTCTTTTTTTCAAAATGGTTTGCCAAAAGAGTGATGTTATAGGTGGGGTTTATGTAATCCTGAGATTGTTGCAGGTAATTATCAATTTCATAATAAAGGGATGAGGGAGGATTGTTTGTTGTTTTAACCGGATCTTTCTCTTTGTTTATATTCCTGTAGTTGGATAATGGGTTTTCGCTACGCAAATATAGCATAGAGAAGGAGATGGAAAAAACCAATGATACAATCCCGAAAAGATTGAAAAAGAAATTATTAATATAAAGGGTGAAGCATATATATAGCCAATAGGAGAAAAAGAAAGCCTATAAATATATACATCATGGAAGTAATTCTACGATATGTTTTTTGTTTGATTACCGGACAGATAAAATATAGAAGCGGAATAATAACCGTAAAAGCAAAAATAGTGAGCCTAAGCTGGATATCAAATTGATCGATGTTTATATAAACCTGATCTATTGAGCTGATCTCTGTTATGTTTCCATTAAAAGCCATATAACATATTCCTATGGTGGTTATAATAAGGGTGGGAAGCAGGTATAATAACAGGCGAAAGCGATTCAGCAAGCCGGGCCGTAAAGATGCCAATGGGTATAAAGATATTATACTGGCCAGAGCGAACCACTTTAGCATTTTCTCTATATTAAGTATATCGGTATATTCGTAGAGAGGATCCGCGTTCCTTACCAGTAGCCAACCCACATTTTCCCAGGTAAACATAAGGCCTATGGAGGCAGCAATGACTCCCCAGTAAAATTTAGGGAGGTTATCGGATGGTTTTATGATCAGAGAGATGCCTAAGCATACAGCAAGGATATCAATTATTAATTCAATGGTCAGGTGGTAGTAGCCCATGTCGGTGTATCTATTCGGATTACTTGTGTGTGAATAAGGGTTTTAAAAGTCGAAAGGCAAAAATAATAAATAGTTTTTATTCTTGTCTCTTTCGGGTGAGATTAATAGGGAGGAAATAAAAAACACCGGGAGAACATCTCCCAGTGTACAAATAAACAAACTCTGTTTGTAGGAATTACTGTTCTCCCAAATAGTAAGAGGGAACCGGCGATTGGGGGTATCCCATACTGCGGTGTAATATATAACTCCGATAGAGGGCATCCTGCATAAGAGTTATCCGCCTGTCTTTCGCCGGAATATTAGTACGATAGATACGAAGTTCGCCCGGTAGTACAGTGATCACCTCTTCCCGCCAGTCGCCTTCCATATCGGCTATCATAATAATGTCTCCTTCTATACCGTTGGTCAAGGTCTCTCCCTGCCATTTCCAGATACTTTGAGAACGACCTCCGGAGGAAGAGCCGGCTCCCCAGCGGTTATCGTCTCCTTTAAAGGTTTCCCGGAGCAGGTCGGCATCCCACCACACCCAGTTGCGGCAACCGGGTACCTCTTCGTTGGTCGTATTGAGTTTTTCCCGTCGGCTGTCAGCAGGTATTTGTCCCGGCTTCCTCCTTTGGGATCTTCGCTGGCAAAACATTCCAGTCCCGGATGGGTGGGATCAAAGTCGGCCACCATACCGTCTCCTACATGATAAGTAGTCTGGCCGATCCCCCAGATCAGTTGACCGGTTTTAGCATCGACTACCGATACGCCTCGTCCATCTGTTTTGGTGGGTTCACTCACCATAAATACCTGTAAACCTTCCGAGTCGGGTTTTAGTTTGCAGAGGTAGGCTTTGTCACTGTGTCCCAGTCCGGAAGACCAGAGGGCGGTACCGTTGCTTTTCAGCATAGCCGACCCTAACAGGATCTCGTCTTTGCCATCCCCGGTAACATCGCCGGTTACCATGCTGTGAGCCCCCATGCTGCGGATCACCGGGTTCTCTTCATCCCCGTCCCAACGCCATAGTTTTTCCAGCTTGCCGTTATTCAGTTGCCAGGCGTCTACTACCATCAGTTTATAAGTACCCCGGGCAGCCAGGATGCAGGGTGTTTTTCCATCCAGATAAGCCATGCCTATCTGGTTCCGGTTCTGGCGTACCAGATTCCCGTATCGGTCGTTCCGTTCGGGCCAGTCTACCCGGTCTATTACTTCTCCTGTCATACCGTTCAGTACCAGCAGGTATTCGCTTCCGCCGCATACGTGGTAGTTCTCATCTTTTATATAGTCGTCTCCGGATGCTTTCAGGGCAACTTCTGCTTTGCCGTCTCCGTCAAAGTCATAGGCAATAAAGGGAGAATACCATACACCGGGTTCTATACCGGGTCCCATATCGTAGGTCCATAACCAGGTACCGTCACTCAGATAGGCGGATATTTTGTAAGTGGTACCGCTCTTATCGCCTTCCCGGCTTCCCGGATCGACATTCATAGAGGGAGTCCGTATAATGTAATCGTAGGTTCCGTCTCCGTTCAGATCGGCCAGGGCTACTTTGCCGGCTCTTTCGTCGTTTTTCAGTTTAATAGCTGTATAGCCTTTATCGGTATCTGCAAAAACCACCTCTATCTTATCGGAGACAGGTTGTGCTTTTCCTTTGACGATGGGGACTACCCAATAGGATGAGGTACCTTCTGCGGGTTGCCGGTCGGTAAAGTCGCAGGTAGCAGTGATCGGGGAGTTGGTTAACCGGCGGGATTTTCCGTTCACTTCCCGGTATATATGGAAACCGGTCTGAGGATCGTCACTTTGTAGTAACCGCCAGCTCAGGTAGATACCGCTCCCATCCTGGGTGCGGGTGGCATAGAGCCCGCGGTTTAAGTATTCGGTAATTCTTTCGGTAGCAAATCCCTCCACTTCGGGCTTGGGCTCGTGGCGGGGTTCGAGTACTTCATAGTAATAGTAGGCTTCCCGTGCATCCTGTGCATAGGATAGCATTCCTGTTAACAGCAGGGAGAAAGTGAAAATAAGTTTTTTCATAATATGTCTGTTTTTAACCTGTTATAAAATAAGTACCTGTAAATTCTGATTAAATAG
>JAJQBG010000363.1 GCA_021203405.1 Bacteroides sp.
GTATATATTCATTGTCTGTTTTTTTAATTTCACATTCATTTACTTTCCCCGGATCACCAACCCGGATTCTGCGGGAACTCTGCATAAAGATAGATCTCACTATCCGGGAAGGGGAACCAATAATGTTTGACATCGAATACCCGTTCCAGAATGATCTCCTCCCTGAAATTAGCCACTTTGGCATCTTTAGGATCATTTCCTTCGGTGAAGAAATCATCACTTTCCACCCGGTCAAATTCCTGGGAGGTTTTGATGGTATAAGGAGCCTCGATGAGAAGCAACCAACGTTGCAGGTCGTTGAAACGGAAACCCTCGAAGGAGAGTTCCACTGCACGTTCCCGGCGTATCTCATCCATAAATAAGTTTTTATCAGCCACAAATTTAGGATGTACCTTATTGACTCCTGCCCGTTCACGAATGCGATTGATAGCATCTTCAGCCGTTTTGGAGAAATTGGATGCTTTACCACTGGCTCCTCCAAAGGCTGCACATGCTTCGGCATACATCAGGTAGACATCTCCCAACCGCATATAGGGAATATAAGTATGCAGGTTACCCCCCCAGGCATAATCCTGGTCTATCTCATTACAGGTATGGGGTACCAGCTTCTGGATAAAATAACCGGTACGGCTGGCATTGGAAGGAGCACGCATTACCCCTCCACTATAGAGGCTACAATAGCGCAGGTATTCCAGGTTAGCATCCATACTTCCGTTCACATATTTAAAACCATCGAATACAATGTCGTGGTAAAAACGGGGATCTCTGTCTCTCCATGGGTACTCTGGATCGTAACCCGATTCCGGATCCGGTTTGGAACTGTCAAGGATCGGAAGTCCGTTAGCCATTCCGTAGAGGTTCACATAGTTGGCCGTAGGCTGGTGGATCACATTATCGTGCGATACCAGGTTAGCCACTTTGGGACCAAATACTTTAGAAGTATTCCAGTTACTTGCATTGGCATCCGGAGAAGGACCTCTGAAAATGGCCTCTACACTACCCGGCTGCAACCAGTTCTGGCGGCGGGTATAAAACATATCAGAGAAAGAGTAGTTAACACCAGGAGCCTTTTCATGGTTATATATATCACTGTAATTAAAATCGGTCAGATCATATTGAGTTTGTCCGTTCTCTACCAAAGCCAGGAGTTCGCCAAAAGCCTGGGCCGCTTTTTTGCAATACTCTTCGTCGTAATTGTATGTCTGGCGTCCACCGGTCTGGGGACCATTCTTCATTAGCGGACTTCCGGCCCAGAGATAGTTTTTACCCAGATAGCCCAATGCCATAATTTTATTGATACGGAGCTGGTTCCTACCCTGTGTATTTTTACCCACCGTGGTATCGTCCCAGTTAATGGGTAAGAGATCGGCAGCTTTTCTGAAATCCTCGGCTACCCTGTCGGCACACTCCTGGTAAGAGAGGCGGGCTCTTCTCAGCTCGTCCGTAGCCCCCATAGCTTCGTCAATATAGGGAAGTCCTCCGAAAAATGTCATCAGTTCAAAATGCCACCAGGCCCGAAAAAATAGAGTTGTCCGGCGAGCAAGTCGCGTTCTTCGTCGGTAGCCGCAGTGAGCTTATCCAGGTTGGCAAGCCCCATGTTGGCCTTCCGGATGCAATACCAGGAGTGAGGCCATAACGAATGTAATTTGGGAGAGCCATCACCGGTAGCTGCAGGATTACTGGAGTTTTTAAACAACCAGCTTCCGGTGGATTGCCAGGCACGGAAGTTCCCTAGGTCGACCATGTTGGTCATCTGGTTGTTCACTTCGGTATTAAAGACTTCATCCTCTCCCCAGTTCCAGGAGGGACACCAGTCACACTTCTCTTTATCGGGAATACAGTTGTAGATCTCTTCGATAAATCCCTGGAAATTCATAAAGTTCACAAAAGCATCCTCGGGGGGATACATTGGAGGCAGGCTCCTTATCCAGATAATCCTGGCAGGAGGCCAGTCCCATTCCCAGAAGGAGGGATAAAAAACCACTCCGGATCAGAGTTTTATATCTTTTTTTTCATAACTTTCAATATTACAATGTAAATTTAACACCCAGATTAAAACGTCTCACAGTAGGATAAACTCCTGTTCCACCGGTCCCGCCGGTCAGGTTGGAATCGCGGTCGTCAGGCATCCGGGTGCAGAGCCATATGTTGTTACCGTTGAGGTATATTCTGAAGGAATTCATACCCAGCTTTTTGATCCATCCGTCAGTGAAAGTATAGGCTACTTCTGCATTTTTCAGACGGATATAGGAACCGTCATACAAAAACTGGGTTCCGTTATAATAGCTACTGGTAGTAGTGAGATAGCGTGGTACCACCACCTCCGGATCGGGTTCATCTTTCGACCACCAGGTACCCGCGTCGTACACGGTATTGAGCCTGTTCCAGAAACTGGTCAGGGGCACATCGCGTGTAACATTGGTCACGCCGTAGAACTACACAAAAGCACTGAATCCTTTCCAGTCGAAACCAAGAGTAGCGTTGAATGTATTCTGGGGAATATTGGAGTAACCGTAGGGAGCGGCATCCCTGCTATCCACTACACCATCTCCGTTAAAGTCAACAATGTAATAATCACCCGGCAAACAGTTGGCATCGTTGGCATCGTGTTTGGGACTTCCGTAGAGTTGGTCATAAGTTAACACATGGCCGGCATCAATGTGAGAGGTGTACTGACCGATGGTATAACCAGCAGCCCACTGATAGGTAGGTCTCATCTCAAGGTCATCTTTTTCCAATACCTTGTTCTTTGCATGGGTCATACTGAAATTACCCCACAGGCGCAACTGGTTGGCAAAGCTCTTATTAATACGGAGTTCCAGTTCATACCCCTGGGTATTTACTTTTCCTTTATTGATAGTAGGAGTGGTAGTACCGAAGTAAGCAGGAACTGCCCGTTGATCTCCGAACACCAATACATCCCTGCGTTTATCGCGGAAGATCTCTACAGTACCGGCAAACAAACCATCCAGGAAGGAGTAATCGATCCCGAAGTTAAACTTCTTCACCGTTTCCCACTTTACATCGGTATTTCCCAGGGCAATTTCCCGATACCAGGTATAGGGGCTATTCTGCTGGTTAAGCCCCATAGCGGCCTAACCTCCGTAAGCCCACTGGGTGAGATAGAGCCAGCGCCGGGCCGAGTCAAACCGGTTACCACCCAGGTTATCGTCCCCGATCTCCCCGTAAGAGGCTCTCACTTTCAGCATATCCAGGAATTTGATGCTCTGCATAAACTTCTCTTCGCTGATCATCCAGCCAATGGCACCGGAGTTAAAGAAGGCAAAACGATTATCCTTACTGAACTTATCCGAACCGTTGTAAGCACCGTTATACTCTACGAAATATTTATCCGCATAGTTGTAGGTGGTACGGAACGCCCAGTCTTCGCGGTAAATAGGCAGTACACTACCCTGTGCCTCTTCCTGGCGGTTGAACACTCCCATAGCGGTTATGTTGTGCCGGCCGAAGGTGCGCGCCCAGTTGAGCTGAGCCTGGTAAAAGAGACTACGGAAAGTAGCACTGTTATCAACTGAACCTGCGGAGGTAGACCAGTAGACTCCCTGCTGCCAGTCGAAGTTATTGTTGGAATCATACAGGTTCGCGTAGTACACCTCCCCGGTTTGCGGATCGATCCATTTCGACTGTGCTCCGTTATTCAGGTCATTGATACCCCGGTTGTTCTCTATAAAGTTATTGTCCCAGGCGATAGTAGCCCTGGCACTTAACCCCTTGGTAATAAAGCTGAGATCCTGCTCCAGGGTAAAATCGGTATTAATACGGGTATTGGTAGTCTGCATGGTTCCTCCTATGGAGAGGTTCTGGGCCGAGTTGGTTACATTGGTTGCACTGGGATAGTATCCCCAGCTTCCATCCGAATATTGAGGAAGGAATACATCGGGAGCAATGTTATAAGCTCCTGCCCACTGCTGGGCAACTGCCCAGTCTGAAGTATTGGTTTGTCCCCAGGGAGTCTTTTTGATACCGCTTGATCCGGCCAGGTTTATCTTGAAGGTAGTAGTTTTAGTGATCTGGAAATCAAGGTTACTACGTACATTCAGGCGGTTGTACCCATAACCGGAATTATAGTTACGGCCGTTGTCATAAATCCGGAAAAGGTCGCCCTCGTGCAGAAAATCGGCAGCCGCGAAATATTTTACGAACCGGGTTCCTCCCGACACATTCAGGTTGGCATTGTAGGACATGGCAGATTTAAAGAGTGCATCCTGCCAGTCTACATTGGGGTAACGTTCCCGCTGCTCCTGGGTGGTCTGGTTGCGGTAATTGTTGATAAAATCCTGAGAGCGGATATAGTCCCACGAATCCGGGGAGAGTCCCAGCTCGTGCTCAACAGCCTTGTTACGTGCTATCAGAGCATCGTACGAGTCGAGTTTATTGGGAAGTTTGGAGGGTGATTTTAAAGTAGCGTTAAAGCCTACATCTATTTTAGCACCTCCTTCAGAACCACGTTTGGTGGTAATAAGGATCACCCCGTTGGCTCCCTTTACCCCGTATACCGCCGTAGCGGAGGCATCCTTCAGTACGGAGATAGACTCTACGGAACTGATATCGACCGAGCTCATCGGACGTTCAATCCCATCTACCAAATATTAAAGGATCGCTGTTGTTCCAGGAGCTGGCTCCACGGATGGTGATCTGGGGATCTTCTTCGCCCGGTACTCCCGTAGACTGGGTGGTCACCACACCCGGCAGGTTACCGGTAAGGGCCGAACCGATATTGGAGACACCACCGGCACGCTCCAGTACTTTACCGGAAGTTTGGGTAATGGCCCCTACTACACTGGCCTTTTTCTGCTGTCCGTACCCCACCACGATCACTTCATTGAGCTGGACATTGTCGTCCTGAAGAACGATCCGGAAGCTTTTCCTTCCACCTATAGTTACCTCCTGGGTGGTCATACCGATAAAAGAGACTACTAAGGTCTTGCTGTCTTCCGGAACATTGAGGGAGAAAACCCCGTCAAAATCGGTAATGGTCCCTGTAGTACTATTTCCTTTCACCATCACGCTGGCGCCGATGACCGGATCGCCATTGTCGTCCACAACAGTTCCTTTGATTATATTCCCCTGCTGGGCATGCGAAGTAAGGCATATCAGCAAAAGAAACAGGCAAAAGCCAGGAATCTTCGAAATTCGCTTTTTTACATTTTTCATTCCTATTAGTTTAATTCAATTAACAATTCAATTATCACAATACAATTTATACGATCAGTAAAGCAAGATCAGCTATCGTCGAAATCTGTTTCCATACATACATGTTTTTAAGTTAACAAAAAGTGTTTTTCTAATTAATATGTGTTTTTATCGGGAGCCTCCTTCCCCAAATTCATCAGGACAAAAATATCTGAAACTTATGAAGGAAGAAGACACCCATGTTACACATCCCTGCACACACATTACCTCACCCTACAGATATGTTACATATTTAAGCAGTCATGTTACATTTCCCCTTTCAAAGCCCCTAAAAGCGATATACAGGTAGTTGCAGAACTGCTCACTTCCGTATCCATATCTATGGGCGCGGACTAATTTCTATCCGCCCTCACTGTTACGGAGAGACTCTTTTGTCCGGCGTCTGCCGAAGTCCCTCCATAGAGGATAGTATATTCACCCGGTTTGGCGACCAGCCCGTCCGTCAGGGGATCATAGAACTCGAAAGCCTCCGGACCAACCGGCAACTCTACCGCCAGGGTTTGCCCCGGTTCAATAAATACCCGCCGGAAAGCACGGAGCGATTTTACAGGAGCCTGCGGATCTCCGTTGCGTTTTACATACAACTGGATCACCTCCTCTCCTCCCCTTGTGGATACATTGGTTACCGGGACCACCAGCGTGGTACCTTCAGCAGCCTCTATGATATCCGTAGGGAGCTGGGCCTCTCCGTAACTAAAGGTGGAATAACTCAAACCGTGCCCGAACGGATACAAAGGAGTTCCGGTCATGTAACGGTAGGTACGACCCATCATATCGTAGTTTTCAAATCCCTGTCGGGACAGATCGTCTGTTTGGGCCAGAGCGTTATCCAGCTGCGCCAGCGTTTTGTAGAAAGTGACCGGAAGGCGCCCGGCAGGATTGTAATCCCCGAACAGCACATCGGCTACAGCCGTTCCCGCAGCTTGCCCGCCATACCAGGCACAGAGCAGCGCATCGTAATTTTTTCATCCTGTTCCAGGGCCAGCGAACTACCTGTACAAAGGACAAAGACCACCGGCTTGCCGGTTCCCCGGAGTGCAGCCAGAAGATCCCGTTGTGCCTTCGGCAGGTCAATAGAGACTTTATCCCCTCCCTTGAAACCTTCGGCATTGACAGGCATCTCTTCGCCTTCCAGGGCAGGAGATAATCCGCCCACATAGATAATGGCATCCACCTCTTTGAAGCCGGCTGTCAATGCAGAGAACTCGATCAGCTCTTTCCTGAAAACAGAAAGCTCCATATTGGCCAGGTTACCGGTCTGTCTGTGTTCGAACCGGATATCATACTTCTTACCCTGTTCCGCCCGGATAATATATTCCGTAGGAATAGCCGCCTCGCGTCCCTGCCGGGCCAGTACCTCTTTGCCATCCACAAAAAGCCTGTACCCATCGGAAGCCTTAGCCGAGAAGACTACTTCTCCCGTATAGGGGGTCTCCAGCGTACCGGCTATCCGGGTAGAGGTATTCTCCATATTTACTCCGGGAGCCAGTACGGTCCCTCCTAAGTTATTATAACTGATCCCTACATTATTTACCAGGGTAACGGCAGGTGCTCCTTCAAACTCATTGTTATTATAAAACTCCACCTTCAACCCCTTTTCATCGCTATTCGCGGCTTTAAAATGGTCATACAGCGAGGTCCTTACCCACGGGTCTACCAGGTCGCACCCTTTATCGTAGATCACTTCAGCATCCGGAAGTTTATGGCGGATCCCATCCAGGATGGTCACCGTAGCGGAAGGGGTACCGTTGTAATTTCCCCACAGCATGACACTATCCGCCGCATTGGGTCCTATCACCGCGATTCTCTTTAACTCCTTGTTCAGGGGCAGTACATTATCTTTGTTCTTAAGTAGGGTCATGGATTCCCGGGCCACTTTCAAAGCCTGCTCCCGGTGTTTGGGAGAATCCACGATGGAATAAGGCAGGTCGCTCCACGGAACCAGGTTATCAGGATCCAGCATTCCCAGTTCAAACCAGCCCCGGAGCACATGGCGCAAAGAGGTATCGACCTGCTCCTGGGTAATTAATCCATCCTGCAATGCCTTTACCAGGTTCTCATAGACCGAACCACACTCCAGATCGGTGGAGTGGATAACCGCATCGGCCGCAGCAGATTCCGGGCTGTCGTGCGTTCCGTGATGGGTATCGTAATAAAAGTCATTGATGGCCCAACAATCCGATACCACCATTCCTTTAAATCCCCACCGGTTGCGCAGGATATCCAGCATCAATAGATCACTACCGCAACAGGGTTGTCCGTCATACGCATTATAGGCACACATCACCTCCCGTACATCTGCCTCGTGGATCAGTGCCTTGAAGGCAGGCAGATAGGTCTCCCAGAGATCACGTCCGGAAGCGATCGCATTGTAAGAGTGACGGTTCCATTCCGGCCCGCTATGCACTGCATAGTGCTTGGCACAGGCGTGTGTTTTATAATAGGTCGGATCGTTACCCTGCAACCCTTTTACGGCAGCAATTCCCAGCCGGGTAGTAAGGTGCGGATCTTCCCCGTAGGTCTCCTGTCCGCGTCCCCAGCGCGGGTCCCGGAAGATATTAATATTAGGCGTCCAGAAGGTAAGCCCCCGGTAACGTCCCCGGTCTTCTTCCCGCAACGATTGGTTATATTTGGCACAGGCCTCGTCGGAAATGATCTCAAAGGTTTCCAGATGCCCCGGTTCGTTCCAGGTAGCGGCCATCCCGATAGCCTGCGGGAATACAGTGGCGAGTCCGGCACGGGCTACCCCGTGCAACGCCTCATTCCACCAATCGTAAGCCGGGATCCCCAGGCGGGGAACCGCTTTAGAGCTATTCATCATCAGCCCCACCTTCTCTTCCGGTTCCAGCAGGCTCAACAGGTTCTCAATCCTCTCTTCCACCGGTAGTGCCGGATCCTGGAAAGGATATTCATATGTATCGCCACACCCGGATAGGGTGATGAAGAAAAACAGCAGCGAAATATACCATAAAGTGTTTTTCATACGCTTGCTTTTTTAATACTTGGCTGCTTCCTGAATTAACCTATTTACGATAGGTTTCGCCTGGTAGTCTCTGTCGAACAACAGCGGATAATCTGTTCTTCCACGCATCGGGAAGTTATTTTTCCACGAATTGGCATCGCTCACTCCCCAGAGGGTTACCCGGGTCACTTTATCCGAATGTTTCAAAAAGAGTCTGAAAAAGTCCAGGTAACGGTTCTCCCACTCTGTTTCTACCTCCTGAGGCAGCCCATCGGTATAGGGGTTCATCTCCTTTTGATAAGCAGCCTGATCCGAGATATTGGCTCCCATATTTCTCCAGGGGCTTGGCAACGCACTCAGGTCGAGTTCGATGACCATGATCTTCAGGCCCAGATCTGAGTAAGCCAGCATGCTTTTTTCAAACTCCGCAATGTCGGGATCGTCCATACCCACGTGTCCCTGCATACCGATACCATCAATTTTAATACCAGCCTCCTGCAACGGTTTGACCATATTAACTACTCCCTGGCGACGGCCGGGCAGTGCCATGGAGTAATCATTGTAATAAAGTTCGGCATCCGGATCGGCTTCGTGGGCAAACTGGAAGGCCAGCTTGATAAAATCCTCACCCAGGATCTGGTAGAACTTACTGTTGCGCCACTCACCGTTATCTTCAATGGCTTCATTGACTACATCCCAGCCATCTATTTTTCCTTTATAACGGCCTACAACGGTGTGGATATGGTTCCTCATACGCTCTTTCAGGACTTCGGGTGAAACCTGTTCGCCGTTGTCGTCCGTAAAGAACCAGCGGGGTGCCTGCGAATGCCAGATCAGGGTATGTCCCAGGATATGCATATCATTCTCTTTGGCAAAAGCAACGAATTTATCGGCATCTTCAAAAAAGAACTCTCCCTCCCGGGGCTGGAGGTTCTCACTTTTCAGACAATTCTCCGGGCTCAGGGAGTTAAAATGCTCCTTGATCACTTTTTCTGCCCGTGGGTCTTCTCCCAGGTATTGTCCCCGGTTAATGGCGACCCCGATCCTGAACTTATCTTTAAACGCATCTTTTAATACAGTAGGTTGTTGTGTTCCGGATTGACCACCGGCATTTACCTGACCACTGGAAAGAAGAGCAACGACCAGACAAAGGATCGGCAAAACATAATTTTTTCTCATACTTCTCTATTTTTAATTTCACGATATTAGTCTACGATACAAAAATAGGGAGAGCCTTTTTCCCCCAAAAAGAGAGGTATTACATATTCTAACTCTCATGTTACATCCCTCCGAAAGATGTTACATAATCGATCACTTATGTTACAAACCCTGTTCTCACTCCCTTACACCCGGTAAAAAGAGAAAAATGGAGATCACCCGTAAAGCCGGAAAAAAGAGTATCCGCATCCCTTCTTCCTTTACCTTCCGGGATCACTCCGACAGGCACCTTACCCTGAAAAAGAGCCTGTATCTTTATCTCCAAAGAGGGTGTGCAGGAGGGGAAAAAGAGCTTGTATCTTCCGGAAGAAGAGGTAGTCCGTACAAACAGAAGAGCCAGTATCCTGAAAAAAAGGATAGTGTATAGAGACCCGGAAGGAGCCTGTATCTCTTCCCGAAAAGAGCTTGTAAAAAGTAAGAAGGAGGAAAGAGCTTCTTCATCTGCCTGAAACAGATCCGGTCGTAAACGGATGTAAACGGAGATTATGACCCTTTTAGAACCTTTACGGGCCGTTGAGGGCCGTTAAGGGTTACGGTATTTTACCTATATATTATATTTGCAAGGAACAAAAGGGGGCGGGAGTCTTAAAGCGACTGCCGGTAAGAGAAAGATCACAGGAAGCGGGGAAAGCCGGCTCTTTGGTTTCGGATGGTCTTTTTAACCCGGGTTTTTACAGGCAGCGTGCCTGGCTACCGCCCTCGTCATTCATTTTTTATTCATCGTAAAAACAAATAAAGTTATGAGTTTGAAATATCATATTGTATGTAAAAAAGACATGCGGAAAGGAGCTCCCGAGGAAGCTACCTTATATTACGGACAGGTACGGGCCAACGAACGGATAGGTTACGAAGAGCTGTGCCAGCAGGTCTCGGACTATACCCTCTCGACCGATGCGGATGTAACCTGTATCCTGGATGGACTGGTATTGCTGATGCGCCAGTACCTGACGCGGGGAAATATCGTGGAATTGGGTGTATTTGGTAACTTCCGGATGTCGAGCGGAGGTGCGGGTGTAGAGAAGGAAGAGGATTTCCACCCCAGCCAGTTCCGTACTCCCCGGATCCTCTTCACACCGGGTGTAATGCTTAAGGATGCTACTCACCGGGTGGGTTTTGAAAAGATCCGGTTCGTAGAGAAAGAGAAAGAGTGCGACCAGTCTCATCCGATCTGATCCTATTTTGGAATTATTATATTTAACCAATAACCTGAAAACTTTTTTAATATGCCTTTAAAATATCATTTGGTACGCAGGCCCGATCTGCGTAAAGAGGCCGCTACAGGCGACACGTTGTTATTCCCACAGGTCCGCACCAGCGACCGGGTCAGTTTTAAAGAGTTGTGCGAAAGCCTTTCGCACCTCTCCAGTGCTTCACCACCCGATGTATCGTGTGTACTACGGGGATTACTCTACATTATGAAACGGGAATTGCGGAAAGGAAATGTAGTCCAGCTGGGCGATATCGGTAATTTCCGCATGGCAGCGGGTAGTAAAGGGGTAGAGAAACCGGAAGATTTCCACACGGGACTGTTCAAGCGTCCGCGGGTGGTCTACTCACCGGGAGTAACGGTAAAAGATGTGGCTCCCAAAGTGAACTTTACTAAAGTGGGAATAAAAGAGGTAGAGGGGGAATGTTCGCTTCCGCACGAATAAATCTCCTCTCCACTCTCATAGCAAAAAAGCTCCGGCACACTGCCGGAGCTTTTTTATGGGTATCGAAAAAACAAAGTCCTTCCTTTACCGGATATAAAAAAGCAGGCATCTGCTTTCGCCGATGCCTGCTTTGACCAAGATGGCCGGACAAAATCTCACGACTTCATGAACGACCTATATAATATTACCTATTAAGGCCGGGTTGTACGCCACCTGGGGTCACCAATACCCAGTTCGTAGATCCGGGAATTAAGTACTTTACCGGATGTGTTGTAGTAAAGATTGGCACCGTGCTGTGATCTTCTACTCCTCAAAGAACCATCGATAGATATTGGGGTGATCGGGACTATTATTAATAAAACTAATTACTCGTATGCCAGGATTGTCAATTTCTACAGATAATCTCGCGCCATGGGTAGTCATATAGGTTTCGACATAAATATGATCGAATCCAAGGTTTTGCCCAGGCGTTGATAAACAATCTATCATAAACTTGTATTGTCCAGGTGTGAGGATTCTTCCTATCTCCATAGTTTCACTTTTGGGTATCGATATATTATTAATACCAGCATTATGCAGTGTGAAGTTCAAGTTATGGTTACTGCAAATATTATCCACATACACCTTAAGACGGCAGAAATCACCTTCTTTCTTTGCTACCTCAAATGTTTACTGATACGTTTATAATATCCATTATATTTACCTCTTATGATAGCAAAAACTTCACCCTGGCCTCTTTCATTAAAACTACGGGCCGAAACCGAGATCCCCGTTGTTTCGGGGTGAACCTCTGTAAGAGCATAGCCACCCCATTCCCAGGTATAATCGTTGTGGTAAAAATCTCCCCAATCAAGCCTAAAAGTTTCCCATTCTCCTTCAACTAAACCGTCTGGTCCTATAATTATAGGTGTTACGGTTGGAAAACTTGTATTTCTGCTTACGGCGAAATTTACATCAATAAGCCCTTCACCTAAATAAAAACCAGGATTGTAGTAATTTAAGTTATGGGAACTGCAGGCGGATAATAATATTTCTTTTAATATTTCGGGGGTCATTGACACGCTGGTACCATTCTCTATAGCTTTCGATAGTACCAATGCTGCAATACCCGATACATGAGGGCATGCCATAGAAGTACCTTGCATATATCCATACTTTCCACCGGCAAGGGTGCTGTATACTCCACCGCCAGTTAGATTCATATTCCCTCCCGGTGCAGCGATATCGGTCCAGGAACCATAATTTGAATAATAAGCTTTTTTAAAATCTGGACCTATGGAAGTTACGGCAATCACATTGGAAAGTGCCGCAGGATAACGCATGGATTGGCTATTCTCATTCCCGGCGGCCGCAATCACAATTCCACCTCTCATAGGACCCGTTTGTACTCCATGTTTATTGATCCCTGCATTGGCGATAAAATAGTTAACAGCCTCCTGCATATGGGTAGAATTACTACCCCAACTGTTCTGGGAGATAACAGCGCCATTATCTGCTCCATATTTGATAACTTTAGCTACCAGGGCGGTATTGGTTGTTAAGTAACCGGTTTGATGATGTGCTACTTTACAATCCATTAAGCGCACTCCTTTTTGGTTTAAGGCTTTATTGCCTCCGGCGATTCCGGAAACCCCTATATTATTATTATTCACAGCTCCTATAGTACCAGCCACATGGGTACCATGGTCGCTTGCAACAATGTTACCGGTATTATCATAGAAGTTATAGCCATAATAATCATCGATATAGCCATTGCCATCATCATCTCTGCCATTATTCAAAACTTCACCTTTATTGATCCATATATTATCCGCTAAATCCGGATGATTATGCTGTATGCCAGCGTCTACAATAGCAACGATCACATCGGGATGGCCCATACTCTTTTCCCATGCTTCATATAAACTTATATCAGGACCAATTACTAATCCATTAATGGGGCATTATTTTTGTAATGCCATTGTAAATTACGCTGTGGATCTCCTGCCGCAGAACTTCGTGTTTCCATATTCTGTAGTATAGGATCAATTTCTGTTTCAACCGTTGCTTCGTCAATAGATTGCTCCAGAAGATAGACAGGCTCCACCAAAGCGATATCTTCACTGCTATTAAAATCAAGAGCAGCACGAGTTACAGGAGTTCCTTCCGGGAATTCAACTTCATACCATAAGTGTAATCCGGCTTCCCGGGAACGGGGTTCAAATTTTCCGGCAGGCGGAAATATACGCTTCATATTTGATGTTCCGATAGTAGCACAGATATCATCAATCGTTTTTAATCCGGTTTCAACCTGTGGCTCTCCGGAACGCCCCTGTACCACTTTAACCTCAGCCGGTTCCTTTGCCAATTTAATGATCAACTGCCCAGGAATAACATTCTCTCGTGTAAATATTCTTTCAATATCCTGCTGTTGTATACTTCCTTCGTCTGAAAAATCCATTTCTTCACTACAGGAATAGATACTACATAGCCCTACTAACAAGGCTACTAACCATAATACTTTCTTCATAATAGTTTATTTTTAAGTTTTGTGTACTTAAATACTTCGTAGAAATGCATAGAAGGGCGTCTCTTTCGGGAGCACCCTTCTCTTGCAAAGAATGTCTAACAAAATCTCACGACTTCACATCGACACTATACCCATAATCTTTTACCTTCATATATTCCTTGAATATAATTCAGCCTATTATTATCTCCAACGATGGTCACCAATACCCAGTTGGTAAATCCGGGAATTAAGAACTTTACTGGATGTGTTATAGTAAAGATTAGCACCATGCTCACCAGCTGTACCATCGAGTGCATCAGCACGATGCATATACTGGTCTGAAAGACTACTGGCTTTATGCGGAGGATTAGGACTTACCATTAACTCAGTAGGTGAAATATCATCTGCAATTACCTCCAGCGTTCCGTTCAGTGTAGCAGAGTCGTTATTTACCAAAGTACCAAAACTTTGACTGGTAGCAGCCCATGCATTGGAAGTGAATATCTGTCCATTGGTCAGGAATGATGCGGTTGAGTAATTGTCCTCAAAATTTAATGTTACATGTGCCGCTGTACCGTCAGGCATAGTCATTGTATAACGGATATCGGAACCACCCATATTCATATCACGCACATCGCCATCTTGCTTTGTCAAAATGATCAGGTTCTTTTTCACATTGAAAGTACTACCGTCAGGAAGGTATCGCATATTAAAGATAGTTCCCACACCACGTGTATTCCAGTTGACCAACGTATTGTTTTCGAACGTAATATTCCAGGATCCGCCGCTCCATGCACTCTGTGAAGTCTCATTAAAGAATGAGGGGAACGGGCAATCGAAGAATGTATTATTACGAACCACGAAATCCTTGTATAAATTAGAGTTTGCGTTAGTACCCGAACCCGCTATCCAGGGATAACCTCCAGTGCCATTGTTATAGTAACCACAATCGAAGAATTGGTTATCCTCAATCAATACTCTATCCCAGATCTTATAATTTGGACCTTGTTTACGAATAAAACCACGAACCATGCGTTTGAATGTACAATTCTTAATAACGAAACTTTCCAGGTGTACTGCCATACCATTCGAGTACATATTGATAAAGTAGTTACCAGTACCGTCAATTTGTCGGTCTCCATAGGTGTAAGCCAGTGGACAATCGAAATCTATATCGTAGAATTCAAGCATCTTCATATAAATTTCACCCCCTTCACCCGCCTGAGGCTGACGGCCAAACATCAGGTTCATCGTAACAGGAGCATTACCCTCCATGTGCATACCTCCCAGATATACTTTGGCGCGTTTGCCGGCAGTTACATCCTCCGGATTGGTACGAAGAATAAATCCTTTACAGGTGCTCAGGTTATTGAACATACAGTAAGTCTTTCCACCTTCTAAGTAATATTCCTGTCCTTCGGCCAGGTTCACATCAGAGATAAAGTCGGTCAACATAAAGTCAATACGCATCGCATTATACCCCAGGGCAACTTCATATTGTTCCATAGCAACCTGATAAGACTCGTCTGAATCGAAATAATCACGCTCCGGAGCAGTCATATCATGCACAACCAGGATAGGCTCACCCGGTTCGCCGGCCGTACGGGCAGAATAGGTATTGTAATAAGCATCCCACTTGACCTTCACATTCTCATTACGTACATTGATCACATACACCGAGTTCTTTTCAAGGCCATCTATATCTACATAACCCCTGTTGAAATCCTCTTCAGTCAACCTGTACTGCTTCCATTTATCTCCTACAGTAGAGGCAGGGTTGTTAGGAGAGGCCTCCACTTCCAGCCATTGGTAAACAAAGTTATCGTTAGCATCGATCTCAAATCTTTCGCGATAGATTGCCTGATCATCTTCCGAAACACCTTCGATCACATCCTGAAAATTACGTTTCAATAGGATACGCATGGCTTCTTCCGTAGTGAGGGAAGCCTCCACAGATACGCAGAACGGAGTGGCATAACGGTCGGCCGTTTTAATGTCGAGGTATTCTGCCCATTGCCTGCCATTGCCATGTCCATACCATTTGGAAGCATGGGAGAAATCAGTCACATTGTCGTCTCTGGTTGAGAGCACACGGATAGCAAAACGGAAGTTAGTAGAATACTGTTGGTCTTTGATCACCAGGTCGAGCTCATCCGGTCCCACAATGGTGTCTAATAAAAGAAGACCATTCTCGGCCGCTATTCCCCAGGCATCCGCCCCGTTCGATACGTTCGGTTGAAGTGCCTGCCGTATCTGATAACCGGCACAGTCGTATACACCATACCAATAGAGGTGAATATCATTACCATTGGGCCCCTCAGCCTTGGAGTTATAGGGATAATCCTCCCCCTTTCCCCGGTTATTATCACAGATAAACATTGTCATAAATTCTCTGTTTGTTTCTGCCCCCATACTATCATCATCCTTGCATGAGCTGAATGAAAAGCCTGATAGTAGCACCAGAGTATATAGTATATAT
>JAJQBG010000399.1 GCA_021203405.1 Bacteroides sp.
AACCCCTACCACCCCCAGTCGCTTCGCTTCACTGGGGGTTATTCATATTTTACCCCTATTGGGGTAATAATACCCAGCCTTTTTGTTCATCGGGAGATGTTCTCCCGGTGTTTATTTCTTCCGGGGAGTTATACTCCCTGATAATAGCGCTCTTTACATAGTAAGTATACAAACTACCAGGAGCGGACAAAATGTCCTTTCAGTAAATGACATCGGGAGAACATCTCCCGATGAACAACAACTATTTATCTACTCATCCTGCGGCGCTACCCAAGTTCCTCTTTTATGTTACTCTCTATTACACTTATTTTCTATATTCATTTCTCGAAAGCCCAAAGGGCTTGAATGTGAATAACCCCCAGTGAAGAGAGCGAAGCGAACGACTGGGGGTAATAAGTAGGAACTCTTTAGCAACCCCAAAGTGGGTTGAATTTGATATTCAACACCTTCGGCGTTGAGTTGAAGAGAATCCCTACCACCCCCAGTCGCTTCGCTTCACTGGGGGTTATTGACTTCGTCGACCGTTGGTTCACATTTTACCCTTGTCGGGGTAATTGCATCCAGTCTTTACCTTCTCTCTTGACACAAGAGAGGTGTTATACTTTTGATATTCCCTCTTTATTCGTTTTTCTATTTCCTATGACTCATATCCGATCACCAGTTCCTCACCGCCTTCCAGCCACACCCGGTAGTTAGTACCGGAAAGATGCTCTACCTCCCCACGATTCACCGTAGGGTTGGAACCACTGGTAAAGTTCACATACCCGGTCCCTTCGGTGGCCTTTACCTTGATAGTATGCTGATCCATATATACCTTGATATCCCCACCCGGTGTAGGAACCTTTCCTTCCATCCATTCCAGGCCTCCCAATACAGGAGTTACGGAGAACTCTTTGTATCCCTCTTTGACCGGACGAACCCCCAGGTAGTATTTACCCAGCAGATAGATAGGGCTGGCTCCCCAGGCATGGCACAGACTCTTGCCATAGGGACGGCCGTACATAGCCAGGTGCTCTCTACCGCTCTCATCCGGATTGTATTTTTCCCAGAACGAGGTAGCTCCTTCGTGCAGCATCCCACCCCAGTAATCCTTTATCTCCTTCATAACGGCTGTCTGCTCACCCATCACACACAACGCTTCCAGTTCGTAAAAACGCATATAGGGAGTGGTGATCTTCAGGATATCGTCATTCAGCAGTACGCTCTCTCTGATCTGTTGTTGCTGCTCCGATGTCAGGTAGTTAAAGAATACAGCAAACATATTGGCATACCGGGTTACCGATTCGCTTTGCTCTCCACCGATACGGTTGTGTACCAACGCCTGTTTGGTTTCGTTCCAGAAGGCAGGAAGTAGTTTGGCACGCAGATCGGCAGCCAGTTTTTGGTAGGTTACCTGATCCTGATCCTCTTCTGCCAGCTGTGCACAGAGGGCCATGGTTTCAAGGCTCTTACAGAAAAGCACCTGTTCAAAAGAGAGTTCCCCTTTCTTATCCAGATAACCATCGGCCCAGTCTACAAATACCCAGTCGCCGGTAAGTCCCTCTACCATGCCGTTGACATTGGTACGGCCCAGGACATACTCCATCATCGTCTGCATACGGGGATAGATCTGTTTGACAAAGTCGATATCGCCGCTGTACAGGTAGTAATCGTAGATACTCAGGAACCAGTAGAAGGTGTAATCCATAATGGTATTGGAGTGGCTCGTTACCGGATCTTTACCCCGAAGCAGCCAGATGGTACGTTTGACCGACTCGCTGTCAAAAAAGAGATAGTAATTCATCAGGTAACTCTGGATAGCATCTCCGCTCCATACCCAACGGTCGCGTTTAATACCGTCAATAAAAAACTCACGGGTAGTGAGATGCATGGTATAGGCTCCTATCTCCCAGATGCGGTTCAACTCTTCGTCGCTGGAACGGAAGCTGCCCCGGTACGCTTCGGGAAGATACTCATAGAGCATACTTACCTTATCCTGTTTTACTCCCGCATCTTTGGTTATATAGATATACCGGTAAGCTTTGGAGCTCTCCAGCGTAAAATCTCCGTCAAGCGGATAACTCTTATTCAAAGAGAGGTCGGTAATCTGATTGCCGCTAACCGCAAGTTTATCGAGTGTTTCGCCATATTCGGTATCCAGTGCTTCCTCTTTACTTTCACCGTAATAAATAGTGATCACCCCTTCGCCGGAAAGCCCTTGCAAACGGATAAACCCGAAAGTCTCCCGGCCGAAATCGATCAGTTCACCTCCCGGCAGGGATTCTACCGCCACCGCTTCCATCGGTTCTACTTCCAGTTTGAATTGGGAAGGAGGGGTATGGATATCGTTAAAATTCCAGGATCCGGCAGCCATATAGGTAGTGGCCGATGTATCACTGGCTTTTCCGCTTTCATCGATCCACTCTTTATCCTCAAATGTTACATTCCAGGAATTGTCGGTATGGATGGTCTTTCCCTTTACAAAAAGAGCAGGAGGCGTAGTCGTATTATAAACCTTGATATTGAGACTATGCTCTCCGGCGGGCAGGGTCATTCTCTGCGGCATACCGAACTGTAGTTTGCCGTTGAGTTTTACATTGTAGCGTCCCTCTACGGCAATTTCGATCTCTTCCGGCTGAGCCAGGGAGATCTTTTTGCTAAACTCTACCACTACATAGTGGCTATCGGTTTTCCAGAAGGGAGGGAAAAAGGCTCCCCGCTCGGTACGACGATTGTTCATCTGATTACCCAGCCATATTTCGTAATCACCGGGATACCATATCCATGTCGGACTATTTCCCAGGGGGGGATGATGTTTGCTCCATCTTTGTATCTATCTGTTGATTTTTATATATCTTTTCCGTATCTCTCTTCGGTGATCTGCTACAAGGTCTTACCGCGGGTTTTGGGTGTCCAGATCATCCCAACGACCAATGCAATAAAAAGCAGCCCGATCATCAGGTAAGCAGCGAGGTTGAACCCTTCACCGTGCGCCCCGTAAATATGGACGAAGGCAAAGCCCCACAAGGCCGAAGCGCTCCGGACGATGAAGAACATCACTCCCTGTGCCGCGGCACGGTATCTGGCAGGGAAAAGTTCCGACGACCACAGGGCATAGAAGGCCTGCACCGACATACCTCCCTGGATTCCCCAGAGGATGGTAAAGGTCCACAAAGCGGTAAGGTTCTTTACACCTACAAAAACAAGGATAAACCAGGCCACGATCCCTATTCCCGTGCCGAAGAAGTAAAGCCACCGCTGATTTACCTTATCGACCAGCATGGCAAAACCGAAATAGGTTACCGCCACAATGATCAGCCACTGTACGGCAGAGAGCATATTGGCCTGTCCGTTGGAAAGCCCGCCGGCAGTTTCGTACATGTGTTGCTGGAAGAATCCCATTACGCTGGCCACAAAGTTCCAGGTGAGGTAAATCCCTGCCAGGAAGATAATGGTACGGACATTGATCTTATTGGTAAAGAGTGACCCGAATGAAGCGAAGACGCCCGGCCTTTTCTCATTCGCCTGTGCGAGTTTGGCCTCTTCCCAGTCTTTCGACTCGTTGAGTTTGCGTTGAAGGTTCCAGGCAATGAAGGCCACAATAAACAGGGAACCGAAAATAAGTCGGCTACTGAATACATTGACGGCTTCCATAGTGGCATCTGCTCCTAAAAAGAGTGCTGCGACCTGTTGCACATAACCGAACAGGACTCCTGCCGTACTACCTGACTGGCCGGGAGCCAGCAGCATTCCCAGGATCAGGATGATGGCCGGGCCTACACCCCAGGCAAACTGGGAGATCCCGATGTTCCGTCCGCGGTTGCCCACTTCCGAATTCTCAGAAATATAGGTCCACGATGCAGGAACACCCGCACCCACCGAAATACCGGTGATCAGGAATCCGAGCAGCAGCATCGGGAAATTGACTGTAAACATAATAATAGCCACCCCCAGCATATAGATAAGCATATTGTAGGTATAGATGGTTTTGCGGCCGTACTTGTCGGCCAGGAAACCGCCGATAATGGCTCCGATAGCCGCGCCGAAGCAGTTTGCACTGATGGCGTTGAGCCAGCCGAGGTTTCCTTCGGTAAGGCCGAGGTAATTTTGCCAGAGTGTTAATCCACTTGCTCCGGCTACGATCGCGCCTGCATCCAGGTAATTGGTGAGCGATACTGCGATGGTACTTTTTAAACTTCCACTTTTGTGTTCCATGGTTTTATCTTTTTTACTTTTACTTCAGGTATTTAAAGGCATCCTGTAACCCGGCCTTGTTCCTGATCTCTTCACTGACCGCAGGACCGTTATTCTCCCATACATTACCGGGGCCAATGGCATTCTGCAAATACTTTTCGGCCTCTGTCCAATTATCTTTAACAGTCATCCCGGAAGTGCCTTCGTCGGTATAGAGATAGAACCAGTGTTCCGGATCGTGTACGTAAGAGGGTGTATAGATGGTATGTACACAGTTCTCTGTTATATAGCTATTCGGTTGCGCACCCAATGTATAGACTCCTGCCGTATCGTACATGTGTTTGGCATAATTATAAATAAGGTTGGCATGTACCCGGTTGTTCCGCATACAATTAACGGTACGGGTCCATCCCCATCCCAGGCTGATCCCTGAATAGGAGACTTCGCTGATATCGTTGTGTTCAATGGTAATATCCCTTACATAGCCTGCACAAACAGCTACACAGCCCCAATCTTCGTTAGTAATATCGGTAAAGAGATTATTGGATACGGTAAGGTGTGAACAGACCTCCCGCAGATCGGCCGGATCGTACGGAATATGGGTTTCCAGTGCCCGGGGAGAGAAACTTCCCGCTACCAGCCCGTTCCCTACGATATCCCGGAAAATACACCCTTCTACTTTTCCACCGTATGTTCCATAGACATAATCCAGACCGGAATAGCCTATATGCTCAAACCGGCAACCTAAAAAGTCAATATGATTGGCCGAGTGTACCTGTACGGCAGCAGCCGGACGGCCCAGCCATCCCTGGTTATCTAATTTATGGTTCCCGTAATTACGAATGATCTGCGGACGAAGTTTATATCTATCCAGCAAATACATACCCGCCTGCAAAGGTGCATGTCCCTTTTCAGAAGGACGCATCCAGGTAGAATGATTAAAGGCAATCCCTTCAAAACGCACATACTCTACCGGACGATCCAGTGTTCCCTGTACTTGCACCAATGTTTCCACAGCCGGAACAATCACTTCCGCACTGCGCATATCTTCTCCCGGACGGGGGTAGTAATAGAGTTTACGGCTATCGATATCGTGGTACCACTCTCCGGGCTCATCCAGCAACTCCATAGTACCTGTCAGGTAAAAGGCAGAATTACGGCCGTTATCTGTAACCATAGGACGGGGCCAGGGGTGCTCAAACTGGATACGGCTCTCCGGATCGTGAAAACGTACCGCTGCCGAATCTCCGTGGATCTCAATGGATTTAATACGGAGGTTGGCAATACACCACATTTCATGCAGTACCATTTCGGCATATTTAGCCCGCTGTATCTTCTTTACAGCCTGGGTAGGCACCCACAGGATCTGATTATCCGGATCGTTATTAATAATGCGGTACATCTGCTCAAAGTCGGATACATCCCGGGCACGGATCGCTTTGGAATCGTTAACCCACACCTGGCGGAAATCCAGCGGCCGCCCGTTGAAACGGGGTACATCGGCTACCCAGAGTTTACCGTGTGCCTTTTTCCAGCCGGTGATCGCAACTCCACCACTTACGGAAGCCTTCTCTCCCTCCGCCGAGCGGATCACGGTCGGTGATGTGGGAGTGCCACTATCTTCCGGACGTACAAAAACCGGTTCATACAGCGAGTGGCGTCCTGCCAGCAGATTTATATAAACCCCTCCTTCTACAGAGGGGTCGTTCAAACGTCTTAATTCGCGGGCCTGCCTGAGCGCGGAGGTCAATGTGGCTTTAGGCTCCCGACGAGTTCCGGGGTTGGCATCATTCCCTGCCGGAGATACCCAGATATCCGCAGCAGCTACCGGCAGGGCCAGGCATAGTAATAAAAGAGATTTTAGTCTTCTTTTCATGTTGTTTCGTTCTATTATCTTGCCAGCGGCATCCATACGGTCATTTCACTTTTGCCTCTGTTTCCCCAGGCATAATAAGGGATCAACCGGATCTTTACCGGTTGGTCTGCTTGGGTTAGATCGCGGTAAAGTACATTTTCCCAATCTACCTTTTCGGAAAGAAGCGCCGTACCTTCCAGGGCCACAATCGGGCTACCTTCGATAGCGATCTTTTTCGGAGTAAGCTCAATAGAGGCAAGGATCACCACATTGTCAATTTTATGCCCTCCCTCAATATCCATATTTTCCAGGCAGTAAACCAACGGTCCGCGCTTTACAGCGATCTGGTTACGGGTCTCTTCCAGAAGCGGATGAGATTCGATCAGGCGTACCGGCATATCCATTACGAACGATACCACATCGCCCTTTTTCCAAACCCTTTCCACATCCACAAATGTATTGGGCTGAACATTCACAGCAACTGGCTCGCCGTTTACAGCCAGGGTAGCCTGTTCACACCATTCCGGTACACGCAGTGATAGTGCAAAAGCTTTCTTTTTAGGAGCCCGATCAACGGTGATAGCCACTGCACCATCCCATGGATAATCCGAAACCTGAGACAACTCTATTTTTTCTCCGTTCCAGGTTGTTTTCAGTTGGCTGCCTCCATACATATTGCAGATAATTCCTTTCTCACCGACTGCATAAGCATAGTTCTGTGCCTGACATACGGTACGCAAGGTATTGGGCGGACAGCAGAAACAGCTGATATATTCCATACGCTCTTTCGGCCAGCGCAGGGTATATGGCAGGTCATCGCTCAGACGCAACGGATTGGTATAGAAATATTTCTTTCCATCCAGGCTGATACCGCTCAGGATACTATTATACATACAGGTTTCGATCGGTTCCGCATATTTAGCCTCTCCGGTAGTCTGGAACATACGCCAGTTGAACAGGAGGTTCCCGATATTGGCACAGGTCTCGTTATGGGCGGTACTGTTAGGCAATTGATAAGGACGGCCGTAGCTTTGGTGTATTTTCTGGATGCTATCCGGTTCGTAGTTGGTACCGTCGGGAGAAGTTCCGTCATACAGGGCACCACAGGCGCCGGTAATATACATTTTACGGAATACGATATCTCTCCAGATGCTTTCCAGGTTCTCCATTAACAGTTCTTCTCCCGTCTCCGCATATACATCGGCTACACCGGCATACAAATAGTTGGCCCGTACAGCGTGTCCCATGGCGTTTTTCTAATTCCGGAACGGTACCCGGTCCTGGTTATCGTCCGTACCGTTCTCTACCATTCCCCGGATATCGATCAGGTTTTTGGAGAGTTCGAGGTAACGGGGATTACCGGTAGTACGGTACATCTCTACTACACCCATATAGTGGGAAGGGCAGATGGCGTTACGCGCCAGCTCTGCCGTAGCTGTTTCATAAAAATAGCAGAGGAAATCGGTTGCTTTGATCGCTGTTTCGAGCAAGGTGGTTTTACCGGTAGCCCGGTGATGTACAATACCGGCCATCATCAGGTGTCCCAGGTTGTAGGTCTCGAAGTTCAGCCGGTTGGCAAAGGCTCCTTTTTCATCTTCACCTCCCACTTTGGTACCGATCACCGTCTGCTGATGTGCATGGCTGTGGGTATCAATTCCCTGGTTTTTCTCTTCAATGATCACCGGCGTATGGATATATCCATCTTCCCGCTGTGCTTCCGAGATATGTTTGATCACATGATCCATCAGTTCGTCCAGTTTCGGATCTTTGGTTACCGCGTATACCGACGCCACACCTTCGAGCCATTTGTAGACATCTCCGTCGTGGAAGGGAGGGGCCCAGTGTTCTCCGGGACAGACTCCGGCCGCTATTTCAAAGTTGCGGAACCCGTGCGATACCTCCGGGGTATTCCAGGTTTTCCACATATTAAGTACCATGGTGTCTCTGCACACCGCAAAACGATCGCCCCAGAAGCCATCTGTCCAGGTAACGGCTCCCAGGTCGGTATTAGCCATTTTAGCATACTTACTCTTACTCATATCGGTAAGGCCGCCTTGCTGGGTATACGCTCCGGTGGCTACGGCAGAGGCCAGCAGGAGTAACATCTTTATACTTTTCATCGGATCAAAATTTTATGCATTTTTCTATTAAAAAAGAGACGACAAAAGAGGTAAAATGTACTCAGAAGAACTACTCCTGCAAAATTGTAGCAAAACAGGACATCCGGATTTACCAGCCGGTTTACTATCTTTGCCCAAAACAGACTTTATGGAATACATATATTGCCAGAGCTGCGGAATGCTGCTGGAAAACAATACACAGTACGGAACGCACGCAGACCATTCACCCACCAGTGAATATTGCAGTTACTGTTATCAGGAAGGAAAATTTACCGAAGATTGCACCATGGAGGAGATGATCCTTCACTGTGTAGAGTACCTGGACGAATTCAACGCAGACAGCCAGACCCACTTTTCCCGTGAAGAAGCGATCCGGGAAATGCGCAACCACTTCCCTACCTTGAAGCGGTGGCAACAGAAGCAGGAGACTGAGAACTATTACCACCAGGCCGTTAATAAGGTGGTAGATTATATAAACGCCCATCTGTTTGAAGCGATAGACCTAAAAAAGTTATCGGATATCTCCCACATATCCATCTACCACTTCCACCGTATCTTTAAATCGAGGGTCGGAGAAAATATAGGTTCTTATCTGCAACGGATACGGCTGGATCATATTGCCCATAAACTCAGGAATACGGAACTCACTTTAACAGAGATCACCGAGCAGACCCATTATGAGTCTATCTATGCACTCTCAAAGGCTTTTAAAAAACATTTTGGTGTATCTCCCACTTCCTACAGGAATACGCCCGTTACACTCCCGCTCCCCTCTTCCGTTACCGGATCTTCCCGCAACCGGTTAACTCCGGATATTATAGAGAAAAGCCCCACACCTGTAGTATACCTCTCTATCAATCTTTCGGAGCGTACCAAAAAAGGATTCGGACACCTGTGGCATCTACTCTACCATTTTACACAGGTGAACGGACTTCAGGGACCGGAAGAGCATTTTCTGAGTTTCAGCTTCGACGATCCCCTGATCACTACCTCCGATAAATCCCGTTATTACCTCTGCTATACTACCCGGGAACCCATAAGCCCCACCGGTAAGTTCGGTAGTATGACCATTAGCGGAGGAATGTACGCCGTATTCCGTTCGGTAGGTCCCTACTCCCTGCTAATGGACCTTTATGAACAGATCTACACCGACTAGCTACCCGCCAGTGGTTATCTGCTACGCGATTCCTTTAGTTTTGAGATCTACCGGGAGAATCCCCATACCACAGAAGAGGCCCATTATATAACGGATATTTATATACCGGTGCGGAAAAAAGAGGCTTCGGACAAGGCCTGAAAAACATCAATAAATTGAGACACTTATTTTTCCGTGTTTTTTGCCGGGAACAGGCGCCACCTTCCCTGTAGGCTTTCTGAGCAGGGTCGAAACATTTCAAAAGTTTATTGCCGCAAAAGGCAGTTGTGCATTGCTGCAAAAGACCTCTCTCTTTTGCCGCAAAAGGCACTCATCTTTTGCTGCAAAATAAAGCGGCATTTTGCGATGGCTATTTTTCAGGACAAACCAGATTCTTTATTCAGTTGTTTACCTGTATACCTAATAAGGTCTTTAGCATAAAGGGCTGCCGTAACAGCAATCAGGCTAAAGAAACATTTCGTATCTTTAACCCCGTAAACCAAAACACCCATGATCGAACTCAGAACAGTCAATGTGATCCGGTATATCACCCCTCTCAGAGAAGGCGGTTCGTTGCCGGCGCTTGCCGAAGCGGATGACGGATTTAACTATGTAGTAAAATTCCGGGGGGGCGGGCACGGTACCAAAGTACTGGTGTCGGAACTGATCGGTGGTATAACGGCCAAGCTATTAGGGCTCAAAATTCCCGAACTCGTTTTTATCAATCTGGATGAAGCCTTCGGCCGAAGCGAGGGAGACGAAGAGATACAGGATCTGCTGCAGGCAAGCCGGGGTTTGAACCTGGGTCTCCACTTCCTTTCCGGAGCTCTCACCTTTGATCCGGTCGCCTGGCAACCCGACCCGGAGCTAGCTTCCCGCATTGTATGGCTGGATGCCTTCCTGACCAATGTAGACCGTACCATTAAAAACACCAACCTGTTGATGTGGAAAAAAGAACTCTGGCTGATCGACCACGGAAGCACCCTCTACTTTCACCACTCCTGGGAGAATTGGGAGAAGTATGCGTTGAGCCCCTTTCCGCAGATCAAAGACCATGTACTTTTGCCATACGCCGGCCAGCTGGAAAAGATAGATACAGAGTATCGTCAACTTTTATCCGATGCAAAGATAGAGGAGATCGTTTCCCTGATACCGGACGACTGGCTCGGCTGGGGAGGAGAAGAAGAGACTCCCGCCGACATCCGGACGATCTATGAAAAGTTCCTCAAAACCCGCAGAGACCACTCCGAACTATTTATCAAAGAGGCACAACATGCAAGAAAAACATCTTTATGAATATGCAGTGATCCGGATCGTTCCCCGGGTAGAACGGGAAGAGTTCCTCAATATAGGACTTATTCTCTTCTGCAAACGCACCCGCTATATCCGTATGCAATATACCCTTGATCATCCCTGTGTGGCTCTTTTTATTGAGAAAGCAGACAAAGAGCTGATCCTCTCCGCCCTGACCGCCTTTGAACAGATATGCTACGGCCGGAAAGAGGGAGGCAAGATCGTACAGTTCGAAATACCCGAACGTTTCCGGTGGTTAACTGCCGTACGGAGTGCTTCGATCCAGACCTCCCGGCCTCATACCGGGCTTACAGCCGATCCGGATGAGACTTTTGAGAAATTGTACCAGGAGTTGGTATTATAATTTTTTAGGTAGAGACGCATATTTGCGTCTCCTTTTCTGCGTCCCGGGACATAGTAACAGACGTAGATAGGACGCGGATGAGACGCAAGTATGCGTCTCTACGACTCCGTTCACCGGGAGATGCTCTTCCGATGAACAGAAGGAACAAAGTCAGGAATACAAAGAATAAAAAGAAGATAAAACAATTACTTCTTCAGATAGATCGTTTTTAAGCACAATACTGCTACCATCTATCTTACAATCCACCTCTTCCGGATTATCGGTCAACCGAATACTCTTCACCTTGGTACCTCGTTTAATAACCATAGAAGAACCTTTTTTACTTTCAGATCCTTGATCACAGTTACACTGTCACCATCTGCCAGGAGAGCCCCGTTAGAATCTTTGGCAACTTCTTCGCCGGCTCCCTCTTCTCCTTCCAGCCACTCATGGCTGCAATCGGGACATATATTGATCGTACCGTCAAAATAGGTATTCCCGCCCTCACACTTGGGGCAATTCATCATTTCATTCATATTCTTTTTTGTATTAAAGCCGCAAAGGTATAAAAATTCCCCCGGCGGACATAAAAAAGGAATACACCGATCCGCATCGCCATATTCCCCCATCAATAAACTAATCTAACTTATGAAAAACAACTATTTATTTTCGCGCTCTTTAATTCGCGCGTACCAACCTTCACGCTCTTTGACCAGATCGTATCCTCTGGCAGAGAGATAGTTATTAATACGACCTTTGTATTTACCAAAAGCTTCATGCTTTTTATGAGAGTTCTCAGCATCCATTGCAAACTCACGGGCTTCGATCAACCAGGCGTAGATCTGGGCCTTTTCTTCTTCCGTCAGAGAAGGGATCATATCGGTTGTGGCCTCGTAAGTTACCTTTACCACGCCGAAAGTCATTCCATCTTTGATCTTTTCAATTCTGCCTTCGTCAATATAGAGGGAAAGACGTGCGGGAAAAGCGAAATGGCTCCGGTAAAGGGCTGCATCTTTTTCGTTCTCGGCAGCTTTAAGAGCGACATCCCGGGCTTCACCTTCGAGCCCGGATGCTTTAATCTCTTTTACTTTCCTATCTCTTACTTCGTAAATATCATTAAGTTCAAAATAGCGATTGGCAAGAATATTGCGTACGGTTTCAGCGGTCTGCGGATCACTGATCTCCAGCTCATCCACAATCTTCTGAGAACGGTTCACAATGTTTTGTACATATTCCGGATCGCGGTTCTCCTTATCCAGATCAACCGCGATTGCCGGAATAGAACTACAAAACACAAATCCAGCCACTAATAGTATTGTATAATATACTTTATCCATATCTATCTTACATCAGACTTCCTTTTTTAGCCAGGGTATCGTAATTATTTTTAGGATCGGTCCAGTCAATTTTCTCTTTGGTACTGATACCATTGATATACTTCTCAATATTGGTATATCCGTCACCGGTACAATCCAGGTTAGCATCCGACGGATCGTTCGGGTTCAGTCCATTAGCAATTTCCCACGCGTCCGGCATGCCATCTCCATCTGTATCTACATACGAAGTTCCTTTGTATTCGGGATATCCACCTACCTGGCTGATATCGGTAATAATACCTACCTTGTAAGAGTCTGCCGGTAGACGACGGTGCTCAAACTGATAGAATGAATCCGGATCCAGACCTTCTACATAATAGGGTTTACCGGTTCTTACCTCTTCAATCACCCGCTGGTCTACAATATCGCGTTTGGGGAAAGTAGCTCCTACGTTATCCAGAACAAAATCGTATGATTCTTCAGCCGTCATAATAGGGAACCAGGGCATCGGGAAGGGTTCGTTCCACTTCATCAGCTCGGTATATCCTTCGGTATCCGGTTGATTATTTACCTGTACCCCACCGTCCCAGTTATTACAGGTAACTCTTTCATTGCCTTCCAGCACATTACCGTCACAATATACACGGCCAAACACATAATAATCCAGGTAACTACGTCCGGCTTCCGGTTTAATAAAGCGATGACTGATCGGCCCTTCTTTGGGAGTAGCAGGTCCCGGTTTATAATAGTTATTGATCACATTATAAAGAGCGGTATAATCTCCACCATCCATCGTACGGTGTACCCAATTGTATACTACGTTATTGACAAAATTGAAAACTCCGTTCCAACCGATAGAGGGGTTACGTCCCGCATTGCTTGCCCAGAGGTTACGCATAAACGTACAATTCTCACCTCCCAGGGTACTACCAAAGGCATGGTTATAGGTATCCAGTGCCTGAGAAGAGATGGTGTTCTGGATCGTTACATTCACTGTAGCCAGTTTCAGATCTTTATAACCCTCTCCCGGACTGAACGTATGACGATAAAAAGAGATATTTTCATCCAATCCCCAGCTGGTAGAACAGTGGTCGATCATAATATTACCCACCGGATTTCCTCCGAAACTATCTTCCCGACGGCCTACCCAGGTCTCACCCCGGCGGAAACGCATGTGGCGTACTACTACATCGTGCGTATCTACTTCGAAGGATTCACCGGCAATACATACCCCATCACCCGGTGCTGTCTGTCCGGCAATGGTAATATAAGGAGCACGTACAATCAGCGGAGTTTCCAGACGGATAATACCGGCTACATTGAAAACAATGATACGGGCACCCCCGGTTTCGCAGGCCTCGCGGAAAGAACCGGGACCACTATCGTTCAGATTAGTTACAGTAATCACTTTACCACCACGGCCACCAAAACTATAGGCACCTCCTCCTTCAGCTCCCGGAAATGCAGGGATCTTAGCCTGGGGAAGATCGGTAGGGCGACCTGCCCATGGAATATAGGGACGGCCTTCTTTGGCCTCCTGTTCGATAATAGGAAGTGCTCTTGCAAATGCTTCGTCAGAGAGGCGATGCACCTCAGCCATTCTCTGGTCTGCAGAGTCTTTTACAGCTTTGGGTACTTTCGGATATTGAGCCTGTACTGTCATAAATGGCAGGGCTAATGCTATAATACTAATACCAGTAAACAATCTCTTTTTCATCCTTCATTTAAGTCTTAAGTTAAAAATCTTAGTAAAATTATACTCTTTAGACTGTTTATTTGCCGGTTTGTAATCAGAGGGAGGGGGAATTTAAATAAAAAAAACACTTGCCGGTTTTTAATAGGCCGGTAAGTGTAAGTAAAAAATAAATATAAAAACTGGTAAATCACAGAATTTTTCCTATTTTAACAAAACACTCAAATACAAACAGTACAAACGAAAACTAATTATTATGAAAAGAGACCACACAAAAGCTTTAACAGAAGCGTTGGCTTCATTTTTATTGTTTATGTTAGCTATCTCCTGTACAGATCAACTGGATGTTTCCGAAAACGAACTCCCGGAAAATTCCCTTCAATCAAGAGCCGTAGAAACAAAATGGTTTGACTGGGAAAATGCCGACTGGATGCCTACCCCCGCCGGACAAAGTCAGATTCCCTCTCCGTGGGTCGGGTCCAGTAGCTTAACTTCTCTGTATGGAATGGATATTATGAATGATCGCAAAGCAGTAGACGGTTGGGAACTACTTTATAGTAGTTTTGATGAAAATGCATCTGGTCCACTGACCAATCCCTATTTTGTACTTTATAACAAATACAACGGCCTGATGCGGATATTTCTCTACACTACCACTCAGTTTGTGGCGACCTCTTCCTATTTACAGGACGGATTGACTGTAGTATCCAACCGCAGCACCTCTCTTTTATCTTATTTAGGTCAGGATATTATTACAACAGATAATAAGCCTAAAAATTACTTTCAGTTCCAACCCATTCCAGGAGACGGGACCCGTCCATTAGCCAGTAATAAATGGTACATGTTCCAATACGAGATGGCGTATGATCCCTCTTTAGCAGGAATACCCCATCATGAAATGCAGTTAAGCTGGACACTTAACTATTATGATGTCACAGATTTTAGTTTTGAGGGAACCCAGACAGGAGAATTAAAGGCAATTATGGGCTCTTCTTCACAGACTACCGGCAGTAATATTCTCACAGCAGCCGGTAATTTCGGCACCCAGATAGGTACAGGTGCCCTGGCCGGAGCGGGACAATTAATTGTTTATAACAATGAAATTGAAAATCCCGCAGCGGGACAGAATAACAACTCTCTGGGCTTACCTAATTTTATGTTTAATGCTCTTAAAACCGGAGTTGACAAAGCACTTTCCGGTACCATATCTTCACTGGCAGGAACCGGTTTTAAACTGCTAAGTGCTATTTTTGGAGGAGGCAAAAATAAAAGCCCTGTACCTGTTAATTATACTATGTCCACCACTATTAGTTTTAAAGGAACAGGTACAAACTCAGGGTCATTCCCTTCTATGCCTTTATCTTTTTGGGTACCAGGAACCGATATCTCCAAAAATGCAGTGGGATATATTCCCTATTACAATAAACCCCTTGGAGTCGTATATATGAATGGGACTCCCACTGTACCTCGCTGGGTCCAGGATCCTAATACGATCGATCTGTCTGATCATCTCGTTTTTAATCCGGCAGTTCTGGAAGTAGCCACCGTAAAAATTCTGCAGCAGGACTTAATTAAATTAGGAAGTAATGGAATATATGTAAATGAAGAACATGATTATAGCAGAGACGGATGGGACGGGATACGCCTGACAATTGAAGTAAAACCGAAAGATGGATCTGCTCCCCATGCGATTATTAAAACATTTAAAGTGAATACAATCAATAACGGTATTGAATTTTATTACTACTTCCATGATAACGGGTTCTTCAGTAATCTTTACTCTTACCAATGTAGTATACAGGTACAAAACGACTCCTGGAATTACTCTGACTCATTTATAGTACGTTCAGGTGAAGGCGAAAACCGAAGAATCCAGCATATCTGGCCGGAAACCTATCAATTTATTGCAACGATGCAATATAATTCCGTAGAAGGAGAATTTACTGTTTTTCCCGGATTAGAAGATTGTGCTTTTAATTATTTTATGGCAAGAGACTCTTACGGTAAATATCACGAAGTCTCTTATTACTGGGATTCTGACGGAAATGAAATTACTTATAAAGATTATTGAGAACCCTATAAAAT
>JAJQBG010000380.1 GCA_021203405.1 Bacteroides sp.
CTGGGACTCTTTAATTGATGAGAATCCTAATGTATTTCTTCCTACTACTAAAGTAACTAATAAAAGACATCAGTTCCTGGTTACTTTAGGAATGCGGTTCTAATCAGAAGATTTCCATAATTATTAATAGTATCACTACCGCTTCGGATGTATTTTTACTCCGGAGCGGTTTTTTTATTATCTATTTGCTATACAAAAGATTACTTTAGGATATGCACTTCCGGATCTTATCCGGGTTTTAAACATTTCTGAAAAATACCGTTCTTATCAAAAGTATTTGTAAATTTGCACGAATTTTGAGAACAGGACATATTTATTTTTTATAGGAACAGACGCCTTTTAAACGATAAATATGAATAAGATTTTGCCGCTTTTGTGTGGTACTCTGTTTTGTTGGGTATATGGAGTTAGTGGAATGAGCCTGCATACATCTTTGGATGATAAGGAGATTGAACTGCAATTTCAGGTAGAGATAACTCATCCTGAAACAGTAGTTGTGATGTGTGATCATGTAAAGAACTCTTCCCTGGAAAGCTGCGAAGAGTTAATGGAAAGATTGAAAGAGTTCTCTGGATTGAGTGATATAGAAACTATTCTTCCGGGTGGAATCGGAAAGGCTATTTTCCGTTTTGACGGAGAGTGTATAGTGATGGAGACAGATATTCCGGAACCGGAGAATATAGAAGGAACCCGCTGTAGTATTCATACCTCTGCGTGGGGAGTGGGTAATTTACAGGTGGAGTTATTGTTTTGGTCCTTATTTTTTCCTATAAAAAAGAGATCCTGCTTTTCAATAGAAAGCAGGATCTTTTTTAATACTCTGTTTTATCTTCTTTTTCATTCCACTCTTCAAAGGCTTTAATGGCTTCGTTGCGGAGGATATTTTCAGAACAAAGTTTTCTCTCTTCGGGTTTAAGTTCTATTTCATCGTAAATAAAGGAGTCATCGAAGCCTATCTTTTTGGCATCTGTTTTGTTATTGCCATAATACATTTTATCCAGGCGGGCCCAGTAGATGGCTCCCAGACACATGGGGCAGGGTTCGCAGGAGGTGTATATTTCGCATCCGGAAAGGTTGAATGTATTCAACTTTTTAGCGGCACTACGGATCGCTGTGACTTCCGCATGAGCGGTCGGATCGCAGGAGTCGGTAACCCGGTTCACACCTGTTGCAATAATTTCGCCGTCTTTTACTATCACTGCACCGAATGGGCCTCCCCCCTTGTGCACATTGTCAATGGAAAGCCCGATCGCTTTCCGCATAAATTCTTCTTTCATCATTTTGTCAAAATTTAGTGTTACTTAATCACGCTCTTAATTCCCGCCTTTGTACTTTTTCTTGAGCCCGAAGTTTATACCTCCATAGACTCTTGTGCTTCCAAAGCGGTTGTTAAATGCAATTTGATCGGAGCTGTATTTATAAGTGTTCATCATAAAATCTCCTCCTGCAAAGAAGCGGGAGTTATTGTATACTATGCCTGCACGTATAATGAAATCAATATTCAGGTCCAGATGGTGATTGCTATCATCGATGGTATGTACCCGGGCACTTTTCAGGGCTACTGCCGGGCTGAAAGAGGCGGCTGCCAGCCAGTTCTTAGCAAAGACCCAGTTATAGGCATATCCGGTATGAATGGTGTAATTGGAGTAAGATAGTTTCTCTATTCGCAGAGAGGGATCAAGGGCTTCCAGAATGTTCCGGGGCAATTGTTCGGTATCTAAATCCAATACATGGCGGGAGTAGGAAATTCCACTGATCAGGGAGCTGGCGCTCTTCAACTGTTGGGTTGATTGAGCAAAGGCTGCCGGATGGGAGTATTTCTTATTGTTAAAGATCCAGTAGAGATCGCCTCCTGTTACTTTGGCTGTCATACCGGTAAATTTCTTATCATAATCACTACTGTTACCCAGATCGATGTTCTTAATATCGCTGATCTTAAAATCTCTGCCGCCTTTCCGGTGGAAAAAGTCGAAACCCAGTGCTGCTGTATTGATGCTTAACGAGAATTCTTTTCTTTTTTCAGCTGCTTTTTTATTAGCGACATTAAAAGACCATCCTACCAGTAACCATTTATATCCGAAATAGCCCCCCAGCTTTGCATGCATGGTCGGTGAAAATGCCAGGCTCTGTTTATCCTCCTCTTTACTGGCCAGCTTATAGTGCTCATAGAGGTTATTACTCTGGAGCATAACGGTAAAGTTGTACCGGTTGTGGGCCACATAGTTGGTATCAGGGTTATTGAGAAAGTCACTGACCTTTTCCAGGGTACGGACTATTTTGGATTCCTGAATGTTCTGGATAATCTCCGGAATTGAATCCTGCACTTCACTCCTTACAGGAGACATAAAGTACAGGCTAATGACTGCTATTACTAACCATCGTTTATCCATTTATGCTACATTGTTCTTATAACTTTCCGAGTATCTTATCCATTACCCAGTTGGTGGTAGTGGCAGTGATACCGTCACAAGAACAAACAGATTTACCTAATAAATGGTTCACTACTGCCTGAATAAGCGGTTGCTGAACGTGTTCCGGGTTGGGGACCCGGATCTCTTCCCGGCCTTTCAACGTATGGAGGGCGATGGGCTCGAAGGAGAAAACGGAAAAACAGATCATTCCTTTGTCTCCGATGAGTTTGATCCGGTCTTCGGCTGCGGATTCGTGGGCGGTAAAACACCAGGAACCTGAACCAACCAATCCGGAGTCAAACTGGAAACAGGCACTCAGGCTATCTTCGGCACCGTATAGTTTTCCCCGGTTACTTTTAAAACCACTGGCACTGAGGATACATCCGAACATATCCTGTAGCAGGTCTATCTGGTGAGGAGCCATATCGTAGAAATATCCTCCTCCGGAGATATCGGGTTGTACTCTCCAGGGGAGATTCTCTTTATCCAGGTCCTCTTTACGGGGTGGTTGTGCGTACCGTATCTGGATGTTGAGGATGTTACTGATGGCTTGTTTTTCTATTAACTCTTTCACCTTTATGAAATAGGGCATGTATCTGCGGTAGTAGGCCACGAAACAGGGTACACCGGTCTCTTTGGATACCCGCAGGATCCGGCAACACTCTTCGTAGCTCACTGTCATCGGTTTTTCAATGTATACGGGTTTTCCTGCTTTCATGGCCATAATGGCATAGGTGGCATGGGAGGAGGGAGGGGTGGCTACATAGATGGCATTCACCTCTTCGTCGTCTACCAGTTCCTGGGCATCGTCGTACCAGCGGGAAATACCGCGTTTCCGGGCATAAGCCTTTGCTTTTTCGGGAGTACGGCACATCACCGCTACTATCTCAGAGTTCTCTATTTTATTGAAAGCGGGACCACTTTTTAGTTCGGTAACGTCTCCACAACCGATAAATCCCCATTTTATTATTTTTTCATTCATAATTTCATTCTTCACTTACACAAAACTAACT
>JAJQBG010000113.1 GCA_021203405.1 Bacteroides sp.
GCGGATACACATATCCGTAACTATCGGAAGGGTGTTCCGGATCTACATATTTCAGCTTGGTAAATGTCAGCAGATTATACCCATTCACATATACTCTGGCTTTTTGCAAACCAACTTTCGACAAGAGCACTTTAGGAAGCGTATACCCCAACTCTATACTTTTCAAACGGAGATAGGAAGCGTCGTGGATATTATGTTCCGAATCTGTCTCCGATACACTACCTGTGTACGCGTACTTACCGGGTATCCATTTTGTATTAGGATCATACGGGTCGGCATCCACATCTGCCGGGTGCCACCTGTCCATAAACTGCTCCAATCCATTTCCTCCCCAAAGAAGAGGTTCTCTCAACGCTTCGGTATAAGCCACTTTGATCATCGCTGCCCCCTGGAATAACAAGTTCAGGTCAAATCCTTTATACTCTCCGGTTACAGTAAACCCATAGTATATCTGGGGGATCCCGGTTGTTCCTATCGGGTGCGTATCCCAACTATCGATCACTCCATCCCCGTTCCAGTCCTGGTATATATAATCGCCGGGTAAGGTGCCCCGTCCGGTGTAAACAGCAGAATTTAATATATCATTGAACGACTGGTATTGTCCGGCTGCTCCATATCCCCACCAGATATTGTTGTATCTTCCGTTGGGATTATTTCTCCAATTCTCATAACTATTCCCCGATTCGGCCCTGTCGTAGTGGAGCCATTTGCTGCGGGTATACGACATGTTACCGGAAATGCTATAGTTAAATTCACTGATGCTGTTGCGGTGGCTCAGTTCAATTTCAAAACCTGTATTCTGGTCGGAATTAATATTCTCCTGAGGCAAACTCGCTCCCAGCGTACTGGGTACCGATTGCACCTTGGTAGCTAACAACTGGGTCCTTTTCCGTTTAAAAATATCAAAGCTAAAACCCAGTAAAACCATTTAAAATATCTCCGTCTATCCCGGCATTATACATTTTAGCCTGGTACCAGGTAATATTGGGATTAGGAAGAACCCGGAACCCTACCGAGTTTACAAACACATCGTCAAAAATATACCCGGGAGCCAGCGTTTGCCAGTGACCACCTGTTGCCGGATAATTATATCCCGATACAAACTGGTAGGTAGAAGAACTATCGTCTCCCACTTCCCCATAAGAGGCTCTCAGTTTCAGGTTGGTCAGGAACGATAAAGCATCCGTGTTCTTTATAAAACTCTCCTCACTGATCCTCCATCCGGCAAATACCGAAGGGAAGAAACCCCATTGTTGACCTTTAGGAAAGCGGGATGAACCATCATACCGGAAGCTGAATTCCGCGATGTATTTCGACATGTAATCATAGTTAAAACGCCCTACAAGCCCTTTTGTATTATGCTTAAATAAGTTATCCACACTCATCGAACCGATCTGATTCTCTGCATTTCCTGCAAATAACTGGTCCAGGCTGAGTGTCAGTTCCCGCTAAGCATAAAAGTTATCGGCTTTTTTGACCGTCTCTTCGTACAGCATCAAAGCACCGACAGAATGTTTTTTCCCGAATATTTTATCATAACTCAGAGAAACCTGTAACAACGTATTGGGTTTTTCCAGGAAAGATCTTCTGACCTGGCTCGGGCTATTCATGGTACTTGACAGGTACTGGTCCGTGCTTTCATTATATTCGTAGATGTTATAAGCCTTCCTGAAGCTTTTATCAGAGGTCATATAATAATCATAGCTATATAAACCTTTGGCCGTCAAACCCTTTATCCACGGAAAATCGTAAGTTAACGATATATCACCCTGAAAGATCCGGTTCTCGTTGCGTTTGTATCCCGACAACTCCCGGTTGGTTATAATACCCGGGTGCAAACCATCCTGTGTTTTATTATAATAAGGTGCGGTCTCGTTCGCATAATAAGGTACATTGGAACTCAGTGCCCACAAAAACTTAAAGACCTGATAGGTATCGGTAGTACTCGGCTGGTTCGTATCATCATAGATCCCACTCAGGTTCAGGGAGGCTTTGAGGTGGTCGGTGATCTTCATATTTACATTGGAGCGAACATTGTACCGCTTGTAATTCAGGTCGCCGGTCTTCCAGAAACCTTCGTGATACATATAACCGGCATTGATATAATAATCATAATTATCAGCCCCTCCGGTAATACTTAAGTTATGCGATTGCTGAGGAGCCGTCTTTTGCAATACCTCTTTGTTCCAGTCGGTAGATTTTCTGGCTCCCGATCTGTATTCATTGATCAGCTCTTCCGAATAAGGCTTTGTTCCCCCATTCACATTGTGCATCGCTTTTTCGTTCGAAAGCGTCATCCAGTCTGCCACATTTAGTGACTTGGGCAATCCGGACGGCATCTGCAATCCATAATAAAAATCGTAGCTCAAAGTCGGTTTACCTTTTTTCCCTTTTTTGGTAGTGATAAGTACTACACCATTTGCCGCTTTAACCCCATACACAGCAGCAGAAGCATCTTTCAGTACCGATATACTTTCAATCTCGTTCGGGTCCATGCGGGTAAAACTTTCACGGGGCACTCCATCTACCACCACCAGGGGAGCACCATACCCACGTATATCAAAGTTGTTGGAGAACTGGCCCGGTTCACTTGTTTTCTGTACCACCCTTACGCCCGGTACTTTTCCTATCAGCATATTTTGTGCATTCTGCGTCTTGGTCAGGGTCAACTCCTCATCCGTTATCGCAGCAACTGCTCCCGTCAGGGTCACCCTCTTTTGTGTACCGTAACCTACCACTACAATTTCGTCCAGTATCTTATTGTCTTCCTGCAGTACTACATTAATATTCTTTTCTTCCGTTACCCTGATCTCTCTTTGTACATAGCCAATATAGCTTATCCGAAGCGTTGCGCCCGGTTTTACCGTGATCGTAAAATTACCGGCAGCATCTGTAATGGTATCATTGGGCTGATCCTTTTCGACGATAGAGACTCCAATTAATGGTTCACCTGCCTGGTCTTTAATAACCCCACCGATCCTGATCTGATCTTTTTCCGGGACAGCATTCCCTCTACCCCTGCTCACAGTAATGGTGTTGTCGGAAAGAATAAAATTTAATCCTGTCTGACGAGTCAGGTCATTGAGAATAAGTTGCAATTCCGCACCCGAATAATCCAGATTTACAGCGGGAACTCCCTCTATAATACCTTCATCGTAGAAAAAATTGTAATTGGATAATTGGGTGATTTTCTTAAAAGTAGTAGCTACCGGTTCATTCTTAACACTGATAGTAATATTACTCTTTTTAAACTCCTGGGCATGAACCGTAGCAAATGTCAAACCCGACAGTAATAGCCATACGTATAAAAACTTATGGTCAATTACAGATTTTAACTGTTTTATTAAAAAACTATTCATAAATTCGCGTGTTTTTAATAGTTTAAATAATTATTAAAAATAGAAGTAATATATCTTACCT
>JAJQBG010000335.1 GCA_021203405.1 Bacteroides sp.
AGCAAATATACAAAATGATAGTTGGATAGATTAGTATTGGGTTATATAAATAGGATGTTTTTAATCTTTTTTTACGTTGTGTTCCGGTTTATCCCGGTCAGGAAGCGGGTGGAAGTAAACTATTCCGGGTAGTTTACCGTTATATAGTGGCTATGACAAAAGCCCGGAAAAATCTCCTTATTTATATCGGCATGGTGGCTCTCTTTGGGATTCTGATCTACGGAACGCTCAGGGAAGGGAGTCGTTTCACCCATTCGGAAGGGGTGGAACCTGTTACCGGGAGTGCTTTTGGCTTCTTCAGGGAGATGGTGATCGGGAACCTGACTCATTCACTGGCTCTTTTAATAATCCAGATCATTGTGGTGTTGCTTACTGTGAGGCTCTTTGCCTGGTTATGCAGATGGATCGGACAACCGGGAGTGATCGGAGAGATCATTGCCGGGATTGTGCTGGGTCCTTCTCTGCTGGGAGCCCTGTTCCCGGATATTTTTCACTTTATTTTTAAACCGGAGTCACTGGTCAATCTGGAACTGGTAAGCCAGCTGGGATTGGTATTGTTTATGTTCGTTATCGGAATGGAGGTGGATTTTAAGGTGCTTAAGAATAAGATAAACGAGACACTGGTGATCAGCCACGCGGGTATTCTGGTGCCTTTTTTCTGGGAACCCTCGCTTCTTATCGTATTTATGAGGAGTATGCGGCATCTTATACTTCTTTTCTCCCCTTTGCTTTGTTTATGGGTATCTCTATGAGTATTACAGCCTTTCCGGTACTGGCCCGTATTGTGCAGGAACGGAATATGACCAGAGAGCCTGCCGGGATTTTATCGATCGCTTCGGCTGCCAACAATGATGTTACAGCGTGGTGTTTGCTGGCGGTGGTCATTGCGGTGACCAAAGCGGGTAGTTTTACCGGGGCTTTGTATGTGGTGGGATTAACTCTGCTCTACCTGGTGGTAATGTTTGCTCTGGTACGTCCTTTTCTGAAACGGGTAGGAGATGTTTATATAAATAAGGAGGTGATCAATAAAACGTTTGTAAGTTTTATATTTCTGGTACTGGTTATTTCGGCTACTATCACCGAGGTACTGGGGATCCATGCTCTTTTCGGGGCTTTTATTGCAGGAGTGGTAATGCCACCTAACACGGGATTCCGGAAGATCATGATGGATAAGGTGGAGGATGTGGCATTAGTCTTTTTCCTGCCGCTCTTTTTTGCCTATACTGGATTACGTACCGAGATCGGGCTTATTAATACGCCGGACTTGTGGCTGGTGTGCGGGTTACTGGTATGCGTAGCGGTGCTAGGAAAGTTAGGAGGCTGTGCGATAGCGGCTCGGTTGGTCGGTGAATCGCGGAGAGATAGTTATGTGATCGGTACCTTGATGAATACCCGCGGACTGATGGAACTGGTGGCTCTTAACATCGGGTATGAAATGAGTGTGTTGCCGCCCTCTATCTTTGTTATCCTGGTTTTAATGGCTCTGATCACAACTTTTATGACCACTCCGTTGCTGAGTCTGGAGAAATGGTTGTTCAAACAGCCGGTACTGGCAGAAAGCGGAAAGAAGAAACTGGTCCTCTCCTTCGGCTATTCGCTTACCGGAGTTTATCTGTTGCGTATTTACAGGCTGCTGTACGGAGATAAGCTGAAGTCTCAGCAGGTAATTGCTGCTCATTATACAGTAGGAACAGATCTCTATCCGGAAACTGCTATGCAATATTATGAGGAGAGTTTTGTTCCGGTGGAGAGGGAGGCTTTCTCTTTAGGGGTTACCCTGGATAAAAGATACCGGGTAACCAATAGCCTGAATCATGAAATTATACGGTTATCCCGGGAAGAGGATCCGGATATGCTATTGCTGGGAGGAGGACCCTCTTTTATGATCAGCAAAAAAAGGAAACTATTTTCGGTTACCTCTTTTTTTACTCTTTTCCGGCAAAAGATCGAGGATATTATGGCACATGTTCCGGGGGTTGTTGCTATATTTGTGAACCGGAATTACAGAGAGGAAGGAGAGCTCTTTTTTTATATAAGGGATGAGGCAGATATTTTCCTGTTAAATTATGCAGAGATGATCTTAAAGAACAATTCGCTGAAACTGAATATCTGTTATGAATCTATTGTAGCCAATAGTATTGTTTCTCAGGAACTAAGCCGGATTAACCGGGAGTTCCCCCAGCGTGTACGTTTGTATATATTGAAAAAGCCTTTTGAAAATAGTCCGTTGCCGGAAGCCAGCTTGCTGATCCTTGGTTATGGAACTTGCCGGGAGATAGCTGTTAACCAGCCTTTTTTCCGTTCTCTGCCCTCTTTACTGGTGATCCGGAATAAACATAGTATAACAGATAGGCATATATGATAACAATCACTGATAAAACCGGCCTTGTATTGGAAGGTGGTGGAATGCGGGGCGTTTTTACCTGCGGGGTTCTGGACTACCTGATGGATCATAATATTCGTTTTCCTTATACGATCGGGGTCTCTGCCGGGGCATGCAACGGACTCTCTTATATGTCGAACCAGCGGGGAAGAGCCCGGTATAGTAATATTGATCTGTTAGAGAAGTATGATTATATCGGTCTGAAGCATTTGTTACGGAAACGTAATATCCTGGATTTTGATCTGCTTTTTGAGAAATTCCCTGGCTATATACTTCCTTATGATTATGATACCTATTTTGCTTCTAAAGAGCGTTTTGTGATGATCACTACAAATTGTCTTTCGGGGAGAGCCAACTATTTTGAAGAGAAACAGAGCAAAAGGAGGATGACGGATATTGTCCGGGCTTCCAGTAGTTTACCCTATGTATGTCCTATTATATATGTGGATGGTGTACCTATGCTGGATGGTGGTATTGTAGACTCCATCCCGGTAGAGCGGGTTATGGAGGATGGATTTACTCATAATATAGTAATACTGACCCGCAATAAAGGGTATCGGAAAACAGGGGTAGACCGGAAAGTTCCTCGTTTTTTGTATAAGGAGTATCCCCGTTTACGGGTGGCACTCAGTAACCGGGGAAAAGTGTATAACAGGCAACTGGAACTGGTGGAAAGGCTGGAGGAAGAGGGAAAGATCACTGTGATCCGGCCGGAAAAACCTGTTGTGGTAGACAGGATTGAAAGGGATATAAAAAAACTAAATGATCTGTACGAAGAGGGATATAAATGTGCCCGACGGGTATTTGAACCGGATTGTACCGGTGAGAAATAAGCTACTTAAAAATTTTGTCTGTTTAAATATTAAGTCTATATTTGCGATTCAATTTCGTAAACATAGACTTTTTTTATGGAAAGAAATAGGTTTTTTCTTTTCACAAGATCCATCTTCTAATAAACCGTAAACACGGGAAAAACTATAAAGCTATTACTCTCAGAAGTATAGATA
>JAJQBG010000058.1 GCA_021203405.1 Bacteroides sp.
CCTTATCATTCGGTGCCCATTCAGTATCCGAAGCACGACTACCGGGGCTGGATTGTGGCAAGGCCACTTCGCCGATACCAGCCGAGAAATTGACGGCCACCGGGTCATTGTTATTTATCGTTACCTCGTCTTTCGAGCATCCCGTTACTATCAAGACCACAAGCAAGCAGGTTGCCATTTCTTTTAATTTTTTTACTTTCATCTTTTAAAATATTAAATCGTTACATAAATAAGTTAAAAAGCTAAGACCGGACGCACTCGGTACTCATCTCTCCTCTTACTGATGAGTTCGGTACTACCATCATTAAAAGAGACACCGTATGCGTCGTTTACATCGTACTCCGACGAAGACCAGTAAGAATACGAGCTTATAGCGGTTCCGCCGGCATCCATCAATTGGGTATTGAAATCAGTTTCCCCATAAGCAACATAAGCATTATATAACGCTTTCAATTCCTCCCGTGCCGGAAGATACCACACGCTAGTCGCCGAAGCATCGCTGTAATTTTCAGTCGAAGAATTCATCCCATGAACCCATTCAAATGCAGGATAATCCAAAAAATCAGAAGACAGCTCTTTTATGGTAGCCATATTTGCACGGCCGTTATCCTTATCCACTACCTCTGTTAAGGTAGAAAGATCAGACCAGGGGACTCCGCTATTTTCTTCCAGAGCCACTACCTTGCCGTGGCGGCTGTCGGCAGGATCTACCCAGAAGACTACGCCCTTTATTTTAGCTTTCTCTTCCGCATCATTGAGATCTACTTTCGGGTCGGGATAGTAGTCGCCCATCTGGTAGTGGATACCCCCTATACCTTCTGTGGGAGTATCATCTTTGCCTCCCCAATCTGAAATATTGTTCATATTAACGGTAATACCCGTTTTATTCACAGTAACAGTGTAGGTATATCTCTTTCCCTGCTCGAAAATTATTTTCTCCAGGTCCCACTCGTAGATGTCTCTGCCAACCGTAAAGATAGCTTTGCTACCTGCAACCGCACCTTGTGGTATCAGGATAGCTTCATACTTTTCTCCGGGTGTTACTTCGCTCATAGGGATATCTCCGGGTTGAGGATTTGCCAGGGTAATTCCGTCAGACAAAGAGAGGTCTCCACACTGATACCATCCCTCTATCGTTGCCACCAGTCCCACAAGGGAGGGAGTGCCTGTGCCAGCCTGTACGGTTACTTCCAGTTTACTCAGCGCGTGGCTAAACTGTAAATCCACTATTCCACTCCCCTTACCGTAGTTCCGGGCATTGTTACTGTATAAAACGTCTATTTGGCTGGCATTGCTTTGATTGCTTACATCCACCGGGTAGGTGTAATTATCCAATACTGGCTTATAAGGATAGTAAGCAATAAAGTCCACCTTGTCGCCATTCTGCGGATAGTAAACAGGAGTGCCTACGGGGGAAAGTATGGTTTGTTTGGTCACGTCCACCTTATATTCTACATTATCGCCGTATTCCTTTATATGGCCCGGTATGGCAGTAGAACCCTGGGCTATCATAAAAATCCCTATCCGGTCGTCATCTTCAAAGATGGTTTCACCACCTTCTACGACAGCCCTGGACATGCCTACCGGGCTGCTGGTAAACTGTACGGCTACCGGATTCGGGTCTTCCTCTTCTATATTGTCACTTTCGCACGAAACCCATAGCAATACCGGCAGTGCAACGAACAAAAATTGTTTTATTATCTTCATAATTAGTAATATATAGAAACATAGAATAAATCTTTGCAGAAGCTAAAAAAGACGCGGAGCAGAGGCGGAGAACAACTATAGTTAATTAATTGCTTAATTAGCTATACCCGTGCCACCGCCAACCTGTTGCCAGCCACGGATCGTGGCGGTAAAACCCGCCGCGGTTTCATCGGTTTCTACCGTTACGCCAGACTTAAGGATAAGCGGAGTATTCTTATCATCGTTAAAAGCGGCAAGAACTTCGGCCAGGTCACTTTCCAGGTACGCCGGTTCTTCCTGTCCGGTTACGGTTACTGTACCTGTAAGTTTCTGCCTGCTGCCCGTAATTCCCAGCAACCGCACGGTGGCAATCCACATGCCGGCATATTCACCCGAAATCCGCAAAGCAAATTTCGGAGCTACATTTACCGCATCGCTTTGTGGAATGTCCATACTAATATTCCACTCTCCGGCAACTCCCGACAGCGTGGCTTCTATACCTGCTATATGGTCTGCCGCGTCTCCATCAGGCTCAATAATAAGTGTAAGCTGCCTGACATACTGCGTAGCCTGAATAGTTAGATCGTAATCGGTATCTTTTTCTAGGGTAGCAACCTGGGTTCCGGCCAACAGCCATCCCGGTAACGGCTCAATATAATCTTCCTGTCGCTCCTGCGGAGCCGTAACGGTGGCTACCGTTGCCAGGCCGTCGGCACATGTAATGCCCGAAGCAGTGCTATAGATATAAAAAGTATAGGATCCCGCCTCTAAGAGTTTATCCAGCGTTATTTTACCGGCCGTAGCCGTTTCGGCCATTCCGGTAGTTGCAACGGTGTATGACACAGGTTTATCTACCTCTGCTCCCCGGTCGCTCCAGTCGGTACTTAGGCTCACCAGCTTTGCCTCGGACGGATGGTCGGTATTGTAGATAGTATCTTTGACGCAACCCGATAGTAGGATCACTGCGGTTGCCCATAGGAGTGTATATTTTATATGCCTCATATCCTTATTTATTAGTATTACCTATACGCCATATAAATGACACACCCGCCTGAGTAGGCCCCCAGAAGTTTTTGGAAAGATCACGCTCCTTATACACCCGGTAACCGTTACTTACACTAAAGGTGTCATATTTAAAGTGAGTTACTCCCAGCCCGAGATTAAAGTCTATCGCCAATCGCCCTTCCCGGCAGATCGGAAGCCGGTAACCCACCGTTACGCCGCCACCGTAGATAGTAGCCTGGTAACCGGTATCACTTGATAACAACTTTGCAAGCCCCTTATAGATATTGGCCTCACCGAAATTGGCTCCCACTCCCAGATAAAACCGTCTGGCATCCGGCAGGTACCATCTTACTTCGGGGCTGACGAGCCATATTTTCTGCACACGTCCGTGTGAGCTTCCCCAATGTGCCCAACTGCCGTCCAGTTTAATACCGATTTTCTCGTTCAAACGCCATTCGAACCCCATAGTAGGGGTAAGCAGTACATCGTATAATAGGTTAGTGCGGATATCCAGGTTGCCCGGAATGAAGCAGGAAACTCTCTTGTCAGGAATAGGATGTTTCTGCCCGCTAGCCATCCCAAAAGCAAATAGTACGGTTAGCATTAGTAGAATTTTCTTCATCAATTTATTAATTATGCATTCTATTATTGATAATGGAATTTACGTTAAAATTAATAATTCATCCTTATAG
>JAJQBG010000426.1 GCA_021203405.1 Bacteroides sp.
CAATAAAACGTCCGCTTGCACCTAAACCGGGGTGGCATCCCAGAAAACCGCGGGGGTGTTATCCTCGTTTGTAAGTAGGGTTCGTGACGGTTCTCCTGTAGATGGACGGGGTAATACTTTCCGCTTTTTTTATCTTTTTCTATATAAAAAATAAAACGATGGTTAGTAACTCAGATTTAGACAATTATTTTTTTTCTGATAATATTCAGGGCCCCGACAAAATGTTAACTGAATATATTGGTTTATCCGAAGAAGAGATCAAAAAGCATTATAGCCGGAGCGAAGTCAGCTTTAACAGTTTTCATATCGGGAACAATGAATTTGTACTTGAGATCGTAAAAGACGAAGGCACTTTTTCCTTTCTTTTAGACGAAGGTATCTGCAAAGAAGCTTATTTCTTTGATAACGAAGAGGAATAAGATAACATTCAGACCTATTATACTATTTGCTATGGAGCGACCTTTTTCCTATTCTCTCCTACCATTCTTTAACTATAAATATTTTAACACGGAACTTTATATTTCATTTGCTTGTTATAAGGAGTAATTAAAAAAAGCTTATGACAAGATTGAAAGATAAAGTGGCCCTGATCACAGGTGCCTCTACCGGTTTGGGACGTCGTATCTCCTCTCTCTTCGCTTCTGAAGGTGCCCAGGTAGTAGCTACGGATATAAACGAAGCCGACCTGGGCCTGATCAAAGAGTATACGGATCCCAGAAATTTTTCGATGCATACCATTGTGGCTGATATGTCTTCACAAAAAGAGATAGAAGCAGCTGTGGATGAGACTGTAAAAAAGTATGGACGGATCGATATTCTGGTCAACAATGCGGGCATTATGGATAACTATACTCCCCTGAGTGAAGTAAAAGATGTGCTCTGGGATAAAGTGATGGCTATCAACCTGAACGGTCCTTTTTACGCTACCCGCCGGGCTTTACAAAGTATGGTAGCTGCCCGATCGGGAATTATCATCAACATTGCCTCTGTGGCCGGCCTTTACGGCGCCCGTGCCGGAACAGCCTATACGGTAAGCAAACATGGTCTTATCGGTATGACCAAGAATGTGGGATATATCTATGCGGAACAGGGTATCCGCTGTAATGCGATTGCTCCCGGCCGAATGGAGAGTTGTGAAGACCATGAGATTGATTATACCCGCATCTCTCCCCTTGTACGCGAAACCATTCCCGAAGGACTGGCTCTGAATCCACACATCAGCCGTCCTACTGAAATTGCCCGTATCGCCCTTTTTCTGGCCTCGGATGATTCCAGCTTTATCAATGGCGAAGTGATCACAGGGGATGGTGGATGGACTGCTTATTAAAGGGGGCTCATCAGGCAAAACCATTTTATTACAAAAACAATGCTGGATTATAAAAATAGAGAAAATAACTGGTATAGCCTCGAAACAGCAGAGGTCATTACCCGGTTAGATACAGACCGTGAGAAAGGCTTGAGTGAAACAGAAGCCCGGGAGCGTATGACTTTATTGGGAGAGAATGAACTCCCCAGAAAGAGATCAACGCCGGGAATTATAAAGTTCCTGAAACAGTTCAACGATATACTTATCTATGTTCTCTTATTGGCTGCCGTTATAACCGCTGTACTGGGGCATTACGTAGATACGATCGTTATCTTGCTGGTAACCATTATCAATGCGCTCATAGGATATATCCAGGAGAATAAAGCGGAAAAGGCCCTGGAGAATATAAAAAATATGCTTTCGCCCAAAGCCCAGGTTGTAAGAGACGGGGAGCGCAAAGAGATCGACTCCAAAGAGCTCACTGTAGGGGATGTAGTACTTCTGGCCCCGGGAGATAAAGTACCCGCTGACATCCGGCTCACCGAAACAAACAACCTGCAGATAGAAGAATCGGTCTTAACCGGAGAATCGGTACCCGCTGAAAAGTGTGACGAGGTACTGGAAGAAGGGACTGTACTGGGGAATCGCTGTAACATGGCTTTCTCCAGTACAACCGTAAGCGCAGGAACAGGGGCCGGAGTAGTAATCGCTATCGGGGCCGATACTGAACTGGGAAAGATCAATCAACTGATCTCTGAAACGCAAACACTTACCACTCCCCTGTTGCGACAAACCGCCCGTTTGGGAAAGACTATTTCCATAGCCATTGTAGTAATAGCGGTTTTGGTTTACCTGTTTGGTTACTTTTTCAGGGATTATTCTCCCCAGGAGCTTCTTCTTTCGGTAATCGGCCTGGCGGTAGCAGCTATTCCCGAAGGATTACCTGCGATCCTCTCTATTATACTGGCTATCGGTGTACAGAATATGGCCCGCAAAAATGCCATTATCCGTAACCTGCCCTCGGTAGAGACTTTGGGAGCAGTATCCGTTATCTGTTCGGATAAAACCGGAACGTTGACTAAAAACGAGATGACGGTAAAGACGCTGGTGGTCAAGGAACAGGAGTACGAGGTAACAGGAAGTGGTTATGCACCGGAAGGAGATATTTTACTGGATGGCAGGAAAATAGATCCCAACAAAGAGGAGGTATTACAGAACCTGATCAACTGTTTCGAGTTTTGCAACGACTCCTCCATCCGTAAGGATGAGACCGGTAACTGGGTAGTGAACGGGGATCCTACGGAAGATGCCCTGATCACCTTGTATGAAAAGGCTCATCTCCGGGAAAATAACATTGAAAAATAGCGACCCTGCCTTTCGATTCTTCTTATAAATATATGACCGTACTGGCACAGGCAGGCGATAGAAAGATCATTTTTATCAAAGGAGCTCCTGACAGGCTTTTACGAAGAGTATGTGAAGAGAAGAACGAGGAAGGAGTACAACTTTTTGATTACGATTACTGGGATAGAGAGATCAAAGAGCTGGCAGAAAGAGGGCAGCGTGTGATAGGAGCTGCTTATAAAATAGCTGATCCTTCGCAAACGGAAGTTACGCACGAGGACCTGAAGACGGGAGCCATCTTTCTGGGGATTGCAGGGATCATCGATCCACCCCGCCCGGAAGCGATCGAAGCCATTGAAGAGTGTAAACGGGCAGGCATTACCGTTAAAATGATCACAGGGGATCATATAGATACAGCCAAAGCCATTGGTTGCGAAATGGGAATAGGCGACGGGGAACATGCAATGGAAGGAAGAGCCCTGGAGCGGATGTCGGACGAAGAACTCCGGAGCATAGTCAATGATTATGATATCTTTGCCCGTACCAGCCCTGAAAATAAGATTAAACTGGTAACCGCTCTTCAGGATAACGGCCGGATATGTGCTATGACAGGAGACAGGGTGAACGATGCACCCGCCCTGAAAAAGGCAGATGTAGGAATTGCCATGGGGATTAAAGGAACCGAAGTAACCAAAGAGGCAGCTGAGATGGTATTGGCAGATGATAATTTCAGTACTATTGTGGCAGCTGTAAAAGAGGGACGCCGGGTGTACGATAACCTGAAAAAGACCATCCTTTTTATTTTGCCCACCAACGGGGCAGAAAGCTTCCTGATCATAGCCAGTATTCTGTTTGGTACGATCATGCCACTCACCCCGGTACAGATCCTCTGGGTAAATATGGTGACTGCTATTACCATCTCTTTTGCCCTGGCTTTCGAAAAGGCCGAGCCGGATACGATGCAACGTCCTCCCCGGTCGCCCAAAGAGCCTTTATTAAGCAACTATTTCCTTTGGCGGATCTTGTTTGTCTCTATACTGATAGGAGGAGGTACCCTCTTACTGACTTTGCATCTTGTGGCACACGGATGGAGTGTGAATGCCGTAAAAACGATCACGTTAAATGCCATTGTTATTTCACAGATGTTCCATATGTTCAATGCCAGGAACATCCGTGGTTTTGCACTGAACAAAGATTTCTTCTCCAATAAAGTAGCCTTCCTGGTATCCGGGATATTGATCCTGCTTCAGCTGGCCATTACTTATATTCCCTTTATGAATAAGGTATTTGCAACTTACCCGATGGATATAGAAGACTGGATATACCCCTTCAGACTCGGACTGGTGGTATTTATCATTATCGAAATAGAGAAATGGATCGTCCGGAGGATCGCGGGGAACCAGCCAACAGATAAACCGGATGAATAAGGGTATAAGAAATAAAATCCTGTGGTTTGTACTTTTTATCGCTATCGGTTGTAAAGAAGATAAGCCGGTTTATGATATGGATTATACCCGCTGGATATACCAGAAAAATAATGGGGCGGAGAGAGAAGAGCCTGCTACAGACTCTCCCACAGAGACGGTTCTCTCTTTCTATAAGAACTTCTATATGTACCAGCAACGGGTGACTCTACCCAATGGCAGACAGGAGTATGAAAAAGGAGTTAAAGAAGAGGCGTATGCGTATGATTATCCTGATCTCTATCTTTATAAAGAGGATATAGAGATCAGGCATTTGATCCTCCATATTCCAGACAGGGATCCTCCTTATCTGGCAGAAGGGGACTCTGTGATCTACAGACTCGAACAGAGATTTTAAAAATATATTGAATAATGGGTTATTAGTAAAATAATATCTGCCATCCTGGTCCATATAACCGCCGGAAAATGTATTTTTGCCTTTTAAAAAGAAAGGATATGATCATCTACTTTACCGGGACAGGCAACTCGCAATGGGTGGCGCGGGAATTAAGCATTCAGTTACAAACAAACCTCTTTTCTATCTCCGATATAATAAAGAACCGGATCGTTCTCCCTGTACCGGAGAACGAAGAAAAACTGATCTTTGTATTTCCGGTTCATTCCTGGGGACCTCCCTCTTTGGTGACCGCTTTTATAGAAAATTTATCCCTTACCAGGTATAAAGGGCAACCGGTCTATGTAGTCTGTACTTGTGGAGATGATTGTGGATATAGTCGTGAGATGATCGCAAAAACTATCCGGAACAAAGGATGGAATTTTACAGATTGTTACTCGGTTACTATGCCCAATAATTATATTCTTTTTCCGGGTTTTGATATAGATAGTGAAGAAGTAACCCGGAAGAAATTAGCAGAGGCTGCAACGAATATACAAAGTATCGGAAAAGCAATCAGTGAAAATACACCCCTTGAACTCTATACTACCGGAAGATTTCCGTATGTAAAAAGCAGGTTGATACAACCGCTGTTTGTAAAACATATCTTAGGGAAAAACTCTTTTTATTCAACGGATAGCTGTATCTCCTGCGGATTATGTGCGACTATTTGTCCGACAGGAACGATCTGTATGGTACATAAAAAACCTCACTGGAAAGATAGCTGTATCCAGTGCCTGGCTTGTATCCACCGCTGCCCGGAGCGGGCTATTGAATATGGAAAGATCACTTTGAAAAAGGGGCGTTATCATCATCCGGAGGTTAAATAACAACAGGATAAAAAAATCCCCGGTAACGGATCTGCTACCAGGGATTTTCTTTTATTTTTATTTAATCCAGACTCCGATAATTTTTCCGATATACATTTTATGAAGCGGTTGTCCCATCTGCTTTTCCTTTACCGTCTCATCCACTATACTTTCCAGGGTAAACGACTGCCCGATGAGTTTCCGGCACTCGATCACCATCCAGGCTTCTGCAAAAGCTTTACTACCCGAAGGAGTAGTGATGGGGGTAAGACCAGAGGCTTTTACTTTATCACCGTCTCTTCCCGAAGTAGTACCTGCCAACTGTAGTACATCCCGATAGGCTTCGGTATAAAAAGTAAGGGTATAGGTATCTCCCTTCTCCATTAACTGATAGGTATAACGGGCAGGATTAATGAAACAGAAAGCCACAGGTTTACCATAGAGCTGGCCCAAACCACCCCAGCTGGCGGTCATCATATTAAACCGGGTATCGTCTCCGGCTGTAATAAGCATCCAGTCTTCCGAGATCATTTTGATCACATTTCCCGGTATTTTATCGGGAGTTACCTGCCGGAATCCGGAAAGATCACCTGTAGCCACTACAGGAGTTACAGGAACCGGAGGAGTAACCACCGGGGTAACTACCGTAGGCTCTTGTACTACGGGTTCCGTCACCACAGGTTTGGGAGGCTGTACGGCAATGGTAGGAGGTGTTACCGGTTGTACGGAAACGGTAGCTCCCGTGCGGATAAAGTGCTGCTGCATAGATTCCTGCCAGGCCTCTGCCAGATCGACGGTTTTACGGCGGAACTTAGCCGTACCAAATACCAGTTTGGTCTGTGCTTTGTTTAAAGCTGCTTTATCCGAGATATGCTCTTCGGCAGTATACTTTTCGGGAGTCTTCTTCGAAGCTACATTGTACTCATAGCGGATACGCGAAATCTCCAGCTGACAGGAACCCGCCTGGGCAGTAAGGGTAACCCGGTAAGATATAAGAGCCCGGTCGAGCGCAAAAGCATTGGTACTGAAGACGAGAAACTCTTCGGCCTGCCCTACAATAACCCCCGACTCTTTTTCAGTATAGATGATCCTGCTTTCGGCATTCTCATTTTGTTTCAGACGGTCTGTACACCAGGCCAGAGCCGACTCATACACCTGACCCTGACTGAGCCCCGGCAGAGAAAGGGTACTGGAGAAGACAACTTTCCCGTCCACCATCGGTACGGCACCTGTCAGGTATTTATTATCATCCTGTGCCTAAAGAAGCACCGGGATAAACAGCGTTAAAAAAGAGATAATTTTTTTCATTATGTTATGTGTGTTTAATTTGGAATCTCCGGTAAAAGGTCTATTCCCTTCAAATATAATAGGTAGTTTATAAAAAACAAAATAGTCGGGTCGAAAAATGGAATATTTTCCTGCCCCGACTATTTAGAGTCTTATCTATAAAATTACTATTTACTTTTTCTCAGGACCATGGCTGTACGGGCAGGTAGATAGAGCTGTAACCACCCTTTATTTTCCGCTTCGTACAGTTTATCGGGCAACGTAAAGTGAGTAATGGTATCGTCTGTAAATCCGTTACCACCAAAGGCAGGATCGTCTGTATTGAGCACTACTTTATAGCTTCCCGGAGTCACCAGAAATCCGTAATCGGTAAAGGATCTTACCGGATTGAAATTGAAGACAAAGATCAGTTCTCCCCGCCTGTAGGCAAATACCTGGTCGGTATCGTTATGCCAGATCTCCTCAACGGGAAACTCCTGGAATTTATCTTCACTTTTGATCGTTTTGAGCATGGCTGCATCAAAGTCGCCCATATAGTGGTAAGTGAGTTTTTTATTATCTACCAGATCCCACTGACGGCGTGCATATTTGCAGGACCATCCGTTACCTTCGCGTGGAAAGTCGATCCATTCCGGATGTCCGAACTCGTTCCCCATAAAATTAAGATAGCCTCCGTTTATAGTACTGGCTGTAACTAAGCGGATCATTTTATGCAGGGCAATTCCCCGGTTAACTACATAGTTTTCATCTCCCTTCTGCATGTGCCAGTACATATCGGCATCGATCAGGCGGAAAATAATGGTTTTATCTCCGACCAGGGCCTGGTCGTGACTCTCCGCATAGGAAATAGTCTTTTCATCTTTCCGGCGATTGGTTACTTCCCACAAAATGCCGGAAGGCTTCCAGTCTTCGTCAATCTTTTCCTTGATGATCTTGATCCAGTAGTCAGGAATGTTCATAGCCATACGGTAATCAAATCCGTATCCTCCGTCTTCGGGTTTTACTGCAAGCCCCGGCATTCCGGATACCTCTTCGGCTATGGTAATAGCAGATCTGTCAACCTCATGGATGAGTTTATTAGCCAGGGTCAGGTAACAGATAGCATTTCCATCCTGATGGCCGTTATAATAATCACTATAGTTCAGGAAAGCTTCTCCCAACCCGTGACTGTAATAAAGCATGGAAGTAACTCCGTCAAAGCGGAAACCATCGAACTTAAACTCTTCCAGCCAGTATTTGCAATTGGATAGCAAAAAGTGGATCACTTCGTTCTTTCCATAATCAAAACAGAGTGAATCCCAGGCTGAATGTTCACGACGGGCTCCTTCATAGAAATACTGGGAAGGATCTCCTGCAAAATTACCCAGTCCTTCTACTTCGTTCTTCACCACATGCGAATGAACAATATCCATAATAACGGCAATTCCCATTTCGTGAGCCTGGTCAATGAGTTGTTTGAGCTCATCCGGTGTTCCGAAACGGGAAGAAGGAGCAAAAAAGCTGGATACATGATAACCGAAGCTTCCATAATAAGGATGCTCCTGGATAGCCATGATCTGAATGCAGTTATATCCGGCTTTTACTACACGGGGTAATATTTTTCCCCGGAATTCATTATAGCTGCCCACTTTATCTTCCTGTTGGGCCATACCGATGTGGCATTCGTAGATAAGCAGCGGATCAACAGAAGGTTTGAAATTTTTCTTTTTAGGTGTATAGGGTTTCTCTGGATCCCATACCTGTGCAGAGAATATTTTTGTATCTTCATCCTGTACTACCCGGTTAGCCCAGGCAGGAATACGCTCACCGTTACCACCTTTCCAGTAAACGTGCAGTTTATAAAGATCTTCGTGATGAATGGTATCGGCGGGCAGTTCTATTTCCCAGTTACCGCTTCCGATCGGTTTAAGGGCAAACTCCCCCTTCTCTTTCCAGTCAGTAAATGTACCTACCAGGTACATACCGGTAGCATTGGGAGCCCATTCCCGGAATACCCATCCTTTATCGGTACGATGTAGTCCGAAATAGAGATAACCGGTAGAAAAATCACTCAAGGTGATCTTACCTTCCTGTGTCAGTTCTGCTTCTTTTTCCAGAACATGTTGATACCTTCCGTTAATAGCCTCTTCGTAGGGCTGGAGATAGGGATCGTTTTTTATTAAATTGAGTGTTTCTTTTTTCATAAAACCGGTTGTTTGTTATGCTTTCACTTTCACAATGACTTTCTTCACTCCTGTTTCGGTAATTCCGGGAGCGTGTCCATCCTGTGGGAAGAATATAGCAAACATACCAGGTTTTACAGTTATATAATCGGTTGCCGGACCTTCAAAGAAGGTAATATCCTTTTCCGGATTGTAAGGAGCATCGGCAGGAACACAATCGGTTCCGGCAGTATATCCCATTACTTCAGGGCCGGTAAGAGGTATCTGAATATCAATATACTCATTATGGGTCTCCAGTTTTGCCTGTTCTTTGGTTTTAGGAGCAGCCTCCGCGAAATTAACGAACAGTTCTTTTCCTTTTAACTCCACTTTTCCTATGGGCTGTGCATTCAGATCGGTCGATTTCAGGAACAGGATCGCCTGTGCAAACAAAGGGTTCAGAGATACATATTTTTCCAGATTCTCAAGTTTGTCTACTACCATAATCTTATACTTTTAGCGGTTAATATTTTAATTATGTGATTATTCAAAATCGTCAATCGTATAGTTGAGGAAGTCGGTAAACCGTTTCATCTGACGGAAACAGGCCTCTGCCTCATCCAGAAAACTCTCCTGTGTGAAAAAGGTATCAGGTACCTGGTATCCACAGCTATAATCTTTACATTTAAGATAGTCTATATAGGGAAAGTCTTTGGGAAAGCCTTTGGAGGCGGTTTTGAGAAAATCTTCTCCAATGACGGGAAAGTAGGTTTTAAAAGCAGGATCCTCTACAATAGAGATATACTCCTCAATATTATCGTATATAGCCTGCCTGACCGCCCGCAGTATATTCGAAGGCAGGCAGATGCTTCCTCCCGCCAGCAGACAGTTCCCCCGTTCCAGGTGTATGTAATATCCGCCATGGTTCGATTTCTTACCACGGGCATTAATATAACCGCCGAAATGTGTTTTATAAGGAGTTTTATCGGAAGAGAACCGGGTATCTCTGTAAATACGATACATGCACTCTTTAGCCTGTATACCTGCAATTGTTTCGTCAAAAAGGGAAATGCGTGCGATGATCCGGGTAAGTAACTCTTCAAAAGCCGCCTGGGCCTGCAAATATTTTTCTTTGTTTTCCTGAAACCATTCCCGGTTGTTATTTCTGGAGATCTCATCCAGAAACTGAAAAATCACAGGTACATTCATCTTTTAATTCTTAATTCGGTTTGCTTACAAACGTACGAAATTTATTTGTAACAAACTAAAAAAGAGTGAATTTTAATTGGTCCGTACAATTTCCAGGAGCTTCCCGTGAAGCACCCCGTTGGTAGCCAGCACCTCTTTCCCCGTAACAAATTCCTCTCCTCCCCGGAAGTCTGTGACTGTTCCACCTGCATTCTGGAGGATCAGCGTCCCGGCTGCAATGTCCCAGGGACCAAGAGCGGCTTCAATGCGTGCTTCAAAACGTCCGGCTGCAATGTAGCAAAGTTCAGCCGCAGCTGCTCCCTGCAAACGAAGTCCGCCGACCTTTCCATACAGGGTGTTGATCAAATGGAGTGCCATGGGTTTATACATCCGGGAATTGTAAGGAAATCCGAGAGCAATAAAGGCACTGTCCATACGATCTATCCCGGATACGCGGATCTCTTTTCCATTCAGAAAAGAAGGGACTCCTTTCCAACTCCAGAAGAGTTCATTGCGGCACACTTCGTAGACCACTCCAATGAGGAATTCCTTCCGGTCACGCAGGGCAATACTTACACAATAAGGGGCATTGTCATGAATAAAATTGGTAGTACCGTCCAACGGGTCAACCAGCCAGCAATACTCTTCATCGGTAAGACTTCCCGATCCCTCTTCAGCAATAAAGCCTGCCTGTGGCAGTAGTGCGGTAAGAGAGGAGACAATTCTCCGTTCTGCCTCCTTATCTACATACGAGACATAGTCGTGGCTGTTCTTCTCCTCTACTCTTTCACGCCGGAAACAGGTCCGTTCCTCTTTCAGAAAGGCTCCGGTCTGTAAAGCCAGACTCTTGATCTGCTCGGTAAGTTCACTCAGGTTTATCATTGTTTCACTATTTTTCGGTAGAATTTATAAGCTGTACCATTATTGCATCTTCCCACTCCGTGCCTCTTCTTACCCAGGCAGGTAAAGTAGCGGTAATAGAGAACCCGGAATGAGTAAAAAGGGCGATGCTGTTTTTATTGGAACAGGCAATGTGAGCATATAGTTGCTTCAGATGCAAAAATTCAAACGCATATCCTGCTAAAAGATTCAAAGCCTCACTGCCATATCCCCGGCCACGGTACTCCTTTAGCAGGGCAATACCCACCCCTGCACGCAGATGGAGAGGAGAGAAGTCAGATAGGTCCACTGTTCCGGCTACTTTTTGACTTTCCACTTCCACAACCATCAGCCGTAACTGCTTATTGCTGTAAATATCATATTGGTTATCCTGTATATATTGCCGCAATAGATACCGGGAATAGGGTACGGTAAAGTTACTGATATCCCACATCTGAGGATCATTCTCAATCGCATACACCGTTTCCAGGTCTTCCGGCTCTACAGGCCGGAGAAATACTTTTTCTCCTTTTAAAAAATTCTTTTTCATCACTCCGGAAGGTATTACTGAGGATCTACCGGCTCTTGCTGTCCGTCAATCTGCAATTCACGGCGGATCCTCTTTTCGCCCGGTATACAAAAGAGAGAGGCTGTAAGCCCTATCATCAGGCATAAGGCCCCGATACTATGAAGGGTTAGATAATAGACAACTATATTATAAAGAGTAGCCGATAATAACAGTAATACCCGTATAAGGCTCCACTGCTGATACTTCTGCAAAGCTTCTGCAAAAGGAAGCCGGTCTATTTTACGGTGAAGTACCCGGCTGAAAAGTTTCAGCGATAAGGGCACCATGGCAATAACCAGCAGAATTCCGATCGTCTCCAGGATATATTCCATCCGGGCATCGCCGGCGTACAGGCCTTCCGGAAGAAGACCGGTCTCGAAAGCTACAATAAGAGCCAGGTTTATCCCCCAAAAAACGAGATAGTAAGATTTTACTTTCTCCAGGGTCGGTTTTAACAAAATATCACTCATGTTATGTATGCGATTTAGACATTTCCATGAAAGGCAGTACGGTTAATAATACTTCTCCCCAGCGTTACTTCATCGGTATATTCCAGTTCGTCCCCGATGGAAATACCTCTGGCTATTACACTTAGCTTTACGGTATTATCTGCGAGTTTCCGGGAAATATAGAAATTAGTAGTATCTCCCTCCATGGTAGGGCTCAGTGCAAAAATGACCTCCTGTACACCTCCTTGTTTTACCCGTTCGACCAGGCTATCGATCTGCAGGTCACCGGGCCCTGTACCATCCATGGGAGAGATCACCCCACCCAATACATGATAAAGTCCCCGGTATTGTCCCGTTGCTTCAATGGCCATTACATCGCGGATATTTTCTACTACACATACAGTAGAAGCGTCCCTGCGCGGATTGGCACAAAGCTGGCACACTTCCGTATCAGATATATTGTGACAAACCCGGCAATATTTCACTTCGTGCCGAAGCTGTATAATAGAATTACCAAAAGAGTCGACTGCGGCAGGTTCCTGGCGTAACAGGTGCAGCACCAATCTCATAGCAGTTTTACGCCCGATACCCGGAAGCCGCGAGAACTCACTCACAGCTTTTTCCAGGAGTACGGACGAGTATTGTTGATTCATATTTTTTCCTTTTTACCTGAGCACAAAGATACAAGAATATCCTCAAAGAGTCAGCAGGGAAACGGTGAGTTTTATGTATATTTGCAAACTATAAAATAAGTTTTATGAACAACCACTACATACTACTTACCATTGTTATCTATTTTGCCGTTCTGTTACTGATCTCCCGCATCACCAGCCGTAAAAGCCAGTCGGATGCTGCCTTTTACAAAGGAGAGAACAGATCGCCCTGGTATGCGGTAGCTTTCGGAATGATCGGTGCCTCTATTTCAGGGGTCACTTTTGTTTCGGTACCCGGCATGGTACGCTCGTTCGATATGACTTATATCCAGCTTACTATCGGATTCTTTTTCGGCTATATAGCTATTGCCCATATTCTGCTCCCCCTCTATTACCGGCTCAATCTTACCTCTATTTATACTTATCTGGGGCAGCGTATCGGTAACCGGGCTTATGTAACGGGAGCCTCTTTTTTCCTCCTCTCCCGCATGACCGGCACAGCAGCTAAACTTTACCTGGTATGTCTAATCCTTCATCGGTTTGTTCTGGGAGAGATGGGAATTCCTTTCTGGGCTATTGCCGCCGGCTCAGTAGCTTTAGTATGGCTCTATACCCACAAAAGCGGGATCAAAACCATTGTATGGACAGATATGCTGCAAACCTTTTGCCTGATAGCGGCTCTGGTATGTATTATTGTAGAAGTAATGAGGATACTGGACACAGATTTTACAGAGACCGTAAGCCTTATTTATAACCATCCCCACTCACGTATCTTTGTTTTTGACGATTGGATATCCACCCAGAACTTTTTCAAGCAATTTATCAGTGGTATCTTTATTGTGATCGTAATGACCGGACTGGACCAGGATATGATGCAGAAAAACCTTTCCTGTCCTACCCTCAAAGATGCCCGGAAAAATATGTACTGGTACGGTTTCTCTTTTATTCCCCTTAACCTGCTTTTTCTCTGCCTGGGAATCCTGCTCTTAGTGATCGCTTCACGCATGGATATTGTTCTCCCGGTACAAAACGACGATATATTGCCCCTGTTCGCTACACAGGGCTACCTGGGACCCTATGTACTGGTACTTTTTACTATTGGTACCATTGCTGCAGCATTCAGCAACTCAGATTCAGCCCTTACCGCCATGACTACCAGCTTTTGTATTGATATCCTCCGTACAGATAGAGATACGCAGCAGAGAGCCATCCGGAAAAGAAACCGGGTACATATTGTTATGTCTGTTATCCTGGTAGCATTTATATGCCTTTTCTCGGTAGCAGACGGCCAGAGCCTGGTAAATACGATCTATATTCTGATCTCCTATACCTATGGTCCACTTCTGGGGCTCTTCTCCTTTGGACTCCTTACCCGAAGAAAAGCCTGTGACAAATGGAGCCCTTACGTGGCTATAGCTGCTCCCCTGTTATGCTTCTTATTAGACCAGGCAATAGCCGGTTACTACGGATATAAGTTCGGTTATGAGTTACTTTTATTGAACGGAATGTTTACCTTTGCAGGACTCTGGATATCTTCTCTCTTTAGAGAATAGAAATGGGTCACCCAAAAAGAATAGTTATGGAAATAAAAAGTGCAGAATTTGTGATCAGTAATACGGACGTAAAAAAATGTCCTTCGAAAAATTTACCCGAATATGCTTTTATAGGACGTTCCAATGTAGGAAAATCCAGCCTTATTAATATGCTGACAAACCGGAAAGGGCTGGCAATGACCTCTGCCACTCCCGGAAAAACCATGCTTATTAATCATTTTTTTATTAATAAAGAGTGGTATCTGGTAGACCTTCCCGGCTACGGATATGCCCGTAGAGGTAAAAGCGGCCAAAACAATATCCGTAAAATTATAGAAGATTATATTCTCGAACGGGAACAAATGACAAATCTGTTCCTGCTGATCGATGCACGGCATGATCCTCAGAAAATAGATCTCGAATTTATGGAGTGGCTGGGAGAGAACGGAGTTCCTTTTTCGATAGTATTTACCAAAGCGGATAAGCTGACAAGTGGAAAACTTAAGACAAGCGTACACAACTACCTGAATAAACTTAAGGAGCAGTGGGAAGAACTCCCCCCCTATTTTGTTACCTCTTCTGAAAAAAAGACAGGACGTGAAGAGATACTGGGATATATTGCAGAGATCAATAAATCGTTCTGATCATTAAAATTACAGATAAAAGAAATCTCCTGTCTTCGAGTAATTCCAGACAGGAGATTTCAGGATATATGTAGCAGATTATTTGGTTGTTCTACTTATTATAGATCATTCACCACACCTACGCTGTTTCTTAGTCTCTTTTTCCTGAGAAGATGGGGTCTGGGAAGGATTATCCTGTGATATTTTATCCTGCGAAGTTTCATCTTCGTCAGTAGTAGAAGTTTCAGTATCCTCCATATCATTCACATCATCCGCATCATCCGCATTGTCGGAATCATCGCCCAAAGTTGTTTCTACACTCTCTACGATCCAGATATTTTCACCATCGTCGATAAGAGCACTGCTACGGGTAGTGGTAGTCATTACATCTTCCGGATAACCAGGATCAATAATTTCACCTGTCTCCGATCCGGCCGTAGTATCTACTACATCTCCATCACAACCACAATCTCCCTCATTAAGCCTATCCATAAGGGTACTATCAATATCATTTACAGGAATACCATCATCTTCAGTCGTGGTTTCTTTACCGGCAAACGGATCACTGATAGCTACCGGCTCACTGATAATTTCCGAACTGTTTACATTGATAGGATCAACGACTCTATCGGCTGCCGGATCAAGCGGAGCAGTATCTGCCGTTACTTTTCCCTTCTCTTCGTCCGTAAGAGTATATTCGTCTTTATCCACGAGATTTCCATCTTCGTCATATTTTCCATCCCCGATCTTATCGTGAATAAGTTCATCCAGCTCTTCAATTCTCTTTTCTCTATCTTCTGTAGTAAGAGGTTCTTTACCACAAGCACAATCTTCTTCATAAAGATTTTCGGTACCGGCCAGATCATTGGCACGGGCACGCATTCTGTCGGAAGCCAGGGTACTTGACCAGGTAGAATTATCTCTTCCCTCACTATTTATTTCATACTGATTCGGATTTGTTCTCATACTGATTTATTATTAAGGATTTATATTTTAACCTCTTATACAAATAAAAAGGTAAAATTGTTTCCGCTCTTAATAAAGTTTTAGGAGGATAGGGATTATTT
>JAJQBG010000211.1 GCA_021203405.1 Bacteroides sp.
ATATATATCAACTATGTGAAAGATTTGCTAAAGGGAATTCGGTTAAATATTATACTACTCATCCTTCTATGACGGCTTTTAAGAAGTTGGTTTCTGAAAATTATCATGAACCTCATACGATGGAATGGTATGCCGGTAAATTGCGTCTATCGGTAGAGGAATTAAATGTTCTTTGTAAAGCGTATTCGGGTGTTACAGCCAAACAGTATTTGTTGGATATGATTGTAACGGAAGCCAGGCGGCTATTGATTTATAGCGACCGAAATGTGAATGAAATTGCTTTCGGGTTGGGATTTGAGGATAGTTCTTATTTTTCCCGTATTTTCAAAAAGAAAACATCGCTTACACCGTCTGCCTTTCTTAAAAAGTACCGGAAAACACGGTAAAAAGTCCTGCAATCGTCTCTCTTTTCCATTTTATCTTTGTTTAAAAGATTGAGATATGAAACAATTGGTATTTATCCTACTGGTTTTATGGCCGGTATTTAATTCGTATGCACAAATGGAAAAGTCGGAACGTTATATTCGTGGGTGGAATAAGTTGCAGGAAATTGACGGGGAAGCCGGAGAGCAGGTGGTAAATAGTCTGGAATCTATTTCTCCTGAGTTGACCCGTTTTATTATTGAGTATTCGTTTGGGGATGTGTATTTCCTGCCCTCGCTGAACAATAAGACAAAGGAGGTGGCGGTGGTTTCATCGCTGATTGCCCAGGGGGCGATTCCGCAGCTAAAGGTACATCTGAATGGTGCATTAAACTCGGGCTGTTCGATAAATGAAGTGAAAGAAATCATCCTGCAAATGTCTGTTTACACCGGATTTCCACGCAGTATAAATGCGATGAATGCTTTCAAAGAAGTCTTGCATGATCGGGCAGAGAAAGGGATTACCGACGAAATCGGGAAGGATGTTCCGATGGAGGAGAACCGGAACAGGTATACGGTTGGGGCAGAGTATTTATCTCTTTTAAGTAAGGGACAGGAACAGGTTTTAAGGGATAATTATGGTGAATTATCTCCTGAACTTGTACAGTTTACCATTGAATATGGGTATGGTGATATTTTTTCAAGAGATAATTTAGAGATGAAGTATCGTCAGGTGGCTACTATCGCAGCACTTGCCACATTGGGCAGCTTACAACCTCAGTTGAAATTTCATATGGAGGGGGCTTTACAGATTGGTCTGTGTAAAGAGGAGATAAAGGAGGTGTTGTTACTGATGACGGTATATGCCGGTTTTCCTGCTGCTATTAATGGGATGAATGTATTGAAAGAGGTTATGATGTAGGGTGTTTGTGTTGGCACGGATTTAAATCCGCACCAGCGGGGTTGTTTTATTTATTACCAAAGATAGGGAATAGGCCGGTATTTTACTTTCCGGGTGTAATCGGGATATCCGTCGAGTTCTTTTTTCAGCATGGTGTCTTCCAGATACGTCCTGATTGTTATTATGGTTATTATAAGGGCGGATGGAATAAAGGTATATACAGTTCCGGTAAGTAGTGGAACGGAGATTGCCCAGATAAGGATGGAACTGTAACCGGGATGGCGAACCACCCCATAGACTCCTGTGGATATAACTTTTTGCTCTCTTTCGGTCTGTATACGTGAGGATGATTCAAAGTACTTGTTTGTCAGTAATGATTTTGTACTTACCACCACAGATAGTATGTATAGGACTATTCCCACGTAGCAATAGGTAAAGTCCATACGTACCCATCCAAACCGGATATGGAGTCCGATAAAGATATTCATTACTATAAATGTGCATACCACATATAAGGACAGGAGTACTTTATCCCATGATTTTGTCCCGGCTTTGATATTCTTCACTCGTTCGTTGAGTACTTCCGGATTGTGACGGATGAGTAAATATAGTTCTGTGATATAACTTCCGGCAAGAATGATAAAATAGAGGAGAAGTTGCCTTCCGATATGAAAAGTGCCTGCTGCAATTAGTATAACAGCCATTTGAATTAGCATTTGAAGGCATATTCTTAGGATATACCTGATGCCATGTTTCGATAATCCGGATTGTTTTTTCATATTTTTTGCCTTTTATGTAAAGTTACTTCGGATTACAAAAATAGCGATGTAAAGTCGGTTAAATTTGTAAAAAAAGGATATTCTATTCCTTCTCAGAACATACCCTATTCTTTTGTCGTTATATTAGTCAGGTAAATTAACAGCGATTAAAGAGTATCTTTGCGGATAATGAATAAATTACCACCCATAGAAAAGATTCCCGAAGCATACAGTGCTATTGCGGATAACAGAATTGAATTGTCTGAAAACTCTGCCTTTGTCGATTCTTCCGATAAGGCAAAGAGATATACCGTTACATGGAAGGATGATTTATATACCTCCAATGATAATGGTTCCATCTGGCAGGGGTATGCCGGTTACCCGATGATAGCAGTACTCATGTTGCAGGATAGATTACCCCTTGACAGAAGGATTGCCTCCTATTTTAAGGGAATAAACTGGAAAGCCTTAAACACCAAGCATAAAAATAAATACGACAAGGCAGTAGCAGAAATATTAGATTCCCTGAAAGAACAGGGAGTGGAAACAAATGCCATACAAACTGAAATCAACAAAGTGTATGAAAGTATCCGTACACTGGATATTTCAACCCGGCGAAGCAGTATAAAACAGATAAGAGGAACCTGAAAGAAAAAGTAAAGCCCGATTAAAGAGATACCCATTCATAGATGAAACTTTTACAGCATATCAAGCGGTTTTTTCCGGGTTGGAACGGGGAATACCCTGTCTATTTGCTGTAAATCTTCTTCGGTCAGTTCAATAGAAAGGCTTTTGAAGTTTTCTTCTACATGTTTTGCGGAGGCTGCTTTGGGGATGGCAATGACGCCGGGATTGCGTATTACCCATGCCAGGGCAATCTGTGTCGGGGTGGCATTGTGTTTCCGGGCAATTTCAGACAGGAGTTTATTGTTTATGAGTCGACCCTGTTCGACCGGAGAATAGGCTATAACCGGAATATTGTTATTGCGGCACCACGGTATTAAATCATATTCTATTCCACGGCGGGTCAGGTTATAGACTACCTGATTGGCTGCACAGGTGTTGCCACCGGGGATAGAATAGAATTCTTCCATTTCGGCTACATCCATATTGCTGACACCCCAATCCCGGATTTTCCCTTCCTGCCTGAGTTGCAGCATGGCTTCGACTGTTTCTTCAAAAGGATACCGACCCTGCCAGTGCAACAGATACATATCCAGGTAATCTGTTTGCAATCTTTTCAGACTATTTTCGCAGGCTTTCAGGGTTCCCTGTCGGCTGGCGTTTGAGGGTAGTACTTTGCTTATCAGGAATATTTTATCACGTTGTCCCTGTATGGCTTCTCCTACTAATCGTTCCGAGCGTCCGTTGCCGTACATCTCGGCTGTGTCTATGATTGTCATACCGAGGTCAATACCGGTGCGTAGGGCTTTCAGTTCGGCTTTACGATGGGCATCAACGTCGCCCATATTCCAGGTTCCCTGTCCTAAAGGGAGGACGTTGCGGTGATTTAAGGGCACAGACTTAAAGTCTGCGCCAGCGGTATGTTTCGTTTTCATTTTTCAAAAGCAATTAATTTTATATTCGGATGTTCACTTATAATCTCCTGTATCATCTCAAAATAAGTTTTGCCTGTACCCTTTTCCAGTTCTGATAACTTCTGCTCTGCGAAACGGGTATTGAAAATAGATGGATGTTTTAATTTATTCCGGTAATAGTTTTTGGTAAGTTCCACTCCCAGGTCGTTTCTGTTCTTTTCAAAATCTTTCCAGACCAACCGAATCTCCTCGTTCCCCTCTATTTCACCATACCCACCATACAGCATATCATTGAGTGCATCTAAACTTTCGCCCAGTTTCCAATCCTCTTTCGACATAAATACCCTGTTTATCTCTTTGTAGAATGAGGGTATATCCTGTATTCTGCTGCCCTCTATAGTGAATGTTTTGCCATAGATAAAAAACAAGGGATGCGATTGAAAGTTCAGGTTCTACCGGTGCGTGAATGGGAAGAGATAAACTATAGTAAATCTATACCCTTTCTCTGCTCCGAAATCTATATATATAACTTTTTACCCATCCTATAATCTGTAAGATATAACTTGTTTGTTTTCCTTCTGGGCTCTATGTCTACTATAAATCCCTGTTCACCGCCTATTTACATATCTCCTGGTATAGGGGCAAACCACAAAACATCTACCACACAGGGTTCCCTCAATGCCGATGCATTCTTTCATTCGCCTCTTTATCACATCCACACACGTTTCAGTATCAAAAAGTTGCTCCCGGCTCATGCCTGCTTTCCACAAAGTACCGGTGAGGGCTTGTGCGGGACAATGGATTTTACACTGTTCGCATGTACCACATCGGGATTCAGTGATGGGAATATCACACATTAACGGAGCATCAGTAAGCAGGGTAGAGATCCGTACGGCCGAACCATATTGCGGAGTAACGAGCAGGCAGCTTTTCCCTATCCAGCCCATACCTGCCCGCGTAGCAACCGTTTTATAAGGCAAAGGTGTGCGGCGCTGTTCATCCATTTGTGCGTATCCGGTAGTGATGGGGATGGCCCTGTACTGATGAGAGATCAGGAAATCTGCTCCCTGGGTAACCATTTCATTCAATTGTTTATTCAGGGAATTATAGGTATGCCGGTAAGAGAGCGTAGGGCCTTCCTCAATTTCCCGGATGATGGGTACCGGAACCGGCAGGGCTACACAAACGCCATAGGGCAGGGGACTGGAAGAAATAGTTCTCATATCTGCTATTCCTACCAGCGCAGCACCGGAAGCGTATACTATATCTTTCAGTCTCTTTGTCAGCCTATCATTTCTCACTACACACATATAATTTATGGATGGATCCGTTTTACCGGGGTACAATAATACCGGTTCTCTTTTTTCTTTTCATATCCTTTTGCCAGTCGGCTACGCTCCATTTTTCCGGATGGGGTTCTATCCTGTGCCTTACCAGATTGTAGTAACGGTGCGCTTTCCCTGTCCATGCGTAATAGTTCGTATGGAGGAACATATTTTCCCAACGATGGTCGAGCGGGGGATTGGTATCATTCTTTTCAAGGAGAACATCGTTTGTTACCCCTGTCCATATAGGTTCTATCAATACATAATCTATATCAATAAGCGGGGCCAGTGCGTCGTAAAACGTTTCGGGCTGCAGGATATGGTAGGCTACCTTGGAATAGATCATCAGGAAGAAGCGTTGATTCGTATAGAGGTAGTAGCTATCATAATTTTTGGCATACTGTTGTAGCCATTGCCAGAAATTATCCAGTATATTCCGGCTTATTACGTAGCGGTAGAGGTAGTCTGCCCACATAATATCCATACCCCTGTAATGAGAATCCTGCGACCAGACGGTGTAGAGCAGGTGGTTATATTCACTATATACCTCCCACATGATTTCCCCTACTGCGACGGTGTTGTTGTAAACCACTGCCATCAGGAAAGAACGGAAAGCGTTACCCAGACGGAGCCGTTCCTCTTCTTTTTTGCTTTTTGTGAGGACTTTGGCTATTTCACGGTAGACGGCCCATAGTTCCCTCACCTGTTCAAGGGTCAGGCTGTCGAGGATGATATATCCCCGGTGATTGATGGTGTATTCTCCGTAGGTATTGTGGTCGTTCATGTAGGTTTCCGGCAGGTCGTCCAGTATATCCTCTCTGCCCCCTGCTAATATCCGTTTGCCGTTTTCGAGTAACATAGGGTAGAGCTTCGAGGATTTACGCTCACACCAGATGCGGGCTACGGCCCTCGGACATCTTTCTGCATATGACCCCACCCATTCATCGTTTGCTTCCTGCAAACCCGCTACCAGTAAGGCATAATGGCATATCCGGTCGTTAGCTTTGCCGCTTTTCAGGATCTTAACTGCCAGGGGTATAGCCTGCCAACAGCTGTTCTCAGCCATCAGACGCATCCTTGCGAACGAGGGCCATGTATCTGCCCCGCCGAAAGTCTTTATATAGAGGTACCAGGGGAATGGATCGGTCCAGCCGTGATAAAAAGTTATCGGGTCACAAGGTAGATTAAAATCATCCGAATAGTGGCGGTGTTTACGGATGTTTTTGATCATAAAGTAGTGCAGCCTTGCATCGTAAGGAGTACCGGGGTGTTTCTCTTGCCAGGCATGATGAAGTTCGGTTACGTAATCTGCCTGATGCAGGTACTTTTCAAAGTACATCAATTCTTTGTAGGAAAGCGCGGTACGGGTAGCATCTATAAAGCCACCGGGATATTCTTCTCCTGCTTTGGTTTTAAACGGACTAAGGAAAGAATTATCCGGTAACGGCGGATAATCCATTCGTTCATCCTCCGTTACGGTTATCCATAGCACCTGTTCATTTTGCAGGATGGCTACCGGGCATAGGATCGGTTTACCTTTTTGCTCTTCTATGCTAATGACCATTCTACCCTCTCTTTTCGATGTTCCGGTGAGGTTCAGGAGGATATAGAATTCACTCACTCCGGTGTGTAGCCGGTAATAGGAAGTTCCGGTCTCTATGCCGAACTGTTCCTTCTCAAGCAGCAACCGGGTAAAAGGTACGGTGTGTTTCCGCATGGCTATCAGGCTTTTATATTAATTCCTTAGTACAAAGAAACGATATTTTACCGAAAAAAGTATTAACTTTAAGCCGATAAATCCAACTATTTATGAAAAGGCGGTTATTACTTATACTTATAAACTTCCTGAGCCTCTCAGTAAGTGTCCTTCTCTATAATTACCTCACGATGGCAAGAGGATATATCTGGTATAACCTTGTTGGGCCTCCCTTGCGGAACTATACGATAGAGTGGTACAACGAGGCTGTTCCGTTGGCTTTGATCGGGAGTGCTGTACTGGCTTTGGCTATCTCCTTGTTGGATGGATTAGTCTGCAGGCGGTATCTTCCGAAGCTCCTGTCAGGTGTAGTTTACTTTATTTGCTATACAGTGGCATGGATCTATATTTCATGGCTGGCTAGTGAATCCTATATCGTGAATTTTGGTAATACCTGGTATTACACGGAAATTCTCTGGGAAATTGTTTTCGTAGTCCCTTTTTACGGTTGTATGGATGGTTGTGAGTTGGGGGATAACCTATTACTTATCTATAGCTTGTAGGGCCTGCTCTGCTTTATAGCCAGAAACAAAAAATACGACCCTACTAATAAGCTGTCGTCACATTCGCACTATGAACGGTTTTTTTGCATACGAATATTTGTTTCTCGGATCGGTCGTTAAATTCTTCTTCTTCAAAATTTCCAAACTTATGGCTGATCTTAAACCCGGACTGTTTCAGATACTCATCTAACTCCTGGGGAAAATACATTCTCATATCCAGATTCTGGATAGAATGGAATGCATCATTTATAAAATAATGCCACTCAATACGATTGACCTGAGTGCTGCTCTCATAACTCATACGCTGTCTGATCACTACTTTTCTACCGTCACGGGTCGTATACTCAGCCATGTTAGTAAGCACTTTTTCAGCTTCTACGATGTAATGGATATCAGGATTGTAACAATCCAATAAAAACAACCCATCCTCCTTCAGGTGTTTTTGTATTACCCTGAATGTCTCAAACAGATCCTGATTCTTATACAGGTGATGAATAGAGTTGAAAGGAATAAAAATGAGATCATACAGATCGGAAAGATCCAATGTCCGGATGTCGGCCTCCATAAAATCAATCTTTACCCCTGCTTTCGTAGCTTTCAATTTAGCCTGTTTCAGCATGGATGATGAGTTATCCACACCCGTAATAGAATAACCCTCCCCGGCCAAAGGAATAGTCAGTCTGCCTGTACCACAACAAAGTTCAAGTATACGGGCATTTTTATCAGACGGCAACCATTTTTTATAAAAAGGTAAATCAAACAGAAATCCATTTAATCCGTCATAGATATCAGCATCGTACACTAATTCTCCCACTTTATAGTTCTCTTCCATACTATTTTCACTTTATCATTATCCTATAGAGATGTATTTATTAAACCCAGGATCAATTTTTCTCACCATTCATTGATAATTCCCCTGCATGTTTCTCCGCCCACTCTATTAATTGACGGATCAATGGAATTAAATCCCTTCCCAGTCCGGTAAGCGAATATTCTACCCGGGGTGGAACTTCGGGATAGGCCTGCCGGTGTATAAGGCTGAGACTTTCCAGTGTTTTCAGGGTCATGGAAAGCATACGCTGTGAGATGGCCGGGAGGTTCTTTTGCAATTCCGAGAAACGCATCACACCGTTTTGATGCAATAGCATCAAAATAGCGATCGACCATCTATCACCGAATTTGTCTATCAGGATGCAGGCAGGCGTATAGTTCTTTCCGTTCATATCGCACGTAAAGTTATGGATTTCCCCGAATACTATGGACAAAACCTATAAAAAATATTAAAACCGGATTTTTATTTCTCTGACACTGAGTAAAACTAACATCTATGTTACAGGATAACAACGCTGTTACGTCTTTTTTCAGCTACCTGCGTTTCATAACTTTGATGCCGTAAACAAGCAAATAAATAATTAAAAAAGAAAGGAACCAACCATGTTCAAAACGTATCAACAGTATTTTACCGGTCCTATCTGGCGGCCCCCTTACGAAGCACAGTCAATATTGTTACAGGCTACGGCCGGATGTACCCACAATAAATGTAAGTTTTGCAGTTTATATCCGAAAGAGTTGAAATTCAGGGCTTCACCTATGGAGGAAATAGAAAAGGATTTAACTATCATCAAACACTATAAGGTGCAAAGCCGGAGGATATTCCTGACAGGTTCTAACCCGTTCGTATTACGTCCGGACCATTTAATAGATATCGCACAACGGATCCGCGTGTTACTTCCCCACATCGAAACCATTGGATGCTTTGCCTGTATTACAGATATTAAAAGTAAAACGGTAGAAGAACTCAAGCAGTTAAGGCATTTCAAGTTTAACCGGATCACTCTGGGTATCGAGACCGGACACGATGAAACATTACGTTACATGCGCAAAGGGTATGACGCAAAGACTGCCCTGGAACAATGCCTGAAACTGGAAGAAGCAGGTATAGAATACCATTTTATTATTCTGAACGGACTCGCAGGAAAAGGCAAAGGAATAGAAAATGCGATGGCAACGGCTCAATTATTCAATCAGCCCCATCCTTCCATTATCGGAGTTACTTCCCTGACTATTTTTCCGGAATCAGATTTATACGAAGATGTGATGTGCGGTGCATATATCGAAACCCCTGAAAAGGAGCGGTTAGTGGAAATGAAAACCCTGATTGAAAATTTAAAGAATCCGACCACCCTACTTGCTAATACCATTTCCAATGCCATTCCCATCCAGGGTATTTTACCTAAAGACAGGAATTATATGCTACATACTTTACAATCTGCTATCGAAGAGATAGACGAAGAAGTAATGGATTCATTCAGGAGATCTATTGAACATTTATAAAAATTGCTACCAGACTTCTTAAGGTGCAAACCTATACAAGACCAGGCTTGCACCTTATACTGTAAGCATATATTCAATATCCACCCCTTTGATCCATTCAAAATCTATACCAGAAAGGATGTTATATCGATTCCAAAACCTCCTGCCTGTTCTCTGACTTCATCATTCGCCGGATTATCCCCGCAAGGCGCATCGGACCCATATCCAGCAGGCTTACACGGATAAACAGAGCCTTTACCCCCTGTTGCGCATACATCCGGTCAAAACGGTAAAACCAGGTAGGAACCAGCAGCTCCGGTTTATAATTCCGGTCCACCAATAGCCGGATAAAATGCTGGCCTCTGTAAAAAAACTCATCTACCTGCAAAATAGCATCCCACTCAATCTCTTCCCGGATGCTGGTGGTCTCCGTAATTCCCCGGCCGGTCAGTATGATCTTAGGTTTCCGGTCTAAGAACGTTCCTACTCCTAACAGCAACATCAATATCCATACTATGGTTAAACACCACCCGATCACCTCTTTGCCCTCCTGTTGCAATAACCAGTAACCGGCCAACGCCACCACAAAACTGCTTACCGTAATAATAAGCGCTTTCTTCTGCGATTTATAGATAATAACCCTCTCCATTCAATAATTACATGTATATTCCTCTATCCTGTTTTCCTTGATACTATATATTTCTGCCATCCATAAAAAAGCGTAATATTTACCACCCTCTATGCCGGGTTTTTACTGAACACATCGATGAACAGGTCAATCATGATCAGGATAAACCCCAGCATCATCGCAGCTGCCCCAAACCACAAGTGACGCCGTTTACGGAAAAATACCCGCACCTCCTGGTTTTGCAACTCCTCGGCATCTTCCAGGTTATACCGGATATTGAGCGGAAGCACCCCCAGGAAAGAGCTGATAAGCCCGATAAAGAACGTCAGTATAATGATCACCCGCATCAGAGGCGATTTCACAAAATCAGTAAATATCACCCCAATGGCCAGCAAAGCAGAACTCATGGTGATCAGTGTTTTAAGCATATCATCGGTTACCGATATCAAACGTTGTACCGTCTCTTTATCAGCAAATTGAGCACTCAGCTTCTTCTTGTTCTTTTCCCGCCGTTCCATGACAATCAGTTATTTTGAATAGAACATACCACTCCGGGGTTTGTTTAATGAATACCCGGTCATAAAGATCGCCGTAGCACATAACCGGTAATAAAAAGAACAATATCACTAAAAGAATGAAAATAGACCATCTCCTCGAAGTTTTAAAAGGTGACAAGGCACACCTCATCTATAGTGGCCTGGCATTTCTGGCCGGTGTCCTGCTGGTAGGACTTCTTTACCAGTATATCGTCAAAAAACTCACAGACAGGGCTAAGCGTTTACACGCCCGCATCGATTATTTCGTGGTCCAGGTATTACGGGTACCCCCCCCTCTGCCTGCTCTTATGGATTGCCGTCCGCCTGTTCAGCGAGAGTATCTTTTATGATACCCGGTTTATCGGTACATCAATCACGTTTTACAGATCCTGTTAATTAGTACGATCGGATGGATCCTGATCCAGCTCAACAATGTCCTCTTCTATTACCTGGAAAAGAAAGTAGAAAAAGAGAATCAGGACCGCTACGCAGTCCGTAGCAGCATTACCAAATTCTCCATCTTTAAAAAACTCCTGGTCGGCCTTATCACTGTTGTAGTAGTAGCCATCTGCCTGATGACCTTCCAGCGTATCCGTACCTTCGGGATCAGTCTGCTCACCTCCGCCGGAATTGCAGGCATTATCCTGGGCTTTGCCGCCCAGAAAAGCATCAGTATGATCCTCGCCGGTATTCAGATAGCCATCACCCAACCCATCAAACTAAACGACCTGGTGGTCATTGAAGGCAACAGCGGCCGTATCGAAGAGATCAAACTCACCTACGTAGTCGTCAACCTCTGGGATAAAAGAAGGCTCATCCTCCCTGTAAACTATTTCCTGGAACAAAAATTCGAGAATTGGACCCGTCATAGCTCCGACATTATCGGTGCTGTCTTTTTTTATGTAGATTACCGCATTCTCTTAGACAAACTCAAACAACAATTAACCGAGATCGTAAAAGATGACCCCAACTGGGACAAAAACACCTGTGTCCTCGCTGTCAATAACTTGAAAGAGACCTGCATTGAACTCCGTGTCCTGGTCAGCAGTGAAGATTCCTCCAAAAACAGCGACCTGCAATTCACTATCCGTGAAAAAATGCTCTCCTATATCCAGGCTAACTTCCCCGAATACCTGGCGCAGACCCGCATTACGATGATGAATAACATAAATACCCCTGCTCCCGTAGAGAAAGCTTAACGCTTATTTTGCTTCTGCCCCTTTTCCCCTCACGTATCTGTTAAGTTAGGGCAAACCCTTACCCTGATTCCATTTCCCTTGTGAAAACCCCATACTTTCGTACCCGTAAACAATTTATTCATTAAAAAAACAACATTATGGCAAAAAAACACTGACAGAAAATGTCGAAACAGCAACCACTGTTATTCACGAAGTCAAAGAAGCAATTCTTTCAAAAGGCGTAGATATTCCTGAGGGAACCCATGCAACGGAATATCCCGGGTATATCACACAAATGATCTCCGAAACCGCTTTTGCAGAACTGGAAGAGAGGGTAGTGGCTAATGAATCTTCTATAGAAGAGATAAAAGATACTACTCTTTGGGGACAAAGTTTACAAGAAGATGTAAAAGGAAGTTTAAAAAATGTAGGTTCTATTGATTTTGAAACTGACAATGTATATACTATTGGAACAGATGATAAAAGACCTGGAACCATCTATTCCCGGACCGGAATCAGGGTAGGTAATACGAGTAACTCTACAGATGGTAAAGATGGAATTAGATTGAATAAAGACGGCTCTATCGGAATTCAATGTTCGGACGAATCTGTGGCAAATGGACTTTATCCGCGCATTGCTCTTTATCATGGAAGTAATCCTACGGCTATCACTTCTCTGTATGAAGCCACCCCCGGAGTACTTTCTATAACGAATAAATTGAGGGTAGGAGACACTGCAAAGCAAGCACAGGAAAGCACTCTTTTTGTAGAAGGAAATTCCTGTTTTAACGGAACTTGTTATCATCAAAAAGCTTTGAATGTTGGGATAGGTAAAACCCATTATAACGATGGTGTTTCAGGAGTAACCATTGGAGGTAATCCTTTTATTGCTCTTCTCAGTGCTGAAGATAGTACTGAAGAGCCACGGATCGCATTTGGAAAAGGAACAGAAATAACATCCCGTATCCGGCAGGGATATCCGGGAATTCTTTCTTTAGTAACACATACTAATGAAGGCGTTTTTATAAGAGAATATGCCCGCCAGAGTTCCTTAAATGGGTACAGACTAATGGTTTCCGGAAATTCTTATTTTACCGGGATCGTAAATGCACAGAGTAAAATCTGGATGAATTCTAATAAAATACATCTTGGACCTTATACAACAGGAGTTTCTGGTTTATCCTTTGTCTGTGACAGAGGAGTTGTACTTGAATCAGCTTTGGATAACAGTACCTATGAAAAAGCCTCCAATATAGAATTATATGCGAGAGAAAGCGGAAATATCGTACTTAACCCTACAAACGGCAAAGCCCTCTACAAAGATGCCGAAATAGCCACCGTAGAAACTACCACTGTATTAGATAACAGAATGGCAGCTTTAGAAGCAGAGATCCTGGGAGCCAATGCTGCCCTGAGTATTTTAGAAACCAATTCAATTTAACAACGTATGTCAGTCGCAAATAGATTAAGTCAATGTAACGATCAGATACTTAACGGAAAGACAGCCATCCAGGCTGCTTCCCAAAGTATCGGTATCAGTGAATTAACCGATAAGGAAGAATTCAGCAGATACGCAGCCTATATAAAGCTATGCGCTCCTCCCGCTACCTTACCCGAACCTACCGGAGAAACTGCTTTGGAGTTAATCTCCGATCCTCGTTCCAATTTATTTGTAAACAGCGGGTTTTTGATTGATGATCTTTATCGAAGTGCAGATCAAAATTTATATGGTAAATGGGTGCAATACAATAGCACGGCTTCTATTATAAAGGAACCGGAATCACCTTCCGGATATAAATTGAGCTCTCCTGTCAGTTCTAATCAATATGAACATGGAACCCTTCAAAATATTCCAGGTATAGTTAATGGAACTACCTATACCCTTTCTGTATATGCCAGAAGTGATAATGAGAGAACACAACTTTATATGGGACAAAATCAAAGATCCAGTAATTATACACTCACCAATGAATGGCAATATTATACATTTACCTGGCAGTGGGATAATAGTCTTATTAGTGTAGGTGAACGACGTTACCAACGGGTCCATATTGTATCTTTTACGCTTAATAACACTTTCGAAATCCATTCCCCCGTCCTTGTAGAAGGCACGCAACCCTACCGCTGGGGAGAAACCTATTCCCAAAGGATCCAGAACCTTAACGATAGGGTAGTATACGATAAAAGACTGCTGAACGATGCCTTTCAGTCCATCGGATTTACCGTAAGTACTCCTTATGAAACCTTTGAGCAATATGCCCGGTGGATCAGGCTATTATCTGTCCGGTAGTCCGAAAACAGAGAGAACCAAGTTGTGTCTGAGTGAAGGCGACACCCATTCTTTGTTGCCGCCGGCTTCCCAGCCGCTCCTGTACCGTGTGGGGCTATGAAGCCCTTTCCGGAAAACCACCGGCGTTAAAGCCGGCGGTAACAAAGTGCTGCCAAAGTTATCCCCGGCAGGGGTAAAATATGAATAACCCCCAGTGAAGCGAAGCGACTGGGGGTAGGGAAGCCCATAACTCCCTCGCAACCCCGAACCTTAGATTTGTGGCATAAATTATAAATTAATATCTTAGGCTAAGAATAGTATAAAATTAAAAAGAAAGGAAACCACTGAGTGACCTATAACCCCGAAGAAGTTAACGGCTTATCCCGCTATCCAGTACTCAAGTGGTTTTCCTCTCGATAAAGACCTATATAAGAATCTAACCTGCATTATTAAGGTTACCAGGATTATCGACAGGGCTCCTTTCTTTTGTTTTTGCTCAAAGACAAAGTTATGGAAAAAATTGTAATTGGAATTGATGTTAGTAAAAACAAGTTGGATTTTTGTGTTCTTGGGAGTGATGGCATCCTTAAAGAAGTTAGAATTGACAACAAGTTATCTTCAATCAGGAAGTTGCTCGTGAGCCTGCAATTAGCATATCCATCCTCTGGGTATGATCTTCTTCTATGTGCACAGTATACGGGTCATTACACCTATCCCTTAAGTTGTGTCTCTGAGGAGTTAGCTCTTTGCCTGTGGCTTGAAAACCTCATGCAAATTAAGTATCGTTCGGGAATGAACCGGGGCAAGAATGATAAAATGGATGCTCGTAAGATTGCCTATTATGCAATGCGTTTTGCAGACGCCGCCCGGGTGTATCATCTACCTGATAAGATAGTACAGAGCTTAAGTTTACTCATTAGTGAGAGGGATTTATACCTGAGTGATAGAAGCAAATATCAGGGACAACTAACAGATCAGAAATCATTTATGAGCCCCCAGGATTATCAGGATAAAAGAAAAACGCTTATGTACCCTTATCCAGGAATTAACAATAGCTATTGGGCAAATAGAGCAAAAGATACACCGTATCATATCCGAAGACCCTGAATTATCCAGACAGCATCAGTTGCTTTGTTCGATAGAGGGTATCGGAGAGAGAATTGCTGTAAAGATGATTGTGGAGACCAACGCTTTTAGAGAGTTCAAACAGGCCAGAAAGTTCTGTTGCCATGCCGGAGTAGTTCCTTTTACCTATTGTTCGGGAAGTAGTATCAGATCAGCCAATAGGGTCTCCCAAAGGGCTGATAAAAGTATAAAAACTCTCTTACATATGGCTGCATTGGTGGCCGCTACCCGCATGAAGGGGGAATTGAATGAATATTATCTTAGAAAAGTAAGGCAGGGAAAAAACAAAATGGCCGTTCTTAATGCGGTAAGGGCTAAGCTGGTACATCGGATGTTTGCAGTAATAAAAAGAAATACACCCTATGAGAAAATATATCAGAATAAGTTTGCATAAATCATAAGAATAGCGGGTTGAATATATACGATTCAACACCTTTGGTTTTGACCCTGAGAGATATCCGGCTCCTTCAGTCGCTTCGCTTCACTGGGGGG
>JAJQBG010000392.1 GCA_021203405.1 Bacteroides sp.
CGTTCCTTCGGAACTTAATCATATAATTATCAGAAACAAATCTTCCACACATAACCGGGTTACACACCCCGGGCCTGAAAACAGATACAAATTAACCGTTAAATATCGTGGTCATCTCCACACTCTTCTTCAATCGTCTTTACCAAAGGATCGATCCGGCGGAAAGAGACCTGCGAAAGCATCGTGCGCAGCGCCTTACCCGGGGTAAAGATGATCCTGGGACGTCTCATCTGGTGGGCAGTGACATCCTCTTCCTTCTCTACCGGATTGCTACCGGCCAAAGGACGGAAATTGCCCAATACCCCCACCTTTACCGAATGCCCAGCCTCCAGGTATTCGCTGATAATGGTCAAAAGACTATTTAACACCACTTTTACATCTCCGCTGGTAGCGGTACTTAACAAAGCCACTTTACGGCAAATAGCCTCAAAACCAATTACACTACCCAAACGCAGCTGGGCAAACTGCTTCATCTTACCTTTGTCAGGACCACCGGGAATCCTGCGCTCAATCACATAATAACTTACTGACATACTGATCTTACATTTTAAATTAAACATTGGTTGCTTAGAGATGAGGATGAGGACACTCTGTAACAACTCTGGTGTCCAGCTTTTCAAAGACAATCTTCTCCGTTACCCGACGAAGTTCTTTGCCGGGAGAGAAAACGATCCGCGGACGCCGGATGGCTGAAACGTGGAACTTCTCTCCGGGCTCTACCGCCCGGCTACCTCCGGCAATACGGAAGTTCCCGAAATCCCCCAGCTGGATGATATTACCGTTCTCCAGCTGTTCGTTGATAATCTCTACAAAGTTATCCAGGATCAACTCCACATCTCCCTTAGTAGCCGTAGAAAGAAGAGCAACCTGCTTGCAAATCTTATCAAAACGAATACACTCTCCACAACGAACCTGCCCGAAAAACCTCTTCTGCCCGGCATGAACACCGGCAAGCAGTTTACGTACTATAGGACGAAATTTTAAACTCATACTTACTTTTTTTAGCGTTAATACTTACTTTATTTGTTCAGAAGGCGCGCACCGTTCCTGTTACAAAGGCAAAGATACAACAAGGAAAAGAGCTACCATTCGCTTAAATTTACATACGGGAACATAGGGGCTAACAATTACAGTAAGTTAGTTTTAAGAGAGTTTTCAGGCAGATAAAACCGCCGGAATTAAGGTAACTTTAAAGCAAAAAAAGCATGGAAAAAGTAAAAGAATTCAGGATTAAGAGTTATGGCTGGCAAGAGCTGGCCTGTTTGTATAAACCGGATATCTCGCCGGCTTCGGCCTCCAAAAGATTACGGTATTGGGTAAATAAGAAAAAGAGCATGAAAGAAGAGTTACTGGCAGAGGGATGGACTCCCGATTGCCGCACCTTGACTCCCCGGGAGGTTCAGATCATTGTAAATGGACTGGGTGAACCCTGAAAAATTGGATGCAACCCTCTTTTTGAGCGGATGCAACCAACTTTGAAAATGGATGCAACCATCTTTCAAAACGGGTGCAACTATCTTTTTAAGGGGTTGCACTGTCTTTTCCTAAAGTAGGCTTTAGTTGTTTTACTACCCATTCCTTGTTGTCGCCGGCTTCATAGCCGGTGACTCTTTATCCTGCGGCTTCATAGCCGCTCTTGTACCGTGTGAGCCAGCCTCTTCTCTATTTTTATATAGTTTATTAAACCAATGAAATACTTTCAAAAGTCACTGGAGTGGTAGCCAAATCACACGTATGACTACTTAAAGAATCCAATGACTTTTTCATCCTCCATGATTACCACTATGGTAGTATCAATAACCGATTGTGAACCGCTGCTGATGATGATTTTCCTGCTCCAGCTCGTCCACCATAGCCATCGCATAATCTTCTACGGAAATAAAACTTTCTCCCTTTTCATCCACAATCAGATCGTCTTTTCCCAAACGAAATTTACCTGTACGTACCCCGGCGGTCAGATTACCGAGATTAGCAGCAGGAGAGAAGAACACCCAATCGAGTTCTTTTTCATTTACCAGTGTTTCAAGAAAAAATTTTGCCATAGACTGAACGCCGGGCAGCCAAGCCTCCGGTAATGTTCCGGTATCAACGAGTCGTAAACCCGGTTTTACAAACAAACTTCCTGCACCCCCAACAATCAGTAGGCGATTAACTCCTGAGGCTTTTACCTCATCCAGAATTTTGGGATAAACACGCAGTGTATCCTCATACATATTGGGATTGGACCATCCCGGATTGTATGCGCTTATCACTGCATCCTGCCCCTTTAATGCCTCAATCATAGCGGAAGTATCTTCCACATTGATTTCTTTGATTTCCAGATTCGGAGAATTTACTTTCATTTTTGATGCGTCACGTACAATTGCTTTTACGTGATGTCCTCTGCTTAACAACTCGTTTAGGATTGCGTTCCCTACAAATCCGCTTGCACCGATTAATGCTACTTTCTTCATGATCAATACTTCTTTAAAATGAATATTATTTTTTGATGATACAAAGTTCAGTGTTTTTCATCTCCCCCACAAGTAGGCACTTACTTCTCAGATACTTACCAAATAGAAACCAAAACTGAATATGAATGGTTTACATTTTTATTTTTAACGCATGTTAATACAATAGATAGGGTAAGCTTGCATCCAATCAGACTTTAAGTTACTTTTGTAGCGTAATTGAAACAGAGTATATTATGGAAGCAGATAAGTTAAAAGATGAAATTTTTATTCAGAATTGTCCGATAAGAAATATTCTTTCCCGTATTAGTGATAAATGGTCTATATTGGTTATATTCACACTGGAACAAGCACCTGTCATGAGATTTGGTGAACTCCAGCGAACAATACCTGACATCTTACAAAAAATGCTGACTGTAACTTTACGGACACTGGAGCAGGACGGCATTGTAAAACGTCAGGTCTATGCACAAATCCCCCCGAAAGTGGAATATTCGTTAACTGCACGGGGAGTGTCTTTATTACCCCATTTGAATTCTCTGATATATTGGGCAAAAGATCAAATGGATAGTATTATGCAGGATAGAAAACGGAACGAATTACAATCATAGAAACATTATTTCAAAATATGCTGTTGTCCCCAGTTTAGCTTCGCTGACCGTTGGTCCATAACCGGTGGCTCTTTATCCTGCGGCTTCATAGCCGCTCTTATACCTTATAAAGTCTATAGAGTAAGAGGAAAATGAAAATCCTCTGAGTAATTGGTACTCAGAGGATTACTTGATTTTGCTTTCTTGCTTCGTACACCCTCAGGGACTCGAACCCTGGACCCATTGATTAAGAGTCAATTGCTCTACCAGCTGAGCTAAGAGTGCAT
>JAJQBG010000202.1 GCA_021203405.1 Bacteroides sp.
GCATATCGTTGAATTTATTTATATTTGTATGGTGGTATGAACGCCGTAAGATACATAATATATCCTTTTCTTTTGTTTTTCTGTTTGGGGACCGGTCTTTGCCGGGCATCCCAGAAAAAAAACCGGGTAGAGAATTTTTCGGTCCCGGTAGATTCTATTGTGGATCAGATCATGCTCTATGCGCCTTTTTATGAGCGTATCATTGAAGAGTATCATGCGGATATCTATACAAAGGGTACTATTTATCTGGAACGGCAGAACTGGCTCTTAAAATCGGTACCTACTATGTTCCGGTTCGAGAAAGGAATCAAGGATTATATTATTGAAACGGCCAGTGAGCTGCACTATGCTGCTCCTAATATTTATGACCAGCGGGTAAAAGCGATAGCTTCCACTTTTCTTAAAAATAAGGGGATCCCTTCTCCCATCCTGGAGTATTTCAGTATGAATATTTATTCACAGGCTCTTTTGAAAGACCGGTTACTTTCGCCTGTTTCTCCCCATAACCGTAAATATTATACCTATAAGCTGGATTCTGTGGTGGGGCGTCCCGGGGAGCGTCTTTATTATATTCGTTTTACACCGCGGAACTGGAGTCGTCAGTTGATAAAGGGATCTATGGTAGTGAGTGACCAGATCTGGAGTGTCCGGGAGATGTCTTTTCGGGGAGAGTCGAAACAGATCACCTTTACCATGCATCTTACTATGGGGGAAGAAGGGGCGAAAGATGAGTTCCTTCCTGTATTGTATGATGCGGAACTCGTTTTTAGGTTTTTGGGGAACCAGGTAGAGGGAACTTATAGTACCCATCTTACCTACGAGGAAGTTAAACTGAATGAACTACACCGTAAGTTTAAACGCCGCAAAAAGTATGATCTTACGGATTCGTTTGTATTACAGTGTGATACGAATGCGTTAAAGACCGATTTTGGTTATCTGGCCGAAATCCGTCCCATTCCTTTGACCCCTGTTCAGGATTCGGTTTATATGAATTACTTCCAGAAACAGAATACGACCGATCTGGAAGTTAAAATTAAAAAACCGACCAAAGTGTTCTGGGGGGAAATGGGAGATTTTCTTATTCAGAACTATACGGTGGATCTGGCTTCTGCGGGAAGTGTTTGTTGTTCTCCCCTTATTAATCCTTTCCTGCTGAGTTACAGCGGGAATAATGGTCTCTCTTACCGGCAGGAATTCAAGTATAGCCGTTTGATAAAAGGAGACCGTCTGTTACGTATAGTGCCCCGTATCGGTTATAATTTTACCCGTAATGAGTTTTACTGGAGGATCCATGCTAATTTTGACTATTGGCCGGCTAAACGTGCTTCTGTTCATCTGGATGTGGGAAACGGGAACCGTATTTCCAATACTATGATCCTGGATGAACTGAAAGAGATGCCGGATAGTGTTTCCAATTTTGATGATATTGATTTTAAATATTATAAGGGCTTATATGTAAAAGCCAGACACAGTGTAGAGGTTTATAACGGACTTACGGTCAGTGTCGGGTTTGCCGCCCACCGGCGTACTCCTGCTAAAAAGTTAAAGCTTTCTGAGGATATACCGGATGAGACTGAAGAGGATATTAACGAACTGGTCAGGGATGAATATCGAAGTTTTGCACCTAATATACAGTTGCAATGGACTCCGGGCTTGTATTATTATATGGATGGTAAGCGTAAGATCAATTTTCGTTCCAAATATCCGACTTTTACCTTCGATTGGGAAAGAGGGATTAAAGGTCTGTTCCGTGGAGATGGGAATTATGAGCGGATCGAGATAGATATGCAACATAAGATCCCGCTGACTCTTCTGAAAAGTTTGTATTACCGGGTAGGTGCCGGTGCTTATACCAATCAGGAAGAGATCTATTTTATTGACTTTGCCAATCTGGCCCGTAACAACCTGCCGCAGGGATGGAATGATGATATTGGAGGAACCTTCCAGCTACTGGACCGCAGATGGTTTAATACTTCTCACAAATATATTAGAGGAAATATTACGTATGAGGCTCCTTTCCTGGTGTTGCGTCATTTGGGGAAATATGTGGGGTATGTTCAGAATGAACGCTTTTATATAAATGCCCTGCTGGCACCCCGCCTGACTCCTTATGTGGAACTGGGGTATGGAGTCGGTACCCATGTATTTGACGTTGGGGTGTTTGTAAGCAGTGATAACGGAAAGTTCCACCGGATAGGGTGTAAGTTCACCTTCGAGTTGTTTACTAAATAAGGGGAGGTAAAAAACTCCTTATATGCATCAGGAATCTGACGGAGGAAAAGGAGGGGTCTTTTCGGGAGTGGGTAGATAGATATCTCTTCCATCTAAATATTCGTTCTTGAATATGTTTACGCACAAAAGAAATCCGGAGAGAAGGAGGGGACCGAAAATAACTCCCATAAACCCGAAAAAGGAGATCCCTATAATGACGCCGAAGAAGGTTACAAGGGGATGTGTATCGGCCAGTTTCTTTTGCAGAAGAAACCGTATAAAGTTATCTATATTGGTTACTATAAGGAGGGAGTAAAGAGTAAGGCCGATGAAATTTCCCCAGTCGCCGGTCAGTGCCAGATAGATCATTAAAGGGAACCATACCAGGGCAGTTCCTATAATAGGAATGATGGTAGCAAAAGCTGTCAGTACTCCAAACAAAACCGGGGTCGGGCAACCAAATAACATATACCCGATCATAGCGATGACTCCCTGTATGATTCCCAATAAAGGAATACCAATCGTATTTGACTTCACTATCAGATTGATCTCATTTAATACGACCCGTTTATTTTTAGGATTGAAGGGAAGAATGTCGTATACGTATCTCTCCATGGGTTCTGCTCCGATCAGCATAAAATAGAGAATAAAGAGCAAAAAGAATATATTGATACCAAAACTGCTGATCCCACCCATAATATATTGTCCTATGCGGGGAATATAACTTGCCAGCGAAGTAAGGTTTTCCGTCTGAAGCAGGTTATAACCTGTTTTTTCTTTAACCAGGTCGGATACATGTTCAATGGAGTTTACCAGAGAGGAGGGATCCAGGTCAATGCTTTGGATCATATGGACGCAAAGCCATACGACGAGTCCCAGAGGGATCAGGAAACAGAGAACAACTTCTGCTACTAAGAGTAGTGCAGCCAGTACTCTTTTAACTCTTTTTTTGCCGGGTAAGGTGAAACATTTGTTTTCTTACCAGCAGATAGATGGTGATAGCACCCAGTACTCCACTAAGAAAGGGTCTGGATTCCATATAAATGATCCCTCCCAGTAGTAATATAATAGCTACCAGTGAATATCTCCAATAACGCTCTTTGACGGTCATAAAG
>JAJQBG010000063.1 GCA_021203405.1 Bacteroides sp.
CAATCGCAAATCTTCCAAAAACAACCTGTAATCCTTTCAAAGTAAGAATTACGGCGTGAACTGGCAGCAGAGCGACACTCTTTTCTTATAATTCCTCATACTTTTACCCCAGATAATACAAGATAAAACGATCAGGCAAGATAGATAATTTAACGGGTATCAGATTTAAGGTAATCAGATTGTTTAAAGGTGTTTTTATAGTATATTGTTAAACTTAAACTCAGAAAAGATGAAATTATTCATTCAAAAACTTCGAAAAACACAGGCTATTCCGTGGCTGTTCCTGTTTTCGGGTGTCATTATCTTCTCTCCTGCGACCCTGTCTGCCAGGACCACTGGCGTCGCATTGGAGGTCACAGAGCAACAAACGTATCAGGTTTCCGGTACAGTGAAAGACCAGGCAGGCGATCCTGTGATAGGAGCCAGCATTATGGAAAAAGGAACCGGTAACGGTACTATTACCGGATTAGACGGAGAGTTCCGGCTCACTGTAGCTGCCGGTGCCACTTTACAGGTTTCCTACATCGGCTACCTGAGTATCGAAGTAAAAACAACACCTGGAAAATCGATACAGGTAGTGATGAAAGAAGATACTAAGATCCTGGATGAGATCGTGGTAGTAGGGTATGGTACCATGAAAAAATCAGACCTTACCGGTGCCGTGGTAAGTGCCAATTTAAAAGATTTTGAAAACTCCCCCAATACCAACATTGTTCAGGCCCTGCAGGGTACGGTTCCCGGATTGAATATCGGACAAACCACCACTGCAGGCTCTACTCCCTCCATCTCCATTCGCGGAACCAATACCCTATCAGGAAATAAAGATGTATTGATCGTCCTGGACGGGGCTATCTATACCAGTTCTCTATCCTCTCTGAACCCTAATGATATAGAATCTATCGATATCCTTAAGGATGCCAGTGCTACCGCAGTATATGGTGCACAGGCCGCTAACGGGGTTCTGCTTATCACCAGCAAAAAAGGAAAAGCAGGAAAGGCCAAAGTCAATTTCTCCTCCTCCTACTCCATTTCCAATCCTACAAGGAACCTGCGGCCTATGAACCGGGAAGAATATCTCTCTTTCACCAAAGAGTTCTGGTATGACAAAGCTTACCTCGGACCGGATTATACAACACCCAATCCGGATTTCAACATCGCAGATTACCTGCCAGACCGTGTCATGCTGGATAATACCCAAAGCGACGGAATTTCCCCGCATGATTACGGCTGGTGGAGCCAGGGTACCCGTACAGGCTCTATTTTTGAAAACCGCATCAGTGTTTCCGGAGGGAACGAAACCATGTCCTACTTACTATCTTTCGAGAACGTAGACCAGAAAGGATACATCCTGAACGATGATTTCCGCAGAAACAGTTTCCGTATGAACCTGGATATAAAACCGTACAGCTGGTTGAAAATGGGCGTTCAATCTTTCGGATCATTTGTGAACCAGGATGGGGTAGAACCCACTTTATTTAACCTGCTTATACAGAGCCCGCTTCTCGAACCCTATGATGAAGAAGGAAAACTAAAACCGTATCCGTTCGAGACACTGGATACCAACCCTTTTATCGGTTCAGATGTAGACGACCGGGAAAGACACAACTATTTTTTCGGGAATATCTATGCAGAGATCAAACTTCCCCTGAAAGGATTAAGTTATCGGGCCAATTTCGGAACGAACTATCGCATCGATGAGCATTTCCAGGCAAATAAATATGGAGCGGGACTTACGGGAGAGGCTTATAAACGACACCGGAGTTACTACGACTATACGTTTGACAACATCTTAAATTACGACAATAGCTTCGGGGAACATACCATTGCCGCAACCCTCCTCTATGAAGTCAGGGAACGTCAGGATAACTTCACAGATTCCAAATCGCAAAATTTCCCGAGATTGTCCCTGGGGTACAACAGCCTTGAACTGGGAACAGATCAATATGCAGACTCAGATGCCTGGGATGAAGCTGCACTTTACCAGATGCTACGTATCAATTATAAATTCAGAGACAGGTATTTGCTGACAGGAACCCTACGCCGTGACGGATTCTCAGGCTTTGCCGAGAACAACAAAACGGCTATTTTTCCCTCAGCAGCCGTAGCCTGGATACTCTCTGAAGAGAGCTTCTTTACAGCATCGTGGGTAGACTGCCTCAAACTTCGCGGAGGCTGGGGGGGATCAGTGGTAACCTGACAGGGCGCTACGCCTCTCTCTCCCGGGTAACAACCGCTCCCGGGTATGTTTTCGGAGATGGCGGAGAGACCGTCCTTCGTCAACAGATCTCCTCCATGGCCAATAAAAACCTGAAATGGGAGAAAACAGATGGATTCAACTTCGGTCTGGACTATAACCTCTTTCAGAACAGGCTCACCGGATCATTAGAGCTATACAGTACCACCACCCGGGATCTGCTCTACAACATGACTATTCCTTCCCTGACAGGATTCTCTTCGGTAAGCAGCAATATCGGTAAAATAAGGAACCAGGGTATAGAGTTTACCTTTACTTCCCGGAACATTGTAACCAAAGATTTTGAATGGAGTACTACCTTCAATATATCTTCTAACAAGAACAAGATATTAACCCTATTGGGAAAAGATAGCGACGGAGATGGGAAAGAAGACGACCTGATCGCCAGTAACCTGTTCATCGGTAAATCCACCTCTGCCATATACGGATATATAGTGGACGGACTGTGGCAACTGGACGATGATATCCCCGCAGGTTACCACCCGGGCAATAAAAAGATCAGGGATGTAACCGGTGAAGGAGAGATCACTCCCGATGACCGGGTAATTATCGGAAAAGGAGATCCCGCCTACCGGTTCGGTATTATGAACAAATTAAGATATAAGAATTTCTCCCTGAGCTTCTTTATCAACTCCGTGCAAGGCGGAAAGAACGGATATCTGGGAGTTAACTCCTCTTCCCTGGTAAGAGGAGACGCCAATGGAAGACGCTGGAACAAGATCAGTGAAATGGCAGCAGATTTCTGGTCGCCCAATAACCCGGGGGCTACCTATTCACGGTCAATCAATGCCGGAGCCATCGTGCCAACCACCTATCAGGACAGAAGCTTTGTCCGCCTGCAGGATATAAACCTCTCCTACCAGTTTCCCCGGCAATGGATAAAAGTAGCCGGCATTGAGAACCTGGACCTCTTTGTCAGCGGTAAAAACCTATTAACCATTACCAATTGGAAAGGATGGGACCCCGAAGCAAACAGCAACTATGAAGGGCGACCGGTTCTGAGAAGTTTTACTTTCGGATTGAATGTTACATTTTAAATGATTACAAGTATGAAAAAAATATAGTAT
>JAJQBG010000347.1 GCA_021203405.1 Bacteroides sp.
CTATTTATTGAGATTGAGGTTTAATAATATGTATGAAAACATTGTGTTCATCGGGAGAGCATCTCCCGATGTGAATCCTATAAGGACATATTGTCCGATCTGCCTACCTGACGTGGGAAAAAGATAGGAATTCCGGGAGAACATCTCCCGGTGAACAAAGGGACAAGGGTACAGAATGTATTACATCTGCTGTTTAGTCGGACGGAATACTATCTCATTCACATCCACCTCTTCGGGCTGGCTGATAACAAATACCACCGCACGGGCAAAAGAGTCCGTCGGAATAGCATACTCTTTGTAAAACGCTTCCATTCTTTTGGCTGTTTCCGGATCGGTAGAACTCGCCGGAAGTTCTGACTGCACCGCTCCCGGAGAGATAATGGATGCACGGATGTTGTACGGCTTTACTTCCTGGCGCAGCCCCTCTGTCAGTGCACGCACCGCATATTTCGTAGCCGAATAGACCGCACTACCCGGACTTACCACATGCCCTGCTACGGAAGAGACATTGATGATCTGCCCCGACTTTTGCTCTTTCATAGATGGAAGCGCAGCGGCAATTCCATAGAGCACCCTTTGATATTCACATCGATCATCTTATCCTAATCATCCATGCGGAGTTTCTCTAAGGGAGATTGCGGCATCAATCCCGCATTGTTCAGTATCACATCAATCCTGCCGAATTTCTTTACCGCTTCGTCTACAAGGTTTTGCACCTGTTTCGCATCGGTTACATCGGTTTGTACTGCATGGGCTTTGCCACCTTTGCTGTTAATTTCATCGGCCAGTTTCTGCAACCGGTCGAAACGGCGTGCACCCAACACCACCGTAGCACCCAGTTCCGACAACATGCGGGCCGTGGCTTCGCCCAATCCGCTACTTGCTCCGGTGATCACTACTACTTTACCTGCTACATTCTCTTTTGGATTATTCATAAACGCTATTTATTAAGTATAACTGTTTTAACTGAAATTCTTTCCATTTTAAACAGACCGAATCAGATAAAGTTTTCCGGATGTTTGATTTGAACAAGGAATCGTTTGAAAGGCCCTACTTATTCCTTTTTATCTGCCGTTACTTTATACCGGTAATAAATCAAAAAGAATATTCCGGTTATGAAAACAACAATTTTAATGTTCCTTTTTGTCCGTTTTACAGAAAAAGCAAAATAAAGTAAAGGATAGGCAAATATCGGAAAATGGAATTTGCTCAATAGATCGTATATTTGCAAAAAAAACAGAGTTATGAATGAGCAATTTAGTATAGAAGGTAAAGTTGCTGTGATTACCGGCGCAGGTGGAGTACTGGGCGGAAGTATCGCTCAAAGTTTTGTAAAGGCAGGGGCTAAAGTAGTAGCCATTGATATCCGCCCCGAAAACCTGGATGCCCGGGTAGAGGAGTTAACGGCTCTGGGGGGAGAAGCGATAGGGATTGTAGGTAATGTGCTGGATATAGAGAGCCTGAAAAAGGTGGCCGACCAGGTTGTGGAGAAATGGGGTCGCATTGATATTCTGCTCAATATTGCAGGAGGGAATACTCCGGGAGGAACCCTGGCACCCGATCAGTCGTTCTTTGATATGCCTGTCAGTGAATGGGAAAAGGTAACCAACCTGAATATGAATGGAACGGTATATCCGTCGATGGTAATTGGTAAGGTAATGGCGGAGCAGAAGAGCGGTTCTATTATCAATGTATCTTCTATGGCTGCTTATTCGGCCATTACCCGTGTGCCGGGATATTCGGCTGCTAAAACGGCTGTGAGTAACTTTACCCAGTGGCTGGCTACGGAGATGGCACTCAAATATGGAGAAGGAATCCGTGTCAACGCCATTGCGCCGGGATTCTTTATCGGCGATCAGAACCGGGCGGTATTGATCAACCCCGATGGTTCTTTAACAGACCGGAGCAAAAAGGTATTAGCCAAGACTCCGATGGGACGGTTTGGAGATATTTCCGAATTGAACGGAGCGGTTCAATTTTTGTGTAGTGAGGCTGCAAGCTTTATTACAGGAGTTGTCTTACCCATTGATGGTGGGTTCAGTGCTTTCAGTGGGGTGTAATTAAGAAAAATAAAAAGATAAATATGATTCCCTCTGTATCGATCAGGTGCAGGGGGATTTTTTGTATCCGGAAATTTCCTGGAAGAGATTTTTCTGAAAAAAATCTTTTTCTTTTAGCGGATTTTGTGCGTTCCTTCGTTTACTAAGCAGATAAGGATAAAAAGATGGATAAACGCATTATACGATATTTGTTGGATGAACTAACGCCTGATGAACGTCTGGAATTTTTAAGAGAGGTTCAAAGCGATCGCTCTTTGAAAGCAGAATTTATTGCCTGTCAAAACCTTCACTCACTTATGTCTCTTTCCGGGGATGAGAAAACAGAGGAGAGCAGAGCTGGTTATGTACGCTTTTTAGAGTTAAGACAGAAACGACGTTTTCGGATACTGGCTTTCCGCAGTCTGAAATATGCTTCTGTGCTTCTTCTGCTTGTTTTGTGTACCCATTGGGTCAGTACCCGGTATTTTCTTTCCGGAGATTCCTATTCAGATACCCATACGCTGTATGTTCCTGCCGGTCAACGTACCTGCCTTACCCTGCACGATGGAAGTGTGATCTGGCTCAATGCCCGCTCTACGCTTATCTATCCCACTCATTTCCGGGGCAAAGAGCGGCGTGTAAGTTTAATAGGTGAAGGTTATTTTGAAATTGCTCCGGATGCCTCCCGTCCCTTTGTGGTTTCTGCGGCTCAGGTGGATATGACGGTGTTGGGTACTAAGTTCAATGTGTACAGTTATCCGGAATTGGGTTATGTACAGACCAGTTTGCTGGAAGGCTCGCTCCTGGTAACCTCGCTGGAGAGCTCTTCGCAGGTTCTTCTTACTCCCGGTGATCAGGTTACTGTTCGCTCAGAAGAGTTGAACTTAGGTAAGATCAAAGAGGGGGAGACTTTTTTGTGGCGTGACGGCATTTACAGCTTTGAGGACGAACGGTTGGGAGATATTGTCCGTAAACTGGAGTTGTATTACGATGTACGCATTTTCATTAAGACTGCTGCGCTGGCCGAGATCCGTTACACCTGTAAGTTCCGCCAGCGTGACGGCATTGATGAGATCCTCCGGCTCATAAGCCGTATTTATCCGTTCGACATTTCCAAAGACCGGGAGAATAATATAATTACCCTTTACTGACGCTTAAGCACTATAATACTATGTTAAACATTCAAACCTTACTGATCATGGAATAAATAAGACTACTACTTTATAAAAAAAACAACTGGCAGCAAATGTACCACCATCTGCCGCCAGGGTAAAAGTAAAC
>JAJQBG010000411.1 GCA_021203405.1 Bacteroides sp.
TAAATATTGAGACTATATTTGCAAACTAAATTACAATTAATTAATTCATTTTAGCCATGACAAAGCGACTGACAGGCCTGTGTATAGCAGTTATCACGGCTTCTCTTTTCTTGCAATCTTGTATTGATAAAAGCTACAATCTGGACAATGTCAACAAAGATGCTGTTTTTCCGGTAGGAAATATTCCGCTGGGAAATGTAAACTCTCTGCGTATTGACTCTATTCTGGATGAACGTACAGAAACAAAATTTATTTATGACAGCCAGGGGTATATTACCCTGAATTATGGGGGGGGATATTGAGGTACAGCTGCCTGAGTTTGACGAGATAACAGTTCTTCCTTCCAATTCGGGATTCACCTATGCTCCTTTTCCAGACACACCACAGGATATTACTCTGGCAACAAATAAATCGCTGATGTACTCCATTCCTGCTCCTGAGAAAAACATCTCCAGTGAAGACTGGACTATAGAAGTAGAGGGTGTTACTTTTGAGGAGTGTAATATACGGATAAGAGTATATCTGACAGGAGTTAACTTCTTTTCCAGCGAAGGATCACAGCTGAGTGTGAACCTGAATTTCCCGGAATATTTCGTTTTGGGAGAACATGCTGCTATTGATGGACAAGATATTGATATATCTATTGAGCCTCACCTGATATTGCAATCAGCAACCGGATATTATGAATATGGTCCGCTCCCTGTTAAGGAAGTGTGGTATGATAAAGAGGAAGAAGATATTGTATATACCTCCATCCTCACTGTATCCCCGGAAGCCGAACTGACTATAGACAGCGGAAAAGAGATCGGGTTCAGGATGGAAATAATAACGGATGATCCCAAACCTGAACTGGTATATGCCGAGGCATCCTTTAACCAACAAATCCAAGGAGAAATAGAGGACATCAACTCTATCAACGATATTTTCCAGGAGGAAGGCGACTATTTTGTATTTGCAAATCCCGGTATGATCATGGATGTGTATTCCAATATTGGTATGGATCTTACCTTATATATGGATGAAATGGCAGCACTGCCTTCCGGAAGGCTCGAAAACATGACCGGAGAAGAAGGGATGCTTTTCCCTAAAGATAAAGACGAAGTCTCTTATTACCTGGCTAAAACAGATGACAAAGGATTTGGTGATCGTTTCTTCCCGGTGGACTTTAATGAAGTGCTGGCTTCCAAACCGGATGAACTGAGGTACCAGGCACAGGCCACTACAGGAGGTTTACAAAAAAGGGTATTTTCCTTATAACAATCCGGAGATTGAAGCTAAATATACCTTCACTGTTCCTTTGAACTTTTCAGAGATACGGATCAATATTGAAGAGACTCTGGAGGATGTATTCAGCGAAGATATAGCTGATAAATTATTTAACGATGCCGGAGAGTTCTATATCGTAGCTGATTCGGTAGATATCCAGTTAGGAGGAGCACAGGGAAGCAATACTACCGTGACTGTTTCTGTTAAAGTATATAATAAAGAAGACGAAGAGATCAACATCAAAACTTACCCGGCGGTTATGCAAAATGGTAAGAACAACCAGCTTGAAATTAAAATGGAAGTTGGAAATGCCGATGTGGAAGCGATGAAAGGTGCTAAGCACCTGGGCTTTAACTTCCTGCTTGAAGGAGAGGATGTGAACCTGAACCAATCGGATTACATTTCGATCAACAAGCTTAAATTCAAAACGACTAATGGTATAGCATGGTCGCTCTAACACAAACTTCCTATTATAGTAAACAAGATATGACAACAATAAAAACCTTCCATACCAGAAAAGCCCTGGCGCTTTTCCTGCTGACACTATTCTGCTTGGCTGGAGCTTTACAGGCACAGACCACTAACACTACCTATTTTATGAAGACCTACTCCAACCGTACCTCTCTGAACCCGGCACTCCGGCCTGAGCAGGGATACCTGGGTATGCCTCTTCTTCTGAATGATTTGTATGTGGATGTAAAGACCAATACACTGAACCTGGATCACCTTACGTTCAAACAGGGAGGTGAAGTATTGAGTTTTATGCACAAAAATGTTACAGATAAGGACTTTCTTTCCGGAGTGTCTAAGAATAACTACCTGGATACGGATGTTAATTATTCGCTCTTTTCTATGGGATTCTATAAAAAAGAGGCATTCTGGAACATTGACCTAAACCTGAGAGCGAATGTAAATGCGAATATCCCCTACTCTGCCTTCGAACTGATGAAAAAGGGATTTGCCATGAACGAAGCTTCTTATTATAATGTGAAAGATATCCGCGCTACCGCGAACAGTTATCTGGAACTGGGAGTAGGACACTCACGCCCCTTCCTGGATAATACCCTGGTGGTAGGAGCTAAAGCTAAATATTGATCGGACTGGCGGATTTTGACCTCCATATCCGTGATTTGAAAGTGGATGCAGGCCTGGACGAATGGAGGATCCGCTCGCAGGCCTCCCTGCAGGCCTCTGCTCCCGGATTAACTCCTGAATTTGATGAAGATGATAAATTTGATTCCTTTGATTGGAATAATGGCTTTGGGATTCCCGGGTATGGCCTTGGATTTGACCTGGGAGGTACTTACTCTTTTAAAAATGTAGCAGAGTCTGCTTCAGGAACGCTTTCTACGATTCTGAGTAACCTCTCTTTGTCTGTGGCCCTGACCGATATAGGATTTATCTCCTGGAACAAAAAGAATAACAATTACCTCTACTCTACCCTGGAAGACCAGGTAGTAACCGGTAATTTTGTGATTGACTTCGATAACGATAATTCTTCCCTGCAGGACGATATCGATAATATAAAAGATACATTCGAAGAGATCATTGAATTTAAGGAAGGGGATGCCAAGAGCCGTACGACCGGCCTGAGAACCAATCTGAACATAGCACTTGAGTATGAGATCCTCAAAGACCTGCTCTCTGCGGGGGTAATCTCCACGACTCGTTTCAATGCTGCACAGAACATTACCGAAACGACCTTGGCAGTTACCTACCGCCCGGTTAAGTGGTTTGAAGGAGCACTCAGTTACTCTTTTATCCATAGCAAGTTCAACACATTCGGCCTGGTCCTGAACTTCAATCCGACCCACGGGGTGCACTTTTTCTTAGCGAGCGATTATATCATTCCGCATGTGAACGGAGAATTTCTCCCTGTGACCAGCCGGGCCCTTAATTTCCAGATGGGACTCTCTATTCCGATGGGTGCCCGGAAGAAAAACTAAATAAATCCTTATAAAAGAAAATAAGGAGAATTTCTCAGCCTGATCTTCACGCTCTTTAACGTAATATTTAACGTTAAAGAGCGTTTTTTATAC
>JAJQBG010000066.1 GCA_021203405.1 Bacteroides sp.
GTTTTAATTTGTTAATCGCTTAGTAGATAGCATACCGCAGGCTGCGAAAATATCTTCTCCGCGGGATTGACGGATGGTAGTAAATATGCCGTGTTTATTAAGGTAGTCTCTGAAAGAAGCGATTGTCGGTTCGTCTACTCCCTGCAAATCAACTTCAGGGATCTGATGAAAATTAATAAGATTGATCCGACACTCTAATCCGCGGAGAAGCCTTACCAATTCTTTTGCATATATTTCAGAATCGTTCACACCTTTAAAAAGGATATATTCAAAAGATAGCCGTCTCTGTCCGGAAAAGTCGTAATTTCTTAATAGCTCCAGGATTTCTTTTGCCGGATTCGACTTTTCAATAGGCATAAGCTCTTTTCTCTGGGCCGGGATAGGAGAGTGGAGGCTAACAGCCAGGTGGCAATCGCTCTCTTCCATAAATCTATGGATCCCTTTTTTTATTCCAATAGTAGATACGGTGATGCGTTTCGGGCTCCAGCTAAACCCATATTTTCCTGTAAGTATATCCAGGGATTTTAACACTTCATCCAGATTGTCCAACGGCTCCCCCATTCCCATGTAAACAATATTGGTCAATTTTTCTCTTTCCGGAACAGAAATGATCTGGTTGATAATATGTTGTACAGATAAATTCATCCGGAATCCCTGTTTACCGGTCATGCAGAATTTACAATTCATCTTACACCCTACCTGTGAAGATACGCACAGGGTTGCTCTCTCCTTATCCGGGATATAAACAGTTTCAATAAAACAATTCTCCTGAACGTGGTAAAGATATTTTTTCGTTCCGTCCATAGAAGTGATCACTTCAGAGGGAACATAAGTTCCATAAATGAATCTCTCTTTTAATTTTTCCCGTTGTTTCAGAGACAGATTTGTCATTTCATCAATAGAAGTAATATTTTTCTGGTAAAGCCAGGAAGCAATCTGATTTGCAGAAAAAGCCGGAAATCCCAGTTCTTTTACTATTTCATTGAGTTCGGTAATTGTTTTTCCGATTAATGCTTCTTTCATTGTTTCTTCTTTTATTTGCAAACTTATAAAAAGTAAAGCGAATGATCATAGAGTTGTAGTTAAAACTCTGAGTCAGATGTTGTACTTTGCAAAAAAGCGGCGAAACAATAGATTTGCTTCGCCGCTTTATATATTGCTTTCTGTTTTTATCAGAAGTAGAGATAGCGATTGTCTTTTACATTGGCTTTCAGATAAAGGTCCTGAATGAATCTGTCAACTGAACTTACATAACGGTTAGCCAATGTAGCTTCCTCTGACTTTGCATCGTATTCTTCGTTGATCTTCTCTTTTTCATATACCTGTACCATTACAACTCCTCCGTTCCCTTTTACCGGAGTAGAAAGCTTATTAACTTCTGCAACAGAAGCGATGCCACTGATTACCGGTTCACTACTGTATAATGCGGAAATATAGGCCGGAGCAGCAAAAGTAACATGTTTAATCGTATCTGTAATTACTTTTTCGATGCCGGATGCCTGAGTAAAGCTTGTGACATTTTGTGATTTAATATCTCCGATTATCTTTTCAGCTTTTTTCTCACGGATAAGTTCCATACGTAATTGAGTGGCTACCTGATTAATGGGTTGATATCCTTCTTTGGTTACTCCTTCTACGGCTACCACCAATAACTGATCTCCGTTTCCACTTTCATACAGAGGAGAAACTTCACCCACTTTATTTTCAAAAGCCCAACGGATCGCTTCTTTGCTTCCACGAATACCTGCAATAGTGTGTTCTGCACTATAAAGATCTTTTCTTGGTAGTACGGTATAACCGTTCTCCTCGGCATTTTCAGTCATTTCTTTTAATGTCGGGTTGGCAGCAATGAACTGACTCAAGCTGTTATAAGCTTTGTTATAAGTTTCTGTACTAAAATCTACAGGACGTTTAATTACAGCTACCTTATATTTATCGGTATTTACTTTTTTACCGGTCACCTGTATAATTACGTTTGCCTGACCAAGAGTAAGATTTGCGATCTCATTTACATTCAGGCTATTGATTGTCTGCAGATATTTTATATCGTCTGCGCTTAAAGGAGTATTTTCATAATGTTGACCCGATACCCAGGTGGGAACTCCACCCATTCCGTCAGAAGAATATTGCTCTGCAAGTTCGGCGAAACCTGCACCTCCTTTCAGGGCATTGTAAATACTGTCTGCTAAGGTACGGGTATTCTGAAGATCTTCCTGGTAAACCTGGATCTGACGATATTCTATGGAATCCGGCATAACATTTTTGCTGATCAGCTTAAAAGTATTCAGCGTATTATCAGATACATTATAGTAGGGTCCATATACTTCCCCGATCTTTACAGAGTCAAGCCGGGCAATAACATCGGCCGGATAAGCACTGCGGTTATAATACAAATCGGTAAAAGAGTATTCAGAACCGGCTTGTCTTACCAATCCTGAATAGTCATCATGAGCTTCTACTAATTGTTCGGTATATTCCAGCATCTCTCTTTCCAGAGCTTCTCTATCTTCCGGACTGGCATTTATCTGTACATTAATATACTGTATATTCCGTGTCTCGTTATATTGTCTGTATTGTTCTTTTCTCTTATTATAGAGATTCTTTATTTCAGAGTCTGTGACATTTACTGTTGAATCCGGAATAGCTGTATAGGGAACAGCTGCCAGCAAAAGATCCGTCTGATTAACACGGCCTTCAAAAGCCGCCTGAGCTTCTACCGGATTGGAAAGAATGGATTTTGAAATAAGAGCCTGATATTTTTCGGCTAATCGACTTTGTCTGAGCGATTTTTCAATAAATATCCAATAATTATAATAAGGCTCATACATTTGAAGGTTCATTCCGGGAGTATTTTGCATATTTGCATAGTCTACCAGAAATTTTTTCAGCATATCTTTATCAAACATTCCGTTCGTATTCCGGAAAGGGGTTTGTTGAAGGGCAGGATGTACTCCGGCATCAATAATAGCTTGTATTTCTTCTTTAGATACAGTTAAACCTAATTTTGCCGCTTCGTTCTCTATTAATGTCTGGTTTACATAATTTCTCCAGACCTCGTCTTTAAGCTGATTGTTCTGTTCGTCGGATAAAGCAGACATCCCACTGGTGAATTTTACAATTTCTGTGTATTCTTCTACCATTTTCTGATAATCCTGTGCCGATACTGCCTGACCGTTTATTTCACCGATATCCTGAGACTGGTAGGGCTGGAAAGCTTTCCAGGCGTCTCCGGCAATAAACGCATAAAGCGCCAGACCAATTACAATAACCAGGAGAGGTCCTTTTGATCGAATGTTTTGTAA
>JAJQBG010000405.1:0-14249 GCA_021203405.1 Bacteroides sp.
ATAGTATCCACCACATTTACCAATTTTTCCGCCTCAAATATACAAAAATATAGGATATTTCGCCTACCTTTGCTATATTTATTAACAATATGATTATGAAACACATACTTGCTTTTTTGCTTTTTCTTCCCCTTTTACTTCCGGCACAGGAGTGTGAAAAAAAATATATTCCGTACGGCATGATCCGTAACATGCCGCTCTTTACGGATCAACTCAAAGCAACCCTGGATTTTCCTTTAGCGTGGGGGAACAGTGAGATCACCGATTTTCCTACCTGGAGAGAAACAGCCCGCCACAGGCTCATAGCATGTTTTGACAACCTTCCTCCGGTAGGTGAGTTTGCGCCCGAAGTGCTCGAGACCGAGCAAAGAGAAGGATATGAGGCGCGGAAGATCCTTTTTAACCTGACAGATTGGTACCGGATACCTGCCTACCTGCTCGTTCCCGAAGGAGAAGGACCCTTTCCTGCCATTATTATGCTGCATGATCACGGAGCTAAATTTTCCATTGGTAAAGAAAAAATGGTAAAACCCTTCGGAGTACCCCGGGAGGTAATAGTCGATGCGGAAGAGTGGTCGGTACGTTGCTACGACTCTCTTTTTACAGGAGATTACTACGCCCGCAACGGATATGTAGTATTAGCGATCGACGCTCTCTTCTGGAGTGAACGGGGACAGAAAGAGGGAGTGGATTATGACGGACAACAGGCCCTGGCCTCCAACCTGATGCAGATGGGTATGTCCTGGGGAGGATTGATCACTTTTGATGATATACAGAGTGCAGAGTTCCTGGCTACCCTTCCGGAAGTAGACGAAGAGAAGATCGGGGCACTGGGATTCTCTATGGGAGGGCACCGGGCGTGGATGTTATCCGCTGCTTCAGACCGCGTCAAAGCCTCTGCCGCGCTCTGCTGGATGAACACCACCGATTCGCTGATGACATTTACCAACAACCAGAATAAAGGCGGTTCCGCCTACTCCATGCTGATCCCGGGTATCCGCAAATACCTGGATTATCCTCATGTAGCCTCCATTGCCTGTCCCAAGCCGGCACTCTTCTTCAACGGTATACACGATAAACTCTTCCCGGTAGAGGGAGCCAGAGAAGCTTTTCGTATTATGGAAAATGTGTGGGAGAGCCAGGGAGCCGGAGATAAATTAGTCACTAAATTGTGGGATCTTCCCCATTTTTTCAGTAAAGAGATGCACGAAGAGACGCTGCAATTTTTCAATCGACTTTTTAAAGAGTGAACATATAAATTGAAAAGCGGTGATTTTCGCAAATTACCGCTTTTCAATTCATGGTACAAACTAAGATTAAAAATTGACTAACAAAAGAAATTAGAATACGTAAAATTATGATTATATACTCTTAAACATACCGGATTCCATTTTTGTTCAATTTCTTTTCATTCTTCTCTTTACTTTGAAACAAAAGTTGTTCCCTAATAAGTTTTAAATTATAAACCCAATCTCTCTTTTTAGTACCACTCCACTCTTTTATTTTCTATCTTTGCAGGAGAGAACCAAAGTTTCCTGGCACTATTTAAACTTTATCCGGGCCTTTAAAGTTGTAAAAAATAAACATATCACATGAAAAAAGTCATATTCCTGCTATGCTCTCTTTTCTCTGTTACCCTTTCAGCACAAAATGCCCGCACTCTATTTACAGAAATGCCCGATACGATCCTTTTTCTGCTTACTCCGGTTAACCGGGCCGATATGGTCGACTTCCTGGATAGTAAGATGAAAGCCCAGGTTACCAACCGGCTAGAGGGACAATCGGAAATGAAAGCAGCTACAGAAAATTACATAGCCATAGATCTTACTTCACAAAGTTCCTGGCAGATGAAGCTCCTTCCTACCAGTGACTCTACTTTTGTGATTGGTACCATCCATACCGTTTGTGGAAAGGCCTGTGACAGTGAGATCCGTTTCTATACACCCCAATGGAAATCATTACCTACCCAGGACTTTCTTTCACTACCTACAGAAGATGATTTCTTCTATCCGGCAGCTGATACTTTAACAGCAGACGAATATGAACAAACCCGGAAAATAGCAGATATCTATCTCCGGAAAGCAGATCTCTCTGCAGATAACCTGCAACTGACCTTTACTTATACTACCCCTGATTATGTAGCTACCCGGGACAGAGAAAAACTGGAACTCATTACCCGGGAAACCATTACCTATACCTGGAACGGGGAGAGTGCTTTTCTGAAAGAATTAAATAACTATTTTATAACCTTCCCGGTAGAAGGAAGGCTTTGTCTTTTACACTTTTTTTGTAGATTTGGGAACGTCCCTTTCCAAATAATGTGTAGAAGAATGAAGAATAGAAAAAATAATACTATTTATTCTGTTTACCGGTATAAGCCTGCTCTTTTCATTCAGCAGAGCTGACAAACCGGCGAACGGCAACACCATTGAATCGCGCATCAAACCTCCTGCCGGGTACATCCGGCAACCCGTTCCCTCCGATTCCTTCGCCTTTTACCTGAGAAACCTTCCACTACTCCCTTCCGGAAGCAAAGTAAAGTTATACAACGGGAAAGAGAAACCCTATCAGCAGGGCGCTTTTGCCGTAGTAGACATGGAGATCGGTAACAGGGACCTGCAACAATGCGCGGATGCCATTATCCGTTTACGTGCAGAATATCTCTTCCGCCAAAAGAAGTATCAGGATATCTCTTTTAATTTTACCAACGGATTCAAAGCCGAATATTCCCGCTGGGCCAAAGGAGAGAGGATCCGGGTAAACGGCAACCAGGTATCCTGGTATACATCCCGGGAGACAGACTACTCCTACCCGACCTTTCACGCTTATCTGGATCAGGTATTTATCTATGCAGGTACTGCCTCTTTAGCCAAAGAGTTAAAAACGATCCCTTACCACACTTTACAGGCGGGGGATGTATTGATCCAAGGAGGATATCCGGGTCATGCAGTGATCGTGGCAGATATAGCCATACACCCGGAGACCGGAAAAAAGTATATTTGCTGGCACAGAGCTATATGCCAGCACAGGATATCCATATTCTGGTAAACCCGACGGATCCGGTACTCTCTCCCTGGTACGAAACGGATCCTTCAGCCTCTGCCATCCGTACCCCGGAATGGACCTTCTACCCGGCCGACCTGAAAAGATTTCCTTAATCCGGTAACTAAGCAAACAATTTTTCCCTTAAATACATTATGTAAAAAAAGAGAGATGTGGGAAAAGCTTCATACCAATGAAATTTCCCTTTAATATCCGAACCTTATATTTGCAACCTATTAATCAGAAAGCGATGAACACACTACATCCATCCGGACACAGAAGATCTTATCTGACGATCTGTATAATTATGCTGGTAGCAAGCCTCTTCTTTATCTTCTTTATAGGAAGATCCCTGGTTAAGACAACCCGGGACTATCAAAGCACCTTTTATACCACAACCACATCAGATCAAAGGAGCCATTAAAAAAGGTATCCACTCCCGGATACCTTACCTGTTTTTTACCGAACCACTTCTACCAGGTGATTCCCGTTAGTAAGCGGATCCCATCCGTCGCTCCCGGCAAGTACCTCTTCGATACTATATCCTTTCAGATCTTTCAACTGATGGCTGTACTTTACCCGGGCTTTCGGATCAGCTCCCGACCCCCGACTCTCATACTCAGCAAAAAAACACTCTTTTCCGCATGTTTTTTTACCCCAGTTATCCCAACCCACCGGAAGAATATGACTACCCAGGTTACAACGGATAAATACAACCTGCCCATAATCCCGCCAGGGACGCGATAAATAGACCTCTTTGACCTCCGGCCCGGCAGTCAGGTCACAATCATAAAATACATACCCGTACTTTTTACCCGCATCGGTAGAGGGAGCAGTCACATACCCGTTCCCTACACTATGAATGGTGCAACGATTAAAGACAGCGGTGGACCAACCGAAAATAAAGTCTACCGTACCCTCCATATAACAATCTTCATAATACTGACGACTGTTCTTACCATACGTATAGAGTGTATCCTGGAATCCCAGGAAACGGCAATTCTTAAACATAGCCCGGTCTCCACTTACAAAGCAGGCAACAGCCTGTCCGACCGGACCGGAACTATTTGCAAAAGTGATATTCTCCGCATAAAAATCAGGACCGTATATATAAGTACTGGCCGAACCCGATGTTCCGGTCTCTTCACCGAAATAGTTCTTTTTACTGGCATAGGCATCATAGGTAAGGATTACCTCTCCCTGTCCGATCAAAGCCACATTGATCTTATTCTCCGGTACTATTAACTTCTCCTTATACTCTCCTTCACGGATAAGGATCGTGGTACGGATATTTTTACGGAAATCGGGCACTGCACAGATCGCCTCCTGTACCGTAAAGAAATCACCGCTACCATCTTTAGCCACTACAAAATCATAGTGAACCACATAGGGTGCCAGTTCAGGAACAGCTTCTGCAATAGCATCTATAGCCAGTCCGGCTACTGTACGGGCCCCGTAAATATTGAGGTGGGTATTATCCTCTTTACCATCGGGAGCCGAAGGGACCGTGCCCGGCTCCACCCACATTAAAAGCTTTTTGGAATCTTCCACACCCATTCCCTGCATCAGATCGTGGGTTATTTTATTGAGATCCACAAAAGGCACATCCAGTTCTGCCGCAACATTCCGGGGAGAATCCAGATAAGCTCCGTGAGTATCCACTAAGACTCCCTCCTCGTTAAAATTACGACGGACAATAGAGTTGAAAAGTACCGGGATCCCCCCTTTGGCACGGGTCTCCTTGACAAAGCGACGCAGGTTATCGTCAAATGTAGAACCCGGTATGGTATATCGTGCCGAATCGGTTTTCTCGTCATTATGCCCAAACTGGATAAACACATAATCTCCCTTTTTCACCTGGGAGATCACCTTTTCCCACCTTCCCTCATCGATAAAACTCTTACTGCTACGACCATTCTGAGCATGGTTATCTACCCGGATATTCCCCTGCAGGAAACCCGGTAACATATGTCCCCATCCTCTTTCGGGATTTCCTCCTTTCAGGCTCTTATTCGCCATCGTAGAATCCCCGATCATAAAAATAGTGATCACCGGATCTGCCGTTCTAAACGCAGTAACCAGCACAAAGAGTGTCAGCAACAGTATTAACTTATTCTTCATGATTTATTTAATTAGTATATATATTTTTACTTTCCTTCACTGACCCTCTCCAGCCACTGCGGATACCGCGCCAGGATCTCCTTCAGCCAGTAACCATACCAGCCATATCCGGTGCGACGTTCCGGATTTACATCCTCCAGCTTCCACACTTTAGTTCCGTCCCGTCTGCACATAAAAGGAGTATTATCCTCAATCTCGTAAAAGCGGGTCCAGATGGGTTCCGCATCCGGATCTTCCACCACGACCCTGTCATACGGATATTCATGGTTGGTATACTGATCTTCAGGTATTTTAATCCGTTCTACCCGGATGCCCTTTATCTTCACCTTCTCCAGCCAGGCAACCGCACTTTTTACTGCATCGATCACTTCCGGAGAGGGATCTTCCATATCCATTAACAAAGAGATCACCGGACAACTTTCATTAGCCGTAATAGCAGGAAGTTCATAGGTGCGAGCCTTTACCGGGACCAACGTTTCATTATCATATTGCTGTGCCCAGGCAGTTTTCACGCCATCCTGAACGATCTGGCAACGCAGTACCAGGTCGATACCCTCCCAATAAGCAGCCTCTATCCGTTTTTCCATCTCTTCGTCCAGCCAGGTAAAACTATCATCTCCCTGTACAATAGCCTGAAAAAGCTCCAGCGGCCCATTGGTCACATCGTCGTTAAAGGTAATAGCATCCACATCCCAGCCCCGCCAGCCACCGTTCGGTTTTTGGTAGCAAACAGGTACTCCAATGCCTGGAGAGCCGATTCAGCATACCGCCTCTCACCGGTAAGGGCATAGACATCTGCCAGATAGAATATCTGCGGATGTATATTAGTATTATCCAGGGTACTCTCCCTGTATCTTTCGGAAAGAGTGTTCTTTACAGAATCGGCATCCAGTATAGCTAGCCAGTCTATGTTCTTAGGCCAGCCACCGTCCGGATTCTGGTAAGCAATAAAGTTATCAGCGATCTCCCGGTACTGGTCTGGTGTATAACGGGAGTAGTTACGCACTTTATTATCCATATTCCAGTGATGGATAGAGTCATCAAAAGAATCCAGATCCAACTTTGTACGTTCCTGCCCACAAAGAGTAACTGCTCCCAAAAGAAAGGTAGTTAAGAAAAGTTGTATGTTTCGCATATTATGATTGTCTGAATAATAAATAAGGTTCTTACAAAGTAACAGAAGAACAAATCTCTTCTCATCCTCCTGTTTGATAGAGTTACGGACAAGAAGCCCAGTCACTCTCTTGTCGGAATATATTCTCTACCGTATATTTCTGCACCTCTTTTTTTGTCAGTTGATGCGACCACTCTACCCGTTCCTGCGGGTTCGCTCCCGGTCCTTTACTCTCATATTCCCCGTAACGGGCCGTTTTTTCATTCTCCGGATTGTTCCAGTTATGCCAACCGGCTCCTACAATATGACTTCCCATTTCACAATCAATAAATACAGTCGCAGCATACGGTCTCCAGGGACGTCCCAGATAGACTTTATCTACTCCCGGTGCTGCAGTAAGCGTACAATTCTTAAAGACATACCCAAATTCAGACTCAGCAGGGGTAGAGGCTGCCGTTATATAAGAGTTACGTTTACTATAGATGGTGCAATTCTCAAAAAGAGCAGTCGAAGGCCCGAAAATAAAATCGGTAGTTCCCTCTATATAACAATCTTTAAAACAGAGCCGTGTCCCTTCCGCTCCGGTAAAAATCGTATCCTGATTACCCAGGAACCGGCAATTGATAAAAACCAGTTTATCCCCTTCGGTATGCAACGCAACCGCCTGCCCCAACTGTGCCGCATTGTTCTCAATGGTCAGGTTCTCAAAAGTTATATCATTGCCCTCCACCTTTACCGTATAGGTACGGAAAGTACCCATCTTATTGATATTGGCATGATCATCATACGTAATGATCGTTCTTTCAGGGTCCTCTCCTACAAAACGCACATTTTTCACCCACGAGGGAATTACCAGTTTTTCCTTATACACCCCATTCCGGATATAAATGGTTACCGTATAATCCATAAAAGCGCGCACGCTCTCTATAGCCTCCTGTACAGTACGGTAATCTCCTGTTCCATCGCGGGTCACTATCAGGCTATCACGTACCTGAGCCTTTACTGCCGTACTAAGCAGCAAAGCAAATAGTAAAATTAATGTCCTGAGTTCCATATTTTTTAGTTTTATAAGATATCGGTTCAGTTTGCTTTCCTGCTGCATCTCCGGTAGTACCGGTTAGTACGGATCCGCAAATTCCATAGCTACAAAATTAAGAGACTACCTCCTGTTAAACGGGTAATTTTCGATTGATAAGGTGTAGAAATTAATCTGTAACCCTCAAATTATAAAAAAATTAAGGTAAAGGCACAAAAACCGTTAACGCACACGTAAAAAGAGTAGAAAACAACAATATGTGGCAAAACTAATGATAATCGGTCGATTTGTACCAGATTTTAAGCAATTTTTATAATTGCTATATTATAAATATTGTGTATTTTTGGCGGCAGATAAGATAACAACTAAAATAATTAAATCGATTATCATGAGTGCATTTCAGAAAGTAAACGAAAAGATGACAAACTACAGATGGACCATCTGTGCGCTACTCTTTGCGGCGACTACGATCAACTATCTGGACCGTCAGGTGTTGTCCCTGTTACAACCGCTGCTGGCCGAAGAGTTCCACTGGACCGACAGTGACTACGGAACCATCACCGCTATCTTCTCACTGGCCTACGCGATCTCCATGCTTGTTACCGGTCGCTTTGTAGACAGATTAGGAACTAAAAAAGGATACGCCTGGGCTATCGCTATCTGGTCGCTGGGTGCTATTATCCACGCACTTTGCAGTATTGCTACCGAAGCTGCTACCGGTCTGGAAGATGCAGAAGCACTCAGAACTGCTACCGATCCTGCCATCATTGCCACAATCGCTACAGTAAGTGTTATCATGTTTGTTGTTGCCCGTGTAGTACTGGCGTTTGGTGAAGCTGGTAACTTCCCGGCAGCCATCAAAACAACCGCCGAATACTTTCCGAAACGTGACCGTGCTTTCGCAACCGGTGTATTTAACTCGGGAGCCAATGTAGGTGCCATCGTAGCTCCCCTTTCAGTTCCCGTAATAGCTGAACTCTGGGGATGGGAAATGGCCTTTATCGTAGTAGGAGCCGTTGGTTTCCTATGGTTGATCTTCTGGTTATGGCTGTATGAAGATCCCAAAAGCAACCCACGCATGAACGATGCCGAACGTAACTATATCCTTCAGGATGATCAGGAAGAAGGAACAGCTGCCCCCACAGAAGAAGCAGCAAAAGGGCCGAAACTCTCTTATATGGACTGTCTGAAATTCAAACAGACCTGGGCATTCGCCTTTGGTAAATTTATGACGGACGGTGTATGGTGGTTCTTCCTTTTCTGGACACCCGCCTACCTGAAAGCAGAATATCAGATGACCGGTACCGACATTGCACTACCGATCGCAGTTCTTTATACAATTACTGTGTTCGGTTCCATCTTCGGAGGTAAATTCCCTACTTACTTTATTAATAAAGGGATGGATCCCTACGCAGGACGTATGCGTGCCATGTTGATCATTGCCTTCTTCCCGCTGGTAGTACTTCTTGCACAACCTCTCGGACACGTAGAAGCTTTAGGAGGATATGGATACTGGATCCCTATTTTATTTATTGCTATCGGAGGATCTGCCCACCAGGCATGGTCAGCCAATATCTTCTCTACCGTAGGTGATATGTTCCCGAAATCAGCTATCGCAACGATCACCGGTATCGGTGGTATGGCCGGTGGTATCGGTTCGTTCTTTATCAACAAAGGTAGCGGTATGTTATTTGACTACAGCGAAATGGCATGGGGTGATAAAAGCGCCGGATACTCCATCGTATTTGCTTTCTGTGCAGTAGCTTACCTGATCGGATGGATCGTAATGAAAACGTCAGTTCCTAAATACAGACCTATTACAGTATGATTCTTTAAATAGTATATAATAAGAACGGCCTCCATAACAGATAGAGGCCGTTTTTTATTGTAATGTTTGCAACCCAACCCTTTGTTCTATTACTGTCCGGAGACTTTCTCCTCCCACAAAGGCACCAAAGTTATTCGCAATAAATGATGATCTATTCAATCAGTATGAAATCATATTTTTCAAATTCCTTTCCATTGATTACTACAGCCACCTGATGAAGTCCGGGATAAAACTTCCGGGTTGTTACCACTTTAAAAGAGTGTTTCCGGATCATTTGTGTCGTGGAATTTTCAGCGTATTCTTTTTCGCTGATCTTACAAACTTTTTTGGATAATGTACCATTTGCTTTTTGATAATAAAGTCCGTATTCAAGACGTATTCTGGCCTTTTCATCATTTTTATTCAGTAGTTTAAAGCTGAATTCCAACGAATCCCCAACTTTAACTTCAGGTGTTGAAATCTGAAAGTTCTCAATCGTGATATTTTTTGCAGCAGCCCCAAAACCGAATAACTCCATCGCTTCCGGATTACCCTGTTTTAAGAGTGTACGACAGCCATGTTTAATAACCCAATCCACCTCTTTCGACTCTCCTTTCCATTTCTTTGCCAGTTCAATCACTATATCAGGATTATCTTTCGCAATATCATTCAAATTATTGGCAACACTCAAACGCACAAATCTTGCCGGATCGTTTTTAAGATTTTCTAAAATAGGAATGATAGGCGTAGGATCCTTCTTCAAATCCGGCAAAGCCATCGCCCAGGGCAGACGGGGGCGACATCCTTCTGACGCAAGCCGTCTTACGCCCCAATGTTCATGTTTCGACCAAACTAACATCTGCTTCATCATCTGTTCCGGATATTTTCTGATAAACGGATGAGTAACAAATTCACAACTTGTAAACTGCGTTATTTTTTCTATCGCTTTCACAGAAGTTTCATAATGGTCCAACCCATATTGTTCTATATAATTATCCAGGATCGCCCCGTATTCCAATGTTAAGCCAAACTTCTTATCATCTATTACAGAAAATCCAGGTTCTCTCTCTTCTACATACTCCAACAGTTCCAGTATCTTAGCGATCGCCTCTTTATAATCTGCCGGTAAAAACTCTTTCAGAACCGTTGTTATGTGCATACAACGTTGTTTCAGTTCTCTGTTTTCCCATTCATCATCCATTACCCGGTCCACAAACCCACAGGCATCAAAATCATTGATAACAAGTTTGAGATCTTTCATAAACCTATCGAAAAATTGCTCATTATACATATTTTTAAAGGGTTCTGCCATATTTTCTAATTTTAAAGCTTCGGTAAACACAAACTAAAACAAAAGGGATGTATTGAAAAACACATCCCTTTTCATATACTAATTCTATTAACAGTTACTTACAATCGCAACTATCCAGTGGTTTGATCTGCTTAAAGAAGTCATTCCCCTTATCATCCATCAGGATAAAGGCCGGGAAGTTCTCCACCTCAATTTTCCAGATCGCCTCCATACCCAGCTCCGGATACTCCAGGCACTCTACCTTCTTGATATTGTTCTGTGCCAGGATAGCAGCCGGTCCACCGATACTACCCAGGTAGAATCCACCATACTTCTTACAGGCATCCGTTACCTGCTGGCTGCGGTTCCCTTTAGCGATCATAATCATACTACCGCCCTGGCTCTGAAACAGGTCTACATACGAGTCCATACGCCCCGCCGTAGTAGGTCCGAACGATCCCGAAGGCATACCTTCCGGAGTTTTAGCCGGACCTGCATAATAAATAGGATGATCTTTTATATATTGCGGTAAACCCTGTCCGTTATCGATACGCTCTTTCAGTTTAGCGTGTGCAATATCACGACCTACAATAATAGTACCGTTCAGGGAGAGACGGGTAGCAACCGGATATTTGGTAAGTTCTTTGAGAATATTCTCCATCGGCTGGTTCAGGTCGATCTGAATTGCATCCCCTTCACCCGCATTACGCAGCTCTTCCGGAATATATTTACCCGGATTCTCTTCCAGTTTCTCAATCCAGATACCCTCCTTATTGATCTTGGCTTTGATGTTACGGTCGGCCGAGCAGGAAACACCCATACCTACCGGACAGGAAGCCCCGTGACGCGGCAAACGGATGATCCGGATATCGTGTGCAAAATACTTACCGCCGAACTGGGCACCCAGTCCCATACGCTGTGCCTCCAGCAATACCTCTTTTTCCAACTCCACATCGCGGAAAGCCTGGCCGCCTTCATTCCCTTCCGTAGGCAGGTTATCGTAATACTTGGCAGAAGCCAGCTTTACGGTCTTCAGGTTGGTTTCAGCAGAAGTACCACCGATCACAAAAGCAATGTGATAGGGAGGACAAGCCGCCGTACCCAACGACTTCATCTTTTCCACCAGGAACGGCACTAATGTAGAGGGATTGAGTAAAGCTTTTGTCTCCTGAAACAAATAGGTTTTATTGGCCGAACCGCCTCCTTTGGCAATACAAAGAAATTTATATTCAGTCCCCTTTACAGCATAGAGGTCGATCTGTGCCGGCAGGTTGCATCCGGTATTCTTCTCATCGTACATATTCAACGGCACATTCTGCGAATAGCGCAGGTTCTCTTCCGTATAGGTTTTATACACCCCTTTCGAAAGAGCCTCTTCATCAGAACCATCCGTCCATACCTGCTGTCCTTTCTTCCCCATGATAATGGCAGTACCCGTATCCTGGCAGAAAGGAAGTTTACCTTTGGCAGATACTTCCGCATTCCGCAGAAAGGTAAGTGCTACATATTTATCATTCTCACTGGCCTGCGGATCAGCCAGAATAGCCGAAACCTGTTTCTGGTGCTCGGGACGCAGCAAAAAAGCCACATCACGGAAAGCAGCGTTGGCCATTGCAGTTAATCCTTCGGACTCGACTTTAAGGATCTCTTTTCCTTCAAACTCACTTACAGATACGTACTCTTTCGTAAGCAGGTAATACTCAGTAGTATCAGGTCCCATTGGAAAAGGCTCCTGATACTTAAACGGAGGTGTAGCCATAATTTTATCTTGTTTATAGTAAATTGTTAGTTAGTGCAGGCAAAGTTACAAAATAAAATCGTTTAGACAAGTTTAGAAACACGCTCTATCAGCTCATCTCCCAACCGGGTTTTCGCATCAATATGATCCAGCACAGCCGTCACAAAAGGATTACTTTCAAAGTCCCCCCGTACATATTCAAAATCAAGCAGTTTATCCGTGCGCGAACCATCCGCCCCGAACCCGGTCATAGCTGCCAGGGAGAACTCCTTTTTAGCATCATCATACACCATCTTATCCAATCCCACTACCGCCTCTTTCCACTTCTCCACAATATCAACAATATGTTTTGCCGTAATACGTTCCGGATGCACTCCATAGTAGGACTCAATTTTATGATAAGCCCATGTCCATTCGTAAGTATAATAATTACAATGCATCTCTTCAAAACGATCGTTGATCTGCGTAAGAAGGTTTATCTTTCCACTTTCAATATCATCCAGCAGCCGGGCGATCTCACTTTTGGGAGCGATCAGCCCCGAAATATCCACCCACTCTCCCGTACCAATCTCCGTATCCGGCCTCAGACGCTCCCGGATCTCCTGATCACTCTGAAAATCGATATTCTCCAGACGCTTAATGATAGAGTTACCCAGGAACTTATGAATAGCGATCTCGTAAAAACGGATCCCATTATTTAGCGAAGAGTTCTTGATCTTGGCACTCTGATACGAATAGACATCCGACAGTTCACCCGAGACCCGCTTCATATCTTTCAGGATACTGCGCCCCTTGAACATTTTCTGAATGGTATAGGGACTCAGCAGGTTGTAGTTGATCAGGTCCATCTTATGAGGATCCGTCCGTTTATCCCGTTTCGGCCACTTCTGCGCATCCCGTATCGTTCCCACACTACGCAGGTTCACCCCCGGTACCAGATAAGTTTTATTCGCCTCTTCGATCAGGTAAGAAAAAGGCAGGTTGGTTGTATCCGTATGATTGACATGCCGCCCCATAACCAGGGAGAAAGCTCCCACCCGGGCAGGCCAGAGTATATAAGAGTCCGAAGTCGTCTTCGCCCCTCTTTCCAGTGTTCCCTGGTGGATAGGCCCCAGTTTATACATGTGGTTGCTCTGGTTCGATCCCGAACCCGCATTCATAAAAGAGAACATCCCTGCGATCAGCAGGGTCGATTTGTGATGGGTAACCGTAAAAGGCCCCGCAAAAATAGCACACGCCTCCCCGTTCTCCCCGTGACAATTACTAAAGAAAAGTGAATCCGATGCCGAGTAGTTATGCCCCAATGTACAGGCCTGCCCCACAAAACAGCGGGTCAACATCGTACCGTCGTCCACATGCGATCCGGAGGAGATAATAAAATCATCACAGATCACCCCGTGCCCGATATGTACCGGTGCCTCCCGGTTACTATTGATGCTCCCGTTCCTGAGCCGGCAGGTACCCTCAATATGGGTATAGTCTCCGATCCGTACATTCCGGACAGACCCCGTATTCATGATCGTAACATGGCTCCCGATCTCACCGGTAGAAGAGGTATTCTCCCTGCAATAACCGGCCGTGATCTCCCGTATACGATCAATCACCACCGGACGATGGCGGTACAAGGCCTGGATATAAGCCAGGTGAGCAGAAAGCTTATCCGTCATCACCACCTCCCGGCCTCCGGTCTCGTTCAAAACAGAAATTTCCACACCGCTGCCAAAGCAGGACTCCCCGTCCACCACGATCATATCCACATTCCCGATATAGGTATCGTGACTGATCCGGTAATTGGCAATATAGTTCAGGATATGCTCAATACAACAATTATCCCCCACCTCTACGTTGTGCAGGGTTACATGATGCAATCCTGCCTGTTTCCGGAGACCTCCCGGCAGGGTAAAGGAAGCAGTGAAGGCTCCCAGTTTTATATCCCCCGAAAAACGGGTATGAAAGATACGATCGGTAGTAAAACCCTCTTTAACCCGGACGCGGTCCCACTCTTCAGCCCGACACCCCTGTGCCTTCAGCCGGTCAATCTCCTGTTCCGTCAGGATACGATACTTCTCCATATAGTGATCCATTTATTTCATTCAATAT
>JAJQBG010000405.1:14259-15577 GCA_021203405.1 Bacteroides sp.
CAATATCTTCTTCCTCTTCGTAAGTATTATAAAGGAAATCATTATACGGGAAACGCTGCATATGCAGCTCTTTCACCTTATCATACACCTCCTTTTTGAACTCTTCCAGGTTTTCACGCGTACGGGCCGAGATAAAGAGGCTGTCGTGACTGCGGGCCATCCAGGTATTCATCAGCTCCTGCAACGTCCAGTTCTCCCGGGTACGGGGCGAAAGATCATCCTCCGCCTTCTCAGTGAACGAATAAGCATCAATTTTATTGAAGACCATGATCATCGGTTTGTCCCCGCCGCCAATATCAGCCAACGTCTTATTCACCACCTCGATCTGCTCCTCAAAGCCCGGATGAGAGATATCCACCACATGCAGCAGCAGGTCAGCCTCCCGTACCTCATCCAACGTCGATTTAAAAGACTCCACCAGGTCGGTAGGCAACTTCCGGATAAACCCTACCGTATCCGAAAGCAGGAACGGCAGGTTATCAATGATCACCTTCCGCACCGTTGTATCCAGCGTCGCAAAAAGCTTATTCTCCACAAACACCTCACTTTTGGAGAGTAGGTTCATCAGGGTAGACTTACCTACATTGGTATAACCCACCAGTGCTACCCTGATCAGTCTGCCCCGGTTCTTCCGCTGGGTAGCCTTCTGCCGGTCGATCTGTTTCAGCTGGTCCTTCAACAGAGAGATACGGCTCATAATGATACGGCGGTCCATCTCCAGCTGGGTCTCCCCCGGTCCGCGCAGCCCTACCGAGCCTCCGCGGGCACTACCCGATCCCCCTCCCTGGCGTTCCAGGTGGGTCCAGAGCCGGGTCAGGCGGGGTAACATATACTGGTATTGAGCCAGCTCCACCTGTACCTTGGCGTGCGCCGTCTGGGCACGCATCGCAAAAATATCCAGGATCAGGGAAGTACGATCCAGTACCTTTATTTTAAGTTCCCCTTCAATATTACGTATTTGCTTGGCAGAAAGTTCATCATCGGAGATCACCATACCGGTCTCATTCTCGATAATATACTCTTTGATCTCCTGCAATTTTCCTTTCCCCACATAGGTAACAGGATGCATATAATCCAGCCGCTGGGTAAACCGTTTGGTCACCTGGGCCCCGGCCGTCTCCGCCAGGAACTCCAGTTCATCCAGATATTCACCGGTCTTCCGCTCGTCCTGCGAAGGAGTGATCAGTGCAACCAGTACGGCAGTCTCTACCTGGGCTTCGAATATTACAAATTCTTTCATTCTCTACTCTTTATATGAAGTGACAAAGATAATCATTTATCAAAAAAAACAGAGGAGGCGTCCCAACTTTGTAACAAC
>JAJQBG010000056.1 GCA_021203405.1 Bacteroides sp.
CTTTTATACTGCCTCTTTTGTGGGGTATAGTGAGTTATGCCAATAATCCTATCCGGGAGGGTAATATGATTTCCGGCCATGTGATCGTGAAGGGAACCCAGGAGAATATTCCTTTTGCTACCATTCAGGTAGTGGGGTGTTCGGGGGGAACGGTATCCAATGAGGCCGGACAGTTTGAGATCCGTAACCTGCCTGCGGGAGAGTATACACTGCGTGTGCAGGCTATGGGGTACAGGACGGAGGAGAAAACTGTTACGGTAAGTCCTGAGTTTGCGACAGTGGTGCATTTCCACCTGGCGGAAGAGGTCTTTATGACGGATGAGGTGGTGATCTCTGCCAATCGGAACGAGGTAAGCCGGAAAAGTGCTCCGGTAGTGGTCAATGTGATGAGTGCCAGGCTTTTTGAAACGATCAACTCTACCGACCTTGCACAGTCTCTCAATTATCAGTCCGGATTACGGGTAGAGAATAATTGCCAGAACTGTGGATTTCCCCAGGTGCGTATAAACGGGCTGGAGGGTCCTTATTCACAGATCCTTATCAACAGCCGTCCGGTGATCAGTGCGCTGGCCGGTGTGTACGGGCTGGAGCAGATACCGGTTAATATGATTGAACGGGTAGAGGTGGTAAGGGGTGGAGGTTCTGCCCTGTTTGGTGCCAATGCGGTAGGAGGAACCATCAATATCATCACCAAAGATCCGATCAATAATTCGTTCCAGGTGGCTTCTTCGATGTCTAATATGAACGGTAAGTCCTGGGAGCAGTATGCAGGGGGGGAATGTTTCGCTGGTGGGACAGGGTAATTCGTACGGAATTGCTTTGTACCAGTCTTACCGCAACCGGAATCCGTATGATGCGGATGGGGATGGCTTTTCTGAGATAGGTAAACTCAATATGAATACTTTTGGTTTCCGTGCTTACTACCGTCCTACGCATTTCAGCCGTATCAACCTGGAATATCATACTACGAATGAGTTCCGCCGGGGAGGGAATGCATTTAAACTTCAGCCTCATGAATCTGATATTACGGAGCAAACGAAACATATTATCAACAGTGGAGGACTTAGTTATGATCTTTTCTGGAAGGAGTATAAACATAAGATCTCTCTTTACGGGTCTGTGCAACATATAGACCGGAACAGTTATTACGGAGCGCATCAGAATGAGAATGCGTATGGTAAGACGGATGATCTTACCTGGGTAGGGGGTGCTACATATGTGAATAATATAGAGAATCTTCTTTTTGCACCGGCTGTTTTTACTGCAGGGGCAGAGTATCAGGATAACTCCCTGGATGATGTAATGACGGGGTATAACCGCACTATTAAACAGGATGTGCGGATTGGTGGGGGATTCCTGCAGAATGAGTGGAAGATGAATCCTTTTACATTGCTGGTAGGTGCCCGTCTGGATAAACATAACCTGATCGATCATCTTATTTTCAGCCCCCGGGTGAATCTTTTGTACAGTCCGTCGGAGGCTATCCAGACTCGTCTGACCTATTCTACCGGGTTTAGGGCGCCACAGGCGTATGATGAGGATCTGCATGTGACTGCCGTAGGGGGAGAAGGGCAGCTGATAAGGCTGGCTGAGAACCTGAAGGAGGAGCGTTCTAACAGTTTCAGTGGTTCGGTGGACTGGACGGCTTACCTGGGGCATTTCCAGACAAATATCCTGCTGGAAGGGTTTTATACGGAGCTTAATAATGTATTTCTGCTGGAAGAGATCGGGGAGGATAGCCAGGGCAACCAGATCCTGGAGAGAAGGAACGGAAAGGGTGCCTGTGTGTATGGGTTGAACCTGGATGCTAAAATTGCTCACGGGAAAGAGGCGCAGCTTCAGGTAGGTTTTACGGCTCAGCGGAGCCGGTATAAACAACCGGAGGTGTGGACGGAAGCGGAGGAGGATCCGCTTACTACTAAACGGATGACCCGTACTCCTGACTATTATGGGTATTTTACTTTTACTTCGGCTCCTGCCCGGAACTTTGATTTTTCGCTTTCGGGGATCTATACCGGCCGGATGATCGTTCCTCATTATGCGGGTTATATTGAACATACCCGCATGGAAAAAACGCCGGAATTTATGGAGGTAAACGTGAAGCTGAACTATACGTTTGTGTTGCGTGACCATATCAGGCTCCAGCTTAACGGGGGTGTACAGAATATATTCAATAGTTTCCAGAAGGATCTGGATAAAGGGGTGAATCGTGACTCGGGCTATTTTTACGGTCCTACTCAGCCGCGTACTTATTTTGTAGGGATCAGGATCAGCAACTGACCTGCCCGAAAAAGGTTATCGGGGACAGCCGGAAAGTTATTTAACTTTCCGGCTGTTTTTGTTTAACATAATTAATTCTAAAAGAAGAAAAGCCGGGAAAGTAACCGTTGAACATCTCCTGAACCGGGTTGTTATAAAAAGCCCTGCCTTACTGATGAAATGTTATGTAACCTAAACCTGAAAATAAACCTGTTATGGAAAAAGAAGTGAAAAGACAGTGTGAATTGCTTATATTCAAGCTTGTCGAATTAGTGGAAAAAGGAGGTCATATTACCGTTGAGAATGCTATTCACTCTATGAAAAAGGCGGGAATTATTCATTGGCTGAAAACAGAATATGGATATTTCAATGCCAAATTAAGGAAAAAGTATGACCGGAAAATAACGACTGAACTGCTGGGGATCTATCAGTTCTGTTCTACGGAGGATCATCCGGGAGAGAATAACGGGTATCTGTTCCTTATTTCTCTTTTGGCACAGCTTTTACATGATGACGATTGGGTGTAAGCTACTATGGCTTCCTCAATCGTCATTTGTTTTCAGGAGACTCTACGGATCGGTTGGGAAACCGGAATTTTTTATCTCTGTTATACTACTTACCTTTACAGGATATCTTAAATAATGAGACTATCTAAAATCTTTGTCACCCGCTGAATAGATAGATGTTAACCTAACTATCAGGGTGTATGCTACAGTAAGATGACTAAACGGGAATACAGGTAGTATTTGCGAAATAGTATGAAAAAGAGTGGAGTGATTGAACAAATACCGATTCAAATTTGTTGCTCTCCTTAAGGATATTTGTGAGTAATACCCACATGATTTTTCGGAAAATATTTTTGCAGGGCACACTAACAGGTATACACAGGAGTTTCGGCCGGTAGATACTATGAACCGGGATTCTGTTTGATGGGGCTAACTGAAAAGATAGTGAGGACAGTAAAGACTAGGACATCAACATATAAATATAATTAAAATCCTAAGTATAGATGAAATTAAACATCTTAGCCTCG
>JAJQBG010000134.1 GCA_021203405.1 Bacteroides sp.
ATTATAATTTAATACTATGGATATGAGAAGAAATCTATTGATTTTTATGGTTACTTTTTGGGGGATTTGTTCTGTTTTACAGGCGCAACAGGCAGAGTTAAAAGCTTTTCCTACCGCTGAAGGATTTGGAAAACTTGCCACCGGCGGGCGGGGCGGAAAAGTAGTAGAAGTGACTACTTTAGAAGATTATAACGACTTTTCCGGTTCCGGAGCCCTGGAAGATACCATTCCCGGTTCATTCCGCTGGGCTTTACGACAATATCCCGATGAGCCCATCACGGTTGTTTTCCGGGTATCCGGAGTTATCCAATTAAGGGGTCAGTTAAGATGCAAAAGAGATAACTTTACCATTGCCGGACAAACAGCACCCGGCGAAGGGATCTGTTTTACCCATAATGTACTTAACTTTGGTGGCTCCACCAACTTTATTATCCGCCACATCCGCTCCAGGATCGGCGATGTAGATGTAAAAGGTGCTTTAGTAGAAAATAACTCTTTTATAGCCAACAACAGCAGTAACTTCATTATTGATCATTGTTCCTTTGGTTGGTCTGCCGAAGAGAATATGAATACCTACGATAATAAATTCCAGACCGTTCAATGGTGTATTATCCACGAAGGGCTCTACAACGCAGCCCATAAAAAAGCGACTCCTCGCGGTTACGCCACCCAATGGGGAGGGTCACAGGCTACCTATCATCATAATATCCTGGCTCATAACAATTCACGCAGTTGTCGTTTTAACGGTGCCACCAGCAATGACAGTCAGGTATTTCTCGAATATATCAATAATATCAATTATAACTGGGGAAGTGAAAATGCCTGTTACGGCGGTGAGAACACCGGAAAAGTACATTCCATCCACGAAGTAAATATGATCAATAATTACTATAAACCAGGACCGGCCACCTTAGCCGAGGTTGCCCGACTCTATTTTGTTCGTCCTTCCTACGCCCGTAGCGGAGCCGTTTCCGAAGGCCCTGCCCAATGGTATCTGGGTGGAAATATAATGGAAGGAAGTAGTGAGATCACTGCCATCAACTGGTTAGGGGTAAAATTAGATGATGCCGGCGCACACTATACAGAAGAGCAATTGCGGGTAGATACCATTATTGTTCCCAACGATGCAGTCCGGGATCCGGCTTTTGTCACTCATTACTATACTTATACTTACAGTAACTATTAGACAGCTCAGGATGCCTTCGATTCCATGGTTGCTGTCAATACAGGTGCCGGAGCATGGCCTCACGATGCCATCGACCGTCGCCTACTGGAAGAGGTAAAAGAGGGAACAGCCAGTGGAAAAGGAACCAATCCTACTTACACAGTGAACGATGTAGTGTACGATAATAAATTCTACGACCGCCCCTTAGGAATGATCGACGCTCCCGAAGGTGTAGGTGGTTACCCGGTCTACGACTATGTAGTAAGTAACCTGGAAGACAAAGATAAAGATGGAATTCCGGATGAATGGGAGTTAGCCAATGGCCTTGACCCGAATAACCCGGACGATGGAAATTACGTAAATTCAATTGGTTATACAGCCCTGGAAGTTTATCTGAACTCTTTGGTAGGAGAAATTATTGAAGAGAGAGACTTCAAAAAGCCTGTTGCTATTCAATAAGAAAGATATAAGTTACCACTTGTTGCCGCCGGCTTCATAACCCCACGCGTTATAGAAGCAGCTATGAAGCCAGCGGCAACAAAGCAATTATTTATAAATATATAAGGTCTGTTCTACAGGTTCGGCGGTTTGCCACTTACCAGTTATACCGTATTGCCAGGCTACTACGGTTACTTTTACCGGAAATTTTGAACGAGGAGGTATCCGGGTAAAAACGAGCTGGTTGTTGCAAAGGATAGCCGGGCCCTCCTTTACATAGTAATAAACAGGAAGCCCGCTACTGGAAGTAGTCTGCAAGGTTAAAGAACAGGTACCCTCTTTTATATCCGTTAAGGCCGGGAAAAGTATAGTTTATTCTGCACCCTCCTGATTCCGGTGCGGAATACGAATGTTTAATGGCTGCACACTGCTTTTATAGGTTGTATCACCGTCGTTGGTGGCTAAGAGCCAGATATCCCCGGTACGTTTTACATTAGTAAACCCCATGCGGTAGAAGCGGACTGTAAAAGTAGTATCGTTCACTTTCTCTACAGGTCCACAGATCCGGCTTATCTCTATTTTATCCTGTGCATGCTGGTCGGAAACAGTAGTACGCAGGCTATCTGCATATACTGCCCGGAGATGAAAGGTCAATCCGTCACACTCAGGTTCAAAGTCCGCTGTAATGCGGGCGTGTGTCCGGGGATTGAAAGGAATCAACCGACCCTTTTGTAGAAAGCCGATATACCGCTCTTCTTTTCCGCGTACCTGTGCATAATAAGCTTCAGTAGTCCGGGCCATTTCCTGATCAAAATACCAGAAAGCATTGTTTTTATCTCCTGTATATTCATGGTAAGGGGCTGCTTCGGCCACAGGAGGGTTATCCGGATGCCACCGATCGGCCAGCCATCCTTCCCGGGCATCAACCGGGGTCAGTTTTACCGGCCCGTCCAACGGCATAATGGACGGTAACCTATAGTAAGAGGTTTTTTCAAAAACAAGACCAGGTAGTTTACCAATCCGTCGGAATGATCAAAATGGCCTCGTCCCGCATCGGCAAGCAGAGATAAAGGAGCATGGGGGTACTCCCGTCTGTAATTAAAGGCAGTGATCAGGCGGTCTTCCCACCATTCGTACTCTCCTATAACAATTAGTCCCGGTACTCCTTCAAGAGTTCTGTCTCCCCACAACAGGTTTTTTCCGCCATAACCGGTAAGATGGGTACGGGGGGAATCCCCATGAACGGAAAGGATCGCTAAAGTATGCCCAGGATTCCAGGCACCGAAATTCCAGGGATAGGTTGCCAGAGCGGAATGGCCGATCGGAACAATAGGGGCATACCTGAGTTCCTGATAACCGGAGATCTCAGCAAATTCTTCCATCATCTGCTCAAAAACTGCCTGCGTACCGGCAGTAACATCCCAGTTTAAGTCAATACCGGGAGTGATCCAGATCTCAGCAAAACCGAGTTCAGACATCCCTCTGCGGAAATCAGGATGTTCCAGGATTCCCTCTTCACTCATATTATGTTTGCCCAGTACCACGGCTCTCACCTGATTACAGTCAGGTGAAATCCATAGAAAAGCCCGGGGATGCTCTCCTGTTTCCGGAGAAATAACAGCGGTTAGTTCCAGGGACCAGATCCATTCTGCTGCCTGCATAGTAGTGAATCCCCATAAAAGAAAAC
>JAJQBG010000224.1:0-13312 GCA_021203405.1 Bacteroides sp.
GAATTCAAGTAAATAACGCTCCTGATCGGAAACCCACCTGTAAACCTACTATATAGGTACGGGCTTCGGGATATTTATCGGCCGGTTGTTCAGGACTATAGGATTGATAGTCGGTGAAAGTAAGGGGGTTCTGACCGGTAAAATAGACTCTTACGTTGCTGAAGTGAGCTTTGGATATCCAGGCTTTGGGCAGGGAGTAACCGATAGTGAGGTTTTGCAGACGCACGTAAGAGGCATCCTGGCGGGCTACACTACCCATTTCGAGTGCACCGTTGGTAGTGGGTCGCGGAAATTTGGCTCCCGGGTTCTCGGGGGTCCAGTAGTCCATTTTCAGCCCATTGAATATGGCACGCAGATTGCCTCCGTAGTCGTACTCGGCCAGGAACGGATTGTATTTGGAGATACCCTGTACGGTGTAGATATCCATGGAGAGATCCAGGCCTTTATACCGTGCGGAAAGGTTCAGGGAGCCGTTCCATTTAGGGAACTGGGATATAATGAGTTTGTCGTCATTATCTAATTTACCATCCTCGTTGCGGTCAACCAGTTTCAGGTCTCCCGGCTGTGCGTTGGGTTGAACAGAATTGGGGATATCGTCTATCTCATCTTCCTGCCAGATACCTGCTACTTCATAGATCCGGGATACATTGATCGGTTTGCCGATAAACCAGTTGTTGATGGGATAATCGTCTTCTTTACCGTCGCCATTGACATCTCCGAAGAGTTTAAGGATCTTATTGCGGTTGCGGGAGAAGGTGATACCGGCCTGTACATCCCAATCGCGGGTACGGACAATGGCGCCTTCGATCATAATTTCAAGCCCGCGGTTCTGGATTTTACCGATATTGTCTTTGATGGTTGAATAACCGGTGGTGGAACTGATGGTACGATCTACCAACAGATCTCTTGTATGGGTATTGTACCATTCAATGGTACCTGAGAGACGGTTATCGAAGAAGCCAAAATCGACAGCTAAGTTAAGTGTGGTTGAAGTTTCCCATTTGAGCTTAGGGTTTGATAACAGGGCCCCGGGAGTATAACCGGATATTTTTTTGTTGGTATAGTAGTCCCACTGGTCTGCCGAAGCAATACTGCCGTAGGGAGAGATAGCTTCGTTACCTACGCTACCGTAGCTACCACGCAGTTTGAGGTTGGTCAGTTTGTCAAACTTCTGCATGAACTCTTCCTGGTAGACATTCCATCCCAATGCCATAGCCGGGAAGATAGCCCATTTATTCTCGGCACCGAATACAGAGGATCCGTCGCGGCGGCCACTCACTGTTACGTAATACCGGGAGGCATAATCGTATTGCAGACGAAGAACGGTAGAGATGAGGCGTCTTCTGGAAGCGCTTAGATAGGGGATCACCTTTTCGGCGGCTTCAATTCCATATACTCCCAGCAGGTCATTGGGGACCAGGGAACCATCCATCTGGTTGGTATGGGCGTTACGCTCATTCCAGCTCTGAACGAAGGTGCCGGAGAGGTGGTGTTTCCCGAAGTAGTTATCGTAGGAAAGGATGTTGTCAATGGTCCATTCGTCCTCGTCCTGGTTTTTAATGCTGCCACTTCCTGTGCCGGTAGCGATCCCTGCGCGGGAGTTGGCGGTGTTATAGGTTTCGCCTTTGTAGCCCCAGCTACGACGGCTGGCATTGAGGCGGTAGCTGAGTCCTTTATAGAGTTTAAAGTCCAGGAAGAGGTTGACCAGATCGTTTCGGTTCTTCTTAACCAGGGTCTTTTCATAAATATCGATCAGCGGGTTCCAGTTCTCCTGAAGTCCGGTAGGATGGATATTGAGGTTGCCCTCTTCATTATACACAGAGCCTAAAGGGGAGCAGGTTACGGCTTCACGCAATAGGCGGGTCACACCAGGGTCGTTGGTGGTAGAGATACTCAGGCTGGTGTTGAGTCCCAGTTTCATCCAGGGTGTAATATCCTGGTCGAGGTTGAAGCGGAGCTGGCCTTTGGTAAAGTCGGTCTCCGGTACTACTCCTGTCTGCCGCATGAAGTTACCACTTACAAAGACCCGGGTCTTTTCGCTACCGGCGGTTACTGTGATATCGTGGTTCTGGATGGTACCCGTACGCAGTAGCTCCTTTTGCCAGTCAATATACTGTCCATTCTGTATGGACTCCAGTTCCATGGGACTGAATACGTCCGAGTCGGCTCCATACTGGTTGTTATTGGTAGTACGGTAGGCTTCCCGTTTGTATTGAGCAAACTCTTCGGGAGTATATACATCGAAATTACGGTTTACATTTTGTATCCCATAATATCCCTGGTAGTTTACTTTGGCTTGCCCGGTAGTACCCCGTTTGGTGGTCAGTAAGATAACACCGTTGGTAGCGCGTGCACCGTAAATAGCCTGGGCTGCCGCATCTTTTAATACTTCTACGGAGGCTATATCATTGGGGTTTATATCGTTAATAGATCCGATGACTACTCCGTCGGCCACGACAATGGGATTGGTTCCACCCGAGATGGAGTTGACACCACGGATCTGGATATCGGCTTTACCACCGGGTCCGGCATTATCGGATGTGGTAATTTTCAGGCCGGCTGCCTTTCCGCGTAACATCTCCGCTACATCGAGCGTGGCGGCTTTTGTCATTTTGTCGGTCTGGATGGTGGTTACCGAACTGATCACATCGCTCTTTTTCATCACCCCGTATCCTACTACGATCAGGTCGTCCAGGGTCTGGGTATCTTCTTTGAGAATGATATTCAGAGAGGTTTTCCCGGCAATGGATACCTCTTGCTGGTGATACCCTATATAAGAGATAACCAGGGTTCCGGTCGCAGGTACCTGCAGCGTGAACTGCCCTTCCATATCGGTAATAGTACCTGTAGAGCTATCCTCTTTGAGCATCACATTGGCGCCGATCAGCGGATCACCGCTCTCGTCTTTGACCACTCCACTGATCGTACGGGAACTATTCTGTGCAGAGAGGGTGAGCTGAGAGCTTAGTAAAATAAATAACAGAAGTACAGACCAGACCGGTCTTATCTTTTTAGTATATCTACTGTTCATAGTATGTTACATCTTAAAGTTAAATAATAGGGTAATAAAGTTTGTGTAGTTACATAATATTCCACACGCATAGTTGAAGTAATTTTTTTCAGGATGTTTTTCATGGGCTAACTAAATTTGTGATTAATATGAGCAAATGTAGCCCCCTGAGCCGGCTTCCAGGGGTACTGATTGGCCATAAAAAGTGCACTATTCTTCAGAATTACCTGAACTGTTCTTCTTTATACTGGTAAAAGTCGCGCATAACATAAAAAGCTTTCTTTTTGATTCCCCATTTGGAGATAACTCCCTTGCGGTTATAAAAATCCTGGATATTGGGGAGTTGTCTGCGGGGAGATTTGAAGTCCATCAGGATCCAGGGAGAGAGTCCTGCCAGCTGTTCGATCTGATCCAGCATCTTCAGGTTCTCTTTGTAAGGTTCTTCCTGGTACTCTTCGGTAAAGCGCTCGGTTTTATCTCCGTGTAATCCCTGCAGGGCACTCCCGCCGAATTCACTGATCACTACGGGTTTATTGTAAGGGATCTCCCATTTCATCAGTTTACACTCTTCTACGGTAGCACGGTACCAGCCTACATACTGGTTAAAGCTGACGATATCTACATATTCGTTCATATTGTCTTCGAGGCGGTTCACATAGTTTTGGGCAGCGGTCACCTCCATCGCCATACTGATCAGGCGGGTATTGTCCATACTGCGGGCATAGAGGGAGAGATTTCGGAGGAAATTGTCACGGGCATCTCCGTGAGGAGTTTCATTGGCAATCGACCAGATAACTACGGCACAACGGTTGCGGTCGCGGTAGATCATATCGTGGAGCTGTCTCTCCGCATTCCGGTAAGTTTCTTCGTTTTCCCAGGAGATGGTCCAGTAAACGGGGATCTCCGACCAGACCATCAGGCCCATCTTTTCGGCTTCGCGTACCATCAGTTCATTGTGGGGATAGTGAGCCAGGCGAACGTAGTTACATCCCATCTCTTTGGCCCAGGTAAGCAGGGTACGGGCATCTTCTACAGACCAGGCGCGTCCTTCCCGGAAGGGGGCCTCTTCGTGAATACTGATACCACGCAAAAAGACACGCTTTCCGTTCAGGATCACTTCCGGGCCACGGGTCTCAATGGTACGGAAGCCAATCTGATCGGCCAGTAGTTCACTGCCGCGGGCCACCGTAACCTCATATAGTTTGGGGTTTTCCGGACTCCACAACACGGGTTTTGCCTTTACCTGGAACGAGGCTTTACCGTCACTGCTGGTAACAAGCTGTGTTTTTATCTTTAGCTCCGGTATTTCAACGGTCACTGTTTCTCCTTCGAGGGCAGCGTTGAGCTTCACCCAGCCGGTGATCGTTCCTTTGTTGTTCTTATCCAGCTGCACCAGGTAATCTTCGATATAGGTTTCGGGTACTTCGGCCAGCATTACATCCCGGGTGATCCCTCCGTAGTTCCACCAGTCCATATTGAGGGTAGGCACTCCGTCCTTAGAGCGTTTGTTATCCACCTTCACCACTACAAAGTTGTGACCATCCGTAAGCAGGTCGGTTACATCGAAGTTGAAAGGGGTATATCCGCCAACGTGGTCTCCTGCTTTCTTGCCATTCACCCATACTTTGGATTCATAATTGATGGCCCCGAAGTAGAGGATATGGCGTACTCCGGGTTTCCGGGTTACATGGAAATCTTTTTTAAACCACACGGTGCCTTCGTACACATAGAGCCGTTCGTCTTTGGAATTCCAGTCGGACGGGATATCCATAATAGGGGAAGTATCGAGGTTGTACTCTACCAGGTCGTCCGGAGAGGTGGCTTTTTTATTTTCGAAGAAGCCTGTCTTTTCAAAGGGCATCAACCGGTAGTCGTAATAGCCGTTCTCAAGCGGATCAATGACATAATTCCATTTACCATTGAGGCTCTGGTATTGCCTGCCGTAAATATTACCCAGCAGGGGTACTTCCTGTGCAAACAGGGAAGCCGCAAACATGCACAACAGGCACGTTATTACTGTTTTTCTTGTTCTCAGATTCATTGTATAAATTATTTATATTTTTCGGTATCAGATTCAAATCACTGTTATCTTCTCTTTTTTCAGGTCTACATTGCGCGAAGAGTTGCCGATCATAATATCAAACTCTCCTTTTTCTACGCCGTAGTTCATATCTATGTCGTAAAAGCTGAGCTCTGCGGCTATAATGCGGAAAGTAACTGTTTTGCTCTCTCCGGGATTCAGGTATACTTTTTCGTATCCTTTTAGTTCCTTGACCGGACGTACGGCGGAACTGTAACAATCGCGTATATATAGTTGTACGACTTCGGCTCCCGGGCGGTTGCTGACGTTCCGCACCTCGATACTGGCTTCAATAGCCCCGTTCTCAGTCATAGTCTCAGCCGAAAGATGGATCGGGCTGAATTCAAAGTCGGAATAGGAAAGCCCGTAACCAAACTCAAAGAGGGGTGTACTTTTGCCTGTGCCGTATTTAAACCATTTGCTGGTCTCTTTATAGTTGTAGTAAGTCTGTATCTGTCCGGCACTCCGGGGAATGGTTATGGGTAGTTTGGCTTCGGGGTTTACCTCTCCGAAGAGGATCTCTGCCACGGCCTGCCCTCCGAAAGAGCCGGGCTCCCACGCTTCAACCAAGGCAGGAATATGATCGGCGATCCACTCGGTACTGAGGGGGCGCCCGTTCACCAGTACTACGGTAGTTGGGGTACCGGTAGCATAGATATCTTCCACCAACTCCCGCTGAAGTCCTACCAGGGAGAGTTCGTAACGGTCTGTATTTTCGCCGCAGGTTTTGTCGTTCCACCTGTAGCGCATGGAGTTCTCTCCTACTACTACAATGGCAAGGTCTGCTCTTTTGGCACGTTCTTTGGCCTGCAACACCCGGGACATCTCCATAGTACGCAGGTTGGTATCAAAGGGGAAAAAGTCAAAATCGGTTTCGGGAGATACTTGTCTGAGCCCCTGGATAATAGTTGTTACACAAGAGTCGGGTTGTTGCAAAGCCCAATCGCCCAGGATGGTCTGGTTATCGGCATTGGGCCCGGTTACCAGTATCTTTTTGTATTTGTTGCGGTCAACGGGTAGCAGGTTATTGTCATTTTTGAGTAATACAATACTTTTCCGGGCCATCTCCAGTGCAGTCTGCTGATGTTCGGGATTGAAAACGACTTCACTGAGTTTATTTTCGTCAATAAAAGGATCTTCGAAGAGTCCCAGGTGGAATTTAGCTTCCAGTATTTTAGAGGCGGCCTGGTTAATACGGCTCTCCGGGATCTTTCCTTCCTGTACCAGCTCTACAATGGCATCGGCAAATTCGGGGCCGTGCATGTGCATATCCATTCCGTTCTTTACGCTCTGGTAGTAAGCCTCTTTATAGGAGGTGGCCGTAGCGTGTTTATCGTGTGCCCGTTCAATATCCATCCAGTCGCTGACAATAAAGCCGTCAAATTTCCACTGACCGCGCAGAATGTCCGTCATCAGGTATTTACTGGTATGGCAGGGGACTCCGTTCAATTCGTTGTGTGCCATCATAAAGGTGAATACACCGGCATCGAGGCACTCTTTAAAAGGGGGAAGAAACACTTCGTGCAGGGTACGGTCAGAGATATCACAGGGAGCTCCGTTAATACCGTTGATAGGCTGGCTACCTCCTACAAAATGCTTGGCACAGGCTATTACTTTATCAAATCCGGTAAAATCGTTATCCTGAAAACCTTCTACCGTAGCTACTCCCATTTTACCGACCAGGTAAGGATCCTCCCCAAAAGTCTCTCCTACCCGTCCCCAACGGGCATCCCGGGCTACCTCTACATTGGGGGTAAATGTCCAGTGGGTACCGGTAGCGCGCATCTCCAGTGCTGTTTCCCGGGAAGCTTTCCTGACCAGTTCCGTATCAAAGCTAGCAGCCTGACCGATGGGTGTAGGATAGATAGTAGCCCCCCGGTAGAGCCCTGTACCATGTATAGCATCGATCCCGATCAGGACCGGGATCCTCAACCGGGATTCCAGCGCATACTCCTGAAGCTTATTAGCCTCCTGGGCAGTCACTACGTGCAGGAAAGAACCGATCTTTTCCTGCCGGGTCATTTCAATAATTTCGGAAGAGTGAAGATCGGGATAAAATCCCTGCGCATGACTCTCCTTCATCTCTTCGAGTGTCATCTCTTTTTCCGCAGCCTTCATGTGGTCTATGCCTACATACTGGCACATCTGGGCTACTTTTTCTTCCAGTGTCATTCGTTTCATCAGGTCTTTGACTCTCTTCTCCACCGGTTGGGAAGCATCCAGGTAGAGGGGATCTCCCTGGTCACCGGAGCATCCGGTAAAAAGAGGGGCAAAAGCCAGACAGGTAATTAGATTTTTAAGCTTCATAAACTTTACTTTTTTGTTTGTATCCGGAAGCAAAAGTAGGCTACTCCCCTCTCCGGAGGGTACAGGAGGGTTCATAAAAGGTACACTTTTCATCATTTCATCGTATTCTGTTTGGTTTTTCCTCTCTGAAAAACCGCAAGTCTATATTTTAGTGGGGATCGCTATTTTTTTTGCAGTACTATGGGAAGTTCTATTCTTTTTTTTCTTGATGAAAAAAGAACCAAAAAAATCAAACGCTATGCGGTACCCGATACTCCGGCTCTTCGGACCATCCCGGAGTAGCTCCGCAGAGCCCGTGTCCGTGATCTTTCTTTTGTTACTTTTCTTTTTTTCACAAAAAAGAAAAGTAAAAGCACCCCACAAACCTCTATTTCAAAGGATTCTTAGCCAGATACTCCTTGGGAGAAACTCCATAAAACTCCTTAAACACCCGACTGAAGTATTTGGGATTATCAATCCCCACCTGAAAAGCGACATCCGTTACACTAAACCGTCCGGAAAGTAACAAATTAGCGGCCCGCTTTAACCGGATGATCCGGATAAACTCCATCGGGGCATTCCCGGTAAGCTGTGTTACCTTATTATATAACAGTGTTTTACTTATTCCCATTTCCCGGCACAAAAAAGGAATACTCAACTCCGGATTATCCATATTCTTCTCTACCAGCTCCTGCAACCGTCCCATAAATTCATTATCTACCTCATTACTTAACTCTACCGCATTCTCATTTTTAAGTTCTTCGAGCCATTGCTTCTGGGAACTCTTCTGCAAAGAGAAGATATTGGAGATCTTACTCCTGAGTATCTCCTGGTCAAAAGGTTTCCGGATGTAATCAATAGCGCCCAGCCTCATTCCTTCCAGCATATTCTCATTACCGGCCAATCCGGTAAGCAGGAGAACCGGTATATGGGAGGTTCTTACATCACTTTTTAACTGCCGGCAGAGCTCAAACCCTGTCATTTCGGGCATAACTACATCTGAAATAACCAACCGGGGAGTGTATGTGGTAACGGCCTCTAAGGCCTCTTTGCCGTTGGAACAGCAAATAATGTGGTAATGCTCCGAAAGGGAGATCCGCATGTATTCGATCATTTCGGCATTGTCTTCTGCCACGACAATACAGGGTTTGTCCGGACCGGACGAATGTTCAGGGGGTACTTCCTTTCCGGCTGCCTCCTCTTCTGGCTGCTGATCTTCATAGCCCGGATATTTCAGTGGGAAAGAGAGGAAAAACTCTGTTCCCTCGTTAAGTTTACTCCTGAATGATATTTTACCCTGGTGAAGTTTTACTAGCAAGCTCACCAGTTTAAGCCCGATCCCGCTGCCGATCTCTTCGGAATTGACTGCATTATCTGCCCGGAATACATTTTTAAAGATCATCCGCTGGTCGCGCAGGGAGATCCCGATACCTGTATCCCTCACCTTCAGATACCACTTATTGCGGTCGGCCGAAGCCTCTACCCGGATAGTTCCCCCGTAAGGGGTATATTTAATAGCATTGGAGAGCAGGTTGTCCATAATACGGGTAATCTTTTCTTTGTCCACCCGGATCAGCTCACCAGCCGGGAACTTGATATCCGATTCTATTTCAATAGACTTATGGCCTGCGATCAGTTTAAAGGAGTCAACCCGGTGATTGAGGAAGGTACCCAGCTCCTGGTAAGTCAGCACCAGGCGGGCCGCATTCAGGGATACCCGCTGGAAATCCAGTAATTTTTCGACAAAGTGGCCCAGCTTGGCAGAGTTACTAAGTGCCATCTCCAACAATCGGGAATGATCCAGCAGATCAGCGAGCTCTTTCCGCAGATCTTTCAGGGGGGGCCTGGATTAGGTTGAGCGGGGTTAAAAGATCGTGGGCAGTGGTGGTAAAGAAATCGATTTTAGATTCTGTCTGTTTTTTCTCCTCCCGCACTTTGATGCTGTTATAGATGTACCAGCCTATTAAACAGAGCAGTAATCCATAGATCGCTTTTGCCCATCCGGTTAACCACCAGGGTGCCCTGACCACTATTTCCATACTCTTTTCCGGCTGGGGTACGCCATTGATAAGGGCCCGTACCCGAAAAGTGTATTTCCCGGGAGGAACCTTGGAGTAGCTCGCTACCGCTGCCGGCAGGGGAGCCAACCAGTGAAGATCGTGCCCCTCCAGGTAATAGGAATGAAGGGTACGCTGGGGATTCTGGAAGTTGGGAGTTGTAAAATGGAAGGAGAAGAAATTCTGGTTATAGGCCAGGACAATGCGCCGGGTGGTATAGAGAGAACCGGAAAGGGGAGACTCTTTTTCGCCCGGATAGACGGGACGGTGGAACAGGTCAAACCCGGATATAAGTGTTTCGTACTCATATTCGGTAGTATCCTGGTTCATTTGATCCGGATGGAACACGACTACTCCATCTGTACTGCCCAGCATGATGTATCCGTCCCGGCATAGGTGATAAGAGGAGTTATTAAACTGGTCGGAGAGCAAGCCGTCCTGTTTATCATAGACTTCTACCTGGCCGGTAACCGGGTAGAATTTATTCAATCCCTTTTCCGTCGAGAGCCACAGGTGGTCTTCCTGGGGAATGATGCCATAGATATAGTTCGAAGAGAGGCCTTCGGCTGTAGTATAGTTGCAGATAGAATCACCCGGTATATCGTAATAATAGAGTCCGTAATTACGGGTGCCCACCCAGTAGGTACCATCCCTCTCTTTCCCAATGGTGGTCACTGTCAGAGTGATCGGCGTAGAGGTGATCTCTCCGGTACGGGTATCAAACAGGAAGAGTCCGTTGAGTAGCCCCAGCAACAGATAGTGTTCACCGTACTTTTCAAAACAACTTACCTTTCCCAGGTTGTAAGTCTGGCTTTTACCACTGCGGGTATCGTAACAACTGGCATCCCCCAGGTGGCCGCCGAACCAGAGTTTATCTCCATCTCTGAATACGGAATAGATATAGTTCGAAGAGACGATCGACGAGGGTGAGTCTGCCAGGTGCCTTTTTACGGCACCGGTTCTTTTATCGAACTCAGCCACCCCAAAGGAGTAGCCTCCTACCCATATCCGTTTCCTGCTATCTTCACAGATAGAGAGTATATCGACTCCCCTGCCTCCCGGCTCAGACTGGTTAAAATAGTGTTTCCACACTCCGCTCCTCCGGTTCAGGTAACTGACTCCATTGGAGGTACCAAACCAGATATCCCCGTCCGAATCTTCAAAAATTGCATTCACTATGTTATCCACAATGGTCTGGGAGTTTCCCGGCTGATGGATGTAGTAAGTAAATCCAAGCTTTGAAACATCCTGGAACGAAATTCCTTCGTGATAAGTAGCCACCCACAGGTTACCCCGGTTATCCACAAAGAGTCCCCTTACATTGTTGGAGCAGATGGGGGAAGGAGTGGTTTCATCAAAATAGAAATGGCTCTCTACCTGATACTTTCCGGTATCCAGTATATAGACTCCCTCCAGATCTACTCCTATTGCCACAGGGTGCTCCGTATAATCCACAATATCCCGCACCGGTTTATCGGTATCCAATACAAGTGTCAACGGTTTTTCCGCTCCGGAAAGCGTATAAAGGTATACCCCGTTATTCATCGTCCCGATCAACAGGTTATTCTCCGCGGCACTGTAGTGAGTGGTTAATACCACCTTCCCTTTGAGAAGCGTATCCAACACATTCAACCGTTTCTGCTCCTTGCCGGCTATCATCATTCCTCTGGAAGTAGAGAAAAAGAAAATCCCGTTATGTTCTGTAATGTGATTGACACCCAGATTTTCCGTACCCTCTACCAACCAAGCTTCCTGTCTGTCGATATCCAGTTCTACCAGGCCGCGCGAGGTAGCCAATAGCAACCACTCTTCACTCTCAAACCAGAGGTCATTCAGAGTAAAGGAGTAGGTATTGAGAAAATCTCTCACCGAATAGACACACTCCAGGTCATCCCTGAGCTCATTATAACGAAAGATCAGTCCCGTTTCCGTAAAGTTCCAGATAGTATCCCCGAGAGAGAGACGCAGGTTATTGACACCGATCCTTCCGTAATTCCGCTGATAGGTTTCACCGGCAGTATACTGCCGGATGTTCTTTCCATCGAACCGGTCGATCCCCAGTTTGGTAGAGATCCATATATATCCATATTTATCCTGGCGGATGGAGAAGCAACGCCTGCTGCTAAGTCCGTCATCTTCTGTAAGGTGGTGAAAAAGCTGAGAGGCCCTGACGCCGGAAAGAGTGAACAGAGATAAAAAAAAGTAGTATGCAGAGAGTTCCCCGCTGCCTGATGTTTTTCATGGTATTAGCCTTCAATACGGAACCCTGTGTCCCACCGATTATATTTACAAATATAATTGTTATTGCGAATATAGCAACATCTACCGGAAAAGAGGTATAAAAAAGTCCGGAAGAGGTATCTTATTGTTCAGGAACGGAAAATTTCCTGCTTTTCCGGGTAGCGATTCGTTTTTCGGTCACCGGGCTATTTATTCCTTATCCAAATCCTTTTTACTTGTGTTTTATCTGCGTCTTTGTTCACCGGGAGATATTCTCCCGATGAACAAAAAGGAACCGGCTAATAGGGAAAAGTCCCGACACCATTTAAGATAGGGCTGCAATGGCTGTTCCCACTAAATTTGCATTCTCCATCCGGGCTACATGCACTTTTACATCGTAATGCCCGAAATCAGCCAGGAGTTTATGCACCTCTTCCATCACCATATCTTTATAGTTTTTTCCTTTCCGGTTCTCACTCCAGAAAAGACTTCCCTCGGCTACCAGCCGTATCTGTTTGATAGATTCATTCTGGGAAAGAAGGACTAATACCAGTCCTACTAAAGAAGCAGCAACCAATTTTGCAGAGCGTTTATAGATCCAACGGGCTACCCTTACATACCGTCTTTTATGAAGATCCGGATAGCTGAGGATAGTGGTTAGTTTACGGGCATCAAAATTATCTTCAAACTCATCAAAAGGGAAAACAGTTTTCAGGATCTCTCCCAAGTACATACCCGACACAGCTTTTTCAAATCGGTGTACTCCTTTGCTATCCGAGCAGGCATCTACCGTATCATCTACTGCTGTCAGATGAGGCGGATAGAAATTACCCGATTCCAGATTAACAGGGATCATTCCCTCCAGCCCCTTTCCGGAAAGTTTTGGTATCTTAGCTGCATCTATAAAAGCAGCCATATTGGTACCGGTTCCCACGATCAAACCAATGTAAGCGTCGTAATTGCTTTCGGTAAGACCGGCAAAAAGACTTGCTACCGTATCATTGATCACCCGGATATTGGTAAATTTTACTTCACTCCGCTCATTGAGATAATCCAGCAATGTTCTCCCGACTGATTCTCCTACCATCTCCTCAATATCCACTCCTTTGGTCCAGCGGATCAGGCGGGCATCTCCATCGGGCAGGGATTCGGCCGGATAGGAGAAACAATACCCGATAGGCATCTCCTCTTCCCGTTTTACTTCCATAATAGGATCACTGAGTTCCTGATAGAGTTCCTCTTTAGTAAAACCCGGGGTCTTCATTATAGAAAGATTTTTCTTCCATCCATTCTCCGGATGAATAGTTGCTTTTCCATTTTCCAGCGTTACAGTAGCCACCCGGTAGTTGGTACCGCCCAGGTCGAGCACCACTGCTTTACCATTTACATCAGCACTTTTAGGGATCACATAGGTAGGGATACAACTGATCTCCGTACCATCCTGCTCCAATCCCTCCACAATGCGATTCTGAAGGGCAATTGCAATCTCCTTAAGCTGGGGACTGCAGAGTTGAAAGATATTTTTCTTCATAATTTTTCATGGATATTGAGTTCATTTTTATGGAAACAAATAAACCCTGGGAAAGGATTGTAGGAATACCGAAAATTATAAAAACAGGATAAAAAGAAAGTTGATCACTGAAGAGAGTTGTGTCCGGA
>JAJQBG010000224.1:13322-15454 GCA_021203405.1 Bacteroides sp.
TTTATAATTATACTTAAGCCGACCAGCACCCATCCACAAAGGAAATAAATAAAAAAGCAAAACCTGCAGTAAATAATTGATTTACTGCGGGCTTATTATATGAAAGAATCGTTTTCGATACCGGGTTATTTCACCTCCTCAAAATCAGCATCCTGAACATTATCATCGTTGGAAGAAGAACTCTGTCCTGCACCGGCACCAGCATTCATATCAGGACCGGCACCCTGACCGCCGGTCTGAGCATACATCTCAGCACTTGCTGCCTGAAAAGCGGTATTGAGTTCAGCCATAGCTGTATCACAGCCAGCTACATCCTGTGCTTTGTGAGCCTCTTTCAGCTTGTTCAGAGCAGCTTCGATCGGAGCCTTCTTATCAGCAGGGAGTTTATCGCCCAGTTCATTGAGTTGGGTCTCTGTCTGGAAGATCATACTGTCAGCCTGATTTAGTTTATCGATCTTTTCACGCTCTTTTCTATCGGCCTCCGCGTTGGCTTCTGCTTCTGCCTTCATTCTGTCGATCTCCTCTTTACTCAATCCGGAAGAGGCTTCAATACGGATAGCCTGCTCCTTACCGGTTGCCTTATCTTTGGCAGATACATTGAGGATACCGTTGGCATCAATATCGAAGGTTACTTCGATCTGAGGTACACCGCGACGCGCCGGAGCAATCCCTGTGAGGTTGAACTGACCGATCGATTTATTTTGTGAAGCCATCGGACGCTCTCCCTGGAGGATATGGATGGTCACTTCGGTCTGATTATCGGCTGCTGTAGAGAAGGTTTCGCTCTTCTTGGCCGGAATAGTAGTGTTGGCATCGATCAGTTTGGTCATTACACCACCTAATGTCTCAATACCCATAGAGAGTGGAGTTACATCCAGCAGTACCACCCCTTTGATCTCATCTGTAAGTACGGCACCCTGTATGGCAGCTCCTACAGCTACCACTTCGTCCGGATTCACTCCTTTCGAAGGAGCTTTACCAAAGAAATCTTCAACCAGTTTCTGTACAGCAGGGATACGGGAAGAACCTCCTACCAGGATCACTTCGTCGATATCCGCATTAGAGAGACCGGCATCGCTCATTGCCTTCCGGCAAGGTTCGAGACAAGCCTGGATGAGGTTATGAGCCAGTGATTCAAATTTAGCACGCGTCAATGTTTTAACCAGGTGTTTAGGAATACCGTTAACCGGCATAATGTAAGGAAGATTGATCTCTGTAGAGGTGGTAGAAGAGAGCTCGATCTTAGCCTTTTCAGCAGCTTCCTTCAGACGTTGAAGAGCCATCGGATCCTGACGCAGGTCTACACCCTCTTCTGCTTTGAACTCATCTGCCAGCCAGTCGATAATTACCTGGTCAAAATCATCTCCTCCCAGGTGGGTATCACCGTTGGTAGAGAGAACTTCAAATACACCGCCGCCGAACTCCAGAATAGAGATATCAAATGTACCACCACCCAGGTCGAATACAGCGATCTTCATATCTTTATTGGCCTTATCCAAACCGTAAGCAAGGGCTGCGGCAGTAGGCTCATTTACAATACGCTTTACTTCAAGACCTGTGATCTGTCCGGCCTCTTTAGTGGCCTGACGTTGTGAATCGGAGAAATAAGCCGGTACGGTAATAACTGCTTCAGTTACTTCCTGTCCCAGATAATCTTCAGCCGTTTTCTTCATTTTCTGAAGGATCATCGCCGAAATTTCCTGTGGAGTATAGAGACGACCGTCAATATCCACACGGGGCATATTATTTTCATTCACTACCTTGTAAGGAACACGGTTCACCTCTGTCTGTACCTGCTCCCAGGTCTCTCCCATAAACCGTTTAATGGAGAAGACAGTTCTTTTAGGGTTGGTAATAGCCTGACGTTTGGCAGGATCACCCACCTTACGTTCGCCACCATCCACAAATGCCACTACAGAGGGAGTAGTTCTTTTACCCTCACTATTGGCTATTACAACAGGTTCATTTCCTTCAAATACTGCAACGCAGGAGTTGGTAGTACCTAAATCGATTCCAATTATTTTTCCCATGATCTATTTATATAATTTGTTATTATTATTCACTTAACATCTGAAATTTCCGTTTGTTCTTTATGAAACGGACGAATTACAAACCGTCGGTAAGGCTTATAC
>JAJQBG010000165.1 GCA_021203405.1 Bacteroides sp.
AGCGGGAACCAGGAGGACGAAAAGAAATGGTTACTTACCCAGGCGGCTATGGCAGAGATGTATAGCAGAATCGCAACAATTAATAACTAAATAAAAAGAAAGTATGATGGAGAAAAAAATTTATAAAGTATGCCCTGTTGGCATCTCTTATAACCGGTACCCAGGTGTATGCCTCGGCTCTCATTCACCCGAATGATAATACCGCCATTCATTATTCCTGTATGCAGGAGTATAAATGCCAGCGGCCTGCTCCGGAAAGCCGTTTGTTTGTTTCTCAGGCAGTAGAGGAAGAGATCATCCGGGTAAAAAAGTTACTTACCAACCCCAAGCTGGGGTGGATGTTTGAGAACTGTTTTCCGAATACCCTGGAAACGACCGTACACTACCGCACACTGAACGGTAAGCCGGATACTTTTGTATATACCGGAGATATACATGCAATGTGGTTACGGGATTCCGGGGCACAGGTATGGCCCTATGTCCAGTTAGCGAACCGGGATCCGGAACTTAAAAAAATGCTGGCAGGTGTCATTAACCGCCAGTTTATCTGTATCACTATTGATCCGTATGCTAATGCATTTAATGATGGTCCGGTAGGAGGTGAATGGATGTCCGACAGAACGGAAATGATCCCCGAACTCCATGAAAGAAAATGGGAAATAGATTCGCTGTGTTATCCGCTCCGTCTGGCTTACCACTACTGGAAGACCACCGGTGATACCAGCATTTTTCAGGAAGAGTGGTTGCAGGCCATACAGCTGATCCTGAAAACCTTTAAAGAACAACAACGTAAAGAGGGAGTGGGTCCTTACTATTTCCAGCGGAGAACGGAACGTGCTTTGGATACATTGAACAACAATGGCCTGGGTGCTCCGGTTAATCCGGTAGGACTGATCGTACCTTTGTTCCGTCCTTCCGACGATGCAACGACCCTGCAATTCCTGGTACCTTCTAACTTTTTTGCTGTTACCTCCTTGAGAAAAGCAGCGGAAATATTGACGGAAGTAAATAAAAACACAGTTCTGGCTAAAGAGTGTGCCGATCTGGCCCTGGAAGTAGAGAAAGCCCTGAAAGAGTATGCCGTATATAACCATCCTAAATATGGCCCGATCTATGCATTTGAGGTAGATGGTTTCGGTAACTATTTCCTGATGGATGATGCGAACGTACCCAGCTTGCTGGCTATGCCCTATCTGGGAGATATGGATGTCAATGATCCGATCTACCAGAATACCCGCCAATTTGTATGGAGTGAGGATAACCCTTATTTCTTTAGAGGTACGGCAGGTGAAGGGATCGGTGGTCCTCACATCGGATATGATATGATATGGCCGATGAGTATTATGATGAAGGCCTTTACCAGTCAGTCTGATGAAGAGATCAAAGAGTGCATCCAGATGCTGTTGGATACCGATGCCGGTACCGGATTTATGCATGAATCTTTTCCACAAAAACGATCCGGCTAACTTTACCCGTGAATGGTTTGCCTGGCAGAACACCTTATTCGGAGAATTGATCCTGAAGTTAGTAAACGAAGGAAAAGTAGATTTGCTCAACCAGATCCGCTGATCAATACCCCCTTTTCCAGTAACAGGCAGGAAACAAAATTTGCTAACCCCGTTTTGTTCTCCTGCCTGTTCTCTTATCCTATTTTATCATAGCCTGCAGGCCCGTATTATTGCCCGAAATAAAAGAATCTCTGTTAAAAGGTCTTGAGAAAACCTTTACAGATAGGGATACTATGCTGAAATAAAATTATCTTTGTGTTTTCATAAACGAGCAAGATGAAGACCATTCTTATCATAGAAGATGATATTACTTTCGGAATGATGCTGCAAACCTGGTTAAGTAAAAAGGGTTATACGGTATATTCTGCCAGTACTATATCACGGGCAAAAGAGGAGATCAAAGAACACAGTCCGGCACTGCTTCTTTCTGATCTTCGTCTGCCCGACGGAGATGGTCTGAACCTGTTGAAATGGATGAACGAGACCGGAGAGGTGATTCCTCTTATTATTATGACGGGATATGCTGATATTCAGACGGCAGTTCAGGCTATTAAGCTGGGAGCAAGTGATTATATTGCCAAGCCGGTGAATCCGGAAGAGTTACTGAAGAAGATAGAGGATGCGCTTCATAATGACCGGCTTTCTCCTACTGCTCCTGTTAAAGAGAAAACTGCAAAAAAGATCCCGGCCAGTACATTCCGGGAGTCTGATTTCATTGAGGGAAAAAGTGATCCGGCCAAACAACTATATAGTTATGTAGGATTGGTAGCTCCTACCAATATGTCGGTTCTGATCAATGGTGCCAGTGGTACGGGTAAAGAGTATGTGGCTCACCGGATCCATCACTCCAGTAAACGGGCGGATAAGCCTTTTATTGCCATTGATTGTGGCTCTATTCCCAAAGAGCTGGCAGCTTCTGAATTTTTCGGGCATATCAAAGGCTCGTTTACCGGAGCGCTTTCTGATAAAACAGGGGCTTTTGTTGCAGCCAACGGTGGAACTATTTTCCTGGATGAGATCGGGAACCTGAGTTATGATATACAGATCCAGTTACTAAGGGCACTTCAGGAACGGCGCATCCGGCCTATCGGCTCCCATAAAGAGATCGAGGTGGATATCCGTCTGATCTCTGCCACCAATGAAAACCTGGAAGAGGCGATTACCAGAGGTAATTTCAGGGAGGATCTTTATCATCGTATTAATGAGTTCACCCTCCATATTCCCTCTCTGAAAGAACGGAGAGAAGATATTCTTCTCTTTGCGAATTTCTTCCTGGATCTTTCCAATAAAGAATTGGGGAAAGAACTGATCGGGTTTGATCCGGAAACGACTGAAGCACTTCTGGCCTACTGGTGGCCGGGTAATATCCGGCAAATGAAGAACCTCATAAAACGGGCTACGCTGCTGGCACAGGGACGCTTTATTACATTAAACGAGATTGGTCCTGAAATAGTAACCAGCCCCAGGGAAACGACCGAATTGCTTTTGCACAATACTCAATCGGAAATGGAACAGATCAAAACAGCCTTGCAACGGGTAGGTTATAATAAAAGTAAAGCTGCTAAGTTACTGGGAATAGACAGGAAGACGCTCTATAACAAACTTCATCAATACGGCATTGATCTGTAATTCCCCACAATAGTGTGGAATTTTTCCACACTTCTTCTACATATTTCTCCACCTTCCACATTTTTTCCTAAGAGAACAATTCATTATTTATCAGCTACTTAAATAAAATAATCATTTTCTGGCACGCCCTTTGTATATATAAC
>JAJQBG010000264.1 GCA_021203405.1 Bacteroides sp.
TTATTAGATAAGCTATCGTATAATAAGTAAACTTCCTATAAATAATGAGTGAGCTTTATATAAAACAGTATCTATTGCTAAGCCTATGCTTTTGTTGTATTTTAACAGCAAAAAGCCAGCCCTCGTATACCGGAGAAATACAATACAAAGACGTTACCATCTTCCGGCAAGACGATCAGCTATGCATAAACCTGAATGTTGATGTTAATTCTCTGCAAATATCCAAACAGTTGCTGGTATCACATATACCCGTGTTGCAGGCAAAAGATATGTCCAGAGAATACATCTTTAACCCTATTCTGATATCAGGTACCATCCGCAATAAAGTAGTAAAAAGACAAAAAGAGTTTTATTTGCCTGATGGAGACGAAACCTTATTAAATATAATCCATAAAAACCGGCAAACTCCGCTCTATGTCCTGCAACTGACAGTTCCCTATGAAGAGTGGATGCGCAATGCCAGACTGCTTTGTTGGGAACAAGTGAGTGGTTGTGCCAAATGCGGACCCGAAGCAACTGAGTTAATTCTTTCAGACAGAATACTACCTCCTGTATATATACCCGTTTTTGAACTCCAATATGTAATGCCGGAGGCGGAACCTATTAAGCGCAGGAGCGAAACATACGCAGCCCATCTTAATTTTAAAGTTGGAAGACACGAACTCCTGCGGGATTTTGAGAACAATGCAACTATATTCCGGGAAGTAGACCAGAAAGTTACAGAGATCAGGAAAGACGAGAACCTCACCGTTCAATCCATGCAAGTAGTGGGATACGCTTCTCCTGAAGGAGATTTCAATTCCAATCTCGAACTCTCTAAAAAACGTACCTATTCATTTGTCAATTATCTGGTAAATGCACACCATATACAACCATCCATTGTTCAAGCAGACTGGAAAGGAGAAGACTGGGATGGATTGGCAGAAAGTGTGAAAACATCTTTTTTGGCCGATCGTGAAGCAGTGATCAGAATTATTGAAGAAAATGAAAATGTCTCACGTAGAAAAGACCAACTGCATAAACTCAACCGAGGCGAGACCTACAGAACCTTATTGAATCAATATTATCCCCCTCTTCGCCGGATAGAGTACACATTTTCCTATGTAGCCCGGGCATTCGATGTAGAGGAGGCAAAAGATATCGTTAAAACCAAACCCCAGCATTTAAGTCTCAATGAAATGTTTTTAGTAGCCAATACCTATTCAAAAGGTAGTGAAGACTTCAATCGCATATTTGACATAGCTGTTCGTCTATTCCCGACAGATCCGGTAGCCAATTCAAACGCAGCGGTACAGGAAATAGAAACAGGCGCATTGGATAAAGCCATAGAAAGACTTCAAAAAATAAATACCTCCGAAGCATACAATAATCTCGGTATAGCCTATGTGAAAAAAGGAAATTTTGATCAGGCAAGAAGCTATTTCCGGAAAGCAATAGAAGCAGGCAATGTAACTGCTCAGGAAAACATGAGAGAACTCGACTTATATCTGGAGAGCAAATAAAAAACGACCGTAGAGGATAATAAAAAAACAAATGAAAAGAAAACCATCCTATATATCCGGAATCCTGTTTCTGCTTCTTTTCCCGTCCATGTTACTGATATCCTGTATTGAGAGTATCAATGACCAGATCTCAGGAACAGGTCAGAATAAGAGAGAAGAAGGATATTTCTCTATCAGCCTCGATACCTATGCATCAGCCGCATTAAGAGCGGAAATAGAGGAAATAGAACCCTGGGAATACCGTGTGAATCAGGTCTGGATCTTATTATACAATGAAAAGGATACACTTGACTATAAATTTGTATTGGATATCCAAAACTACAGAAACGGGAACACTGCTCTACAGAACTTTTTCAACAAAGATGCAGAGGTTATCCTTGAAAATAAATCAGGAACAAACAAATTTCAGACCGCTGCGCAGCTTGTAGAAAAGAAAGCATATAAAATGGCAGTCCTTGCCAATCCGCCTGCAACACTTTTTGGAACACTTTCTATAGAGGTAGGAACTCTTTTATCCGATCTTACTAACGCCTTGGATGGCAGAAACATAGAACTAACTACACAGATGTTCGGAGGATACGAAAACCAGGCAAACACTCCCCTGTTTTTTATGAGTAATGCCAACGGGTTGATCTCCATTTCACCCGCTACCCTGCAATCCACTATAGAGGCTGCCGAGGCCGCTCCTGTACATGTCAATCTTGACCGGCTATTGGCAAAAGTAGCTGTAAAAGAGCACAAAAACGGCGTGCAAATTTATCCCGGTGGAGTTGTTTTGGATAAAAACAGACCCGTGAAATGGTATCTCGATGCAACCAACAAAAGCACCTATCTCATCCGTAAGTTTGCCAGACTGGCGGATGGCACGCAGGAGAGCGAAGCAAACAGTCCCAAAGGTGCTGCCAGAAAAGATATCTATGCAGAAGATCCTAATTTCATATTAAGCCAAAACACCACCAATCAGTTTTACGTGTGGCAAACAGGCGATATAATACCCTATTCTACATGGATATCTGAAACTAACAGTGATCCCACATCAACCACATTCCAATATGTTTTTGAAAACACTATGGACGTGCAAACCCAAAGTGATCCTAACAGGAATGATTATATCACAAGAATAGTACTTGAAACCCATTTAATCTATCCCGAACTACTCTGGGATCCCAATGATTTGAATAATGAAAATGATCCGAACCGCAATTATTACTCCTGCCTGTTAACGAATAGTGCGGATGAAACAAACTGGAGAATATTCACTCACCAGCAAGCAGCACATTGGTTGGAAACAGGTTTCCCCTATCTGGAAGGAATAGGGAATGAAACGGAGAATGTATGGATCAAACTTCTGGAAGAAACCATAAAAAAGATACAAACAGATTATAATAACAATGTTTCCGGGGCATTCAACTTTCGCAGTTCACAGCTTCCCGGAACCACTAAAGAGTTGTATCGCACTTATAACAATGTTACCTACCACCCGTTGGGGTTAAATAAATATCACATACCCATCCGGCATTTCGGCAAGATAAGTAACAGTACAAATCCGGTAGAGAATTATGGATATTATGGAGTGGTCCGTAACAATATGTACACCGTAACCATCAGTTCCATAACCGGACCCGGTACAGGTATCTATGATTGGGACAACCGCTATATCTCTACAGAGGTTTCAATCACCCCCTGGTATAAAAGAAGACAAGAGGTAGATTTAATATACGATTAATAAAATGATAAAAGCAATTAGCAAGGATTATCAATAAAAATTTTTCAAACA
>JAJQBG010000296.1 GCA_021203405.1 Bacteroides sp.
CTAATAAAAAATGTTATCAGCACACACGTTATATAATCCTTAAATAAAAGACAACTATGAGTTACTTACATTTCGACAAGACTCTGATGGTTAATCTGGAGGAATCTTTACCACGAGAGATCCTCCGGACTAATAAATCGGGGGCTTATCACTGTACCACGATTGTAGATTGTAACACGAGGAAATACCATGGACTTTTTGTAATTCCTGTCCCGGAACTGGATGATGAGAACCATGTATTTCTCTCTTCGCTTGATGAAACAGTCGTACAACACGGTGCAGAGTTTAACCTGGGGCTTCATAAATACAATGGAGATCACTATAGCCCGAACGGGCATAAATACATCCGTAGTTTTGATTGTGAAAAAGTTCCTGTTACCACGTACCGCGTAGGCGGGGTGGTCCTTACCAAAGAAAAAGTCTTTGTACACCATGAAAACCGCATCCTGATCCGTTATACACTGGTCGACGCACATTCTCCCACTATTCTTCGTTTCCGTCCTTTCCTTGCATTCCGTAGTGTAAGAGAGTATACCCATGAGAATATGCAGGCCAACCGGGAATACCAGGAGATAGAGAACGGCATCAAAACACGTATGTATCCTTCCTATCCGGAACTTTACATGCAGCTCAACAAAAAGAGCGAATTCCACTTTATGCCCGACTGGTATAAAGGCATTGAATATCCGAAAGAGCAGGAGAGAGGGTATTACTTCAACGAAGACCTCTATGTACCGGGATATTTTGAAGTAAGTATTAAAAAAGGAGAGAGTGTAGTCTTCTCTGCCGGTATCTCCGAAGCAAATACCCGCCAGTTAAAGCGCCTGTTTGAAAAAGAGGTAGAGGAGCGTACCCCCCGGGACAGTTTTTACAACTGCCTGAAGAACTCCGCCCACCAGTTCCATAACAAGCAGGAGGGTAAACATTATATACTGGCCGGTTATCCCTGGTTTAAATGCAGGGCCCGTGACCTCTTTGTCTCCCTGCCCGGACTCACCCTGGCAGTAGACGAAGTCTCTGAATTTGAAGATGTCATGGAAACAGCCCGGGAGTCTATCCAGGGCTATATGAACGATCTTCCTTTAGTCGGTAAGATCTATGAGATGGAAGATCCCGATGTCCTGCTCTGGGCTGTCTGGGCTTTGCAGCAATATGCCAAAGAGACCTCCCGCCAGCAGTGCCGCGAGAAATATGGCTTGTTACTGGAAGAGATCATCGATTTTATCCGCAGGCGGAAACACAATAATCTCTTCTTGCATGCTAACGGACTCCTCTATACGGATGGCAAAGAGAAACCCGTTACCTGGATGAACTCTACTGTGAACGGGAAACCCATTGTTCCCCGTACCGGTTATATTGTAGAGATCAATGCCCTGTGGTATAATGCCCTGCGTTTTGTGGCAGACCTGAACCGTGAAGGGGGAAATACCATCCTGGCCGATTCGCTGGATGAACTGGCTTCCGTCACTGCTACCTCTTTTGTAGAGACCTTCCGGAATGAGTATGGTTACCTGCTCGATTATGTAGATGGTAATATGATGGACTGGAGTGTACGCCCCAACATGATATTTACCGTTGCTTTCGACTACTCCCCGCTGGATGTAAAACAGAAAAAACAGGTGTTGGATGTGGTTACCAAAGAGCTTCTTACTCCCAAAGGATTGCGCTCCTTAAGTCCCAAGAGCGGCGGATACAACCCCAATTACGTAGGTCCCCAGACCCAGCGCGATTATGCTTACCACCAGGGTACGGCCTGGCCCTGGCTGATGGGATTTTATATGGAGGCTTACCTGCGTATCTATAAAATGAGTGGCCTGTCGTTTGTAGAACGACACCTGATCGGTTTTGAAGAGGAAATGACCACTCACTGTATCGGTTCTATTCCTGAGCTTTTTGACGGAAATCCGCCTTTTAGAGGAAGGGGAGCTATCTCTTTTGCTATGAATGTAGCCGAGATCCTGCGTATATTAAAGCTTTTAAGTAAATATAATTTATAAGAGGAGGAACTAAGATGAAAGTATTAATGTTTGGATGGGAGTTCCCCCCTCATATCCTGGGAGGTTTGGGAACTGCGAGTTACGGTTTAACCAAAGGAATGTCCCAACAATCCGACCTGGAGATCACATTCTGTATTCCCAAACCCTGGGGTGACGAAGACCAGAGTTTCCTGCGTATCCTGGGGATGAACAGTACTCCGGTTGTGTGGAAAGATGTGAACTGGGAGTATGTAAAGAGCCGGGTAGGCTCCTATATGGACCCGCAACTCTACTACGATCTGAGAGACCATATCTATGCCGATTTTAACTATCTGCATACCAACGACCTGGGTTGCATTGAGTTTTCCGGACGTTATCCGGATAATCTCCACGAAGAGATCAATAACTATTCCATTGTAGCAGGCGTGGTAGCCCGGCAGCAGGAGTTTGAGATCATCCACTCGCACGACTGGCTTACCTATCCCGCCGGTATTCATGCGAAGATGATCTCCGGTAAGCCGCTGGTCATTCATGTACATGCCACCGATTTTGACCGCAGCCGCGGCAATGTGAATCCTACCGTCTATTCCATTGAGAAGAACGGGATGGACCACGCCGACCACATTATGTGTGTCAGTGAACTTACCCGGCAGACGGTTATTTATAAATACCACCAGGACCCCCGCAAAGTTTCGATTGTACACAATGCAGTCTCTCCTATTTCGCAGGAGATCCTGGATATTGTTCCACACAGGAAACCGGGAGAAAAGATCGTTACCTTCCTGGGACGTATCACCATGCAGAAAGGTCCCGAATATTTTGTAGAGGCTGCCGCTATGGTACTGGCCAAAACAAAGAATGTACGTTTTGTCATGGCCGGAAACGGAGATATGATGGACCAGATGATCCGTCTGGTTGCCGAAAGAGGCATTGCAGACCGGTTCCACTTTCCGGGCTTTATGAAGGGCAAACAGGTATACGAAGTACTGAAGGCCAGTGATGTCTATATCATGCCGTCAGTCTCCGAACCCTTCGGTATCTCTCCGCTGGAGGCGATGCAGGTAAGTGTACCTACCATTATCTCCAAGCAGTCCGGTTGTGCCGAGATCCTGGACAACTGCATTAAAACCGATTACTGGGATATACAGGCTATGGCAGATGCTATTTACTCCATCTGTACCTATCCGGCTATGTATGAACACCTCCGTGACGAAGGAAAACGGGAGGTAGACCAGATCGTCTGGGAAAATGTAGGTTACAAAGTGCGTGGTATCTACGGCGAAGTTCTGAAAAATTATTAGTTAACTGTAAAACTCCAATATATATGAAAACAATATGCCTCTATTTTGAAATACACCAGATCGTCCATCTGAAACGTTACCGCTTCTTTGATATCGGCCTGGATCACTATTACTACGATGATTTTGCCAACGAATCCAGTATCAATGACATTGCAGAGCGCTCTTATATTCCCGCTCTTACCACCCTGGTGGAGATGGCAAAGAACTCAAACGGGTACTTTAAAGTAGCTCTTTCCATTTCCGGAGTTGCCCTGGAACAACTTGAGATCTATGCACCTGCCGTTGTAGACCTGCTTCACCAGTTGAACGATACCGGTTGCTGTGAATTCCTGGCTGAACCTTACTCACACGGCCTCTCTTCCCTGGCGAACGAAGATTGCTTCCGTGAAGAGGTGATGCGTATGAGCGATAAGATCAAACAACTTTTCGGAAAAGCGCCCAAAGTGTTCCGTAACTCCAGTCTTATCTATACCGACGAGATCGGTGCGCAGGTATCGGCTATGGGCTTCAAAAGCATGCTAACCGAGGGAGCCAAACACGTTCTGGGGTGGAAAAGTCCTCATTATGTATACCATTGTAACATGGCTCCTAACCTGAAGCTGTTGTTGCGCGACTTCAAACTTTCGGATGATATCGGGCTTCGCTTCTCCAACTCCGACTGGAGTGAATATCCCCTCTTTGCCGATAAATACATCGACTGGATTGCCGGTTATCCGGAAGAGGAGCAGGTTTACAATATCTTTATGGAGCTTTCGGCACTGGGTATTTTCCAACCCCTCTCTTCCAACATCCTGGAGTTCTTTAAAGCCCTTCCCGCCTGTGCCAAAGAGAAAGGTATTACCTTCTCTACCCCTTCCGAAGTGATCGGCAAACTGAAATCGGTGGCTGCCATTGATGCCAATCACCCTGTATCCTGGGTAGATGAAGAGAGAGATGTCAGCGTATGGTTAGGAAATGTATTGCAACGCGAAGCTTTCAATAAATTGTATAGTGTGGTAGAGCGGGTACACCTGTGTAACGACCGCCGCATCAAGCAGGACTGGGATTACCTGCAGGCCAGTAATAACTTCCGTTTTATGACCACCAAGCCCTCTAATGTCGGTTTCTACCGGGGTATTTACGACTCTCCCTACGACGCCTTTACTAACTACATGAACATTCTGGGCGACTTTATCAAGAGAGTCAATTCCCTTTATCCGGAAGATATTGACAACGAAGAGCTGAATTCCCTGCTTACTACCATTAAGAACCAGGGACAGGAGATTGAATCCCTCACCCATAAGGTAGAAACTTTGGAAACAAAGCTGGCTAAAAAGAAAGAAGCTGAAAAGAAAGCTGCTGTTCCTGTTGCTGAGAAGAAGCCACCGGTTGCAAAGAAAGAACCGGCAAAAAAGGCTCCTACTAAGAAGAAAGCAAAAGAAGCTATTGAATAAATGATTAATAAAGAGGGTGTATTTGAATACATCCTCTTTTTATTTGCTACATAGTAATAAAAATCAGATTTTGTTCTCATCTATCATTTTTTTAGGAAACTCCTGGTACAGATGGATAAAGTGCCATGAAGGTTCTTTACTCCAGGAGTAAATCGCAGTTTCTTTCCACTGTATCGATGTTGGCCCCTAAATTCTTATAAAACCGGATGGCAGGCTCATTCCAGTCTGATACCTGCCACCTTAATTTATGGCAGTTGTTCTCCTTAGCATATTGTATCACTTTGTCAATCAGTTTTGTTCCTAATCCTTTACCCCGAAATGTGGGACGGATGTAAAGATCGTCCATATACAACGCTTTACCCGACCAGGTATACCGGGCAAAAAAGAAAGTTACATATCCCATAGTTTCATTTTTCCCGTTTAAAACCACCAATCCCTGAATATACTCTTTTTCTTACTGCATCTGCTGAGTAGTATTCACCATCTTTTCCGGTACTTTTTCAAACACTGCGAACTCCCGGAACAATTTCAGGAGTTTCTCAAAGTGTGATTCGTTAATCGCTTCAATCCGTATATCCATATTTTATTCTCCTTGGTCTGCTGCTATTATTTCAGAAGGCTTACGGGCATGCCTTTCCCGGATATTCCCCTCTTTATCTATCTCCATATACCAGGGGATCATCAGCGTACCGTTCTGGTCATAGATCCGGTATAGGTCGGCTTCCAACGCTTCTGAGGCCCGTATGTGGTACCCTTCCAGGTCGTAGTATCTCATCATCTCCAGCCATTTGTTCTCCGCACTCTCTTCATCGATCGAGATATATAACAGCTCATAGCCATGCTCTGTCAGCCATTGGTGAAAAGGTTCTTTGAAGGCGAACTCTCTTTTGCAGGGCCCGCACCAGGTTGCCCACACATCTATATATACCTTTTTTCCTTTGAAAGGAGCCAGTGCTTCTGACAAGGAAGAGATATTTTCCTGATCATCCGGGATCCGGATGCTCTCTTTCACCGGATCGCTTATCTTTTCGTGGTAAAGGCGGATCTCTTCTATCTCTTTTTTAATAAAAGGAATGTAGGGGCTCCGGGGATACTCCTCTGTAAACCGGTCATACAGCCCGATAAGCTCTTTTTCGTAGTTCTTCTGAAACCCCTCCTGGAACAGATAGAAGGCTGTGTAGTACTCCAGTCTTTGGCCCGAAAGTCTCTCCCGGGCCTGTTCCAGGAAAAATGTATGGATCCTGCCCTCCCGGTGCAGGTTTTGCAGGGTTTCCCGGGTGATCCCCTCCGTGAAATAGGGGAGACTGTTTATAAAAAAGTATGCATAGTCCGGCCAGGAGGGAGAGGCGATCCGGGTATTTTCGTCAGGAGGGTATTGCCGGTATATATCCAGCCATACACTTCGTAAAGAGTCGGGAAGGGTAAAATCCCTGACCTGGCCCATATATGCGTAAGTAGCGGCCAGAGCATAGTAACAATCTCTGTCCGCTGCTATGAGCCGGTACATCTCTGCGGGGATAGTCCCGTTCTCTTTCATACGCCTGAACGGCTTCATATCTTCCTCTTTCAGGATGGCAGTAGTGTCCACTATCTCCTGGGGGGCTAAATGATGGAAAATTCTTTCAAAGTTATAAAAATAGGGAGGGACCGGAAGCCCCATATAGGCATTGACCGCTTCTGCATATTCTCCCTGTGCTACGAAGGAGGCGGCTCCCTCTTCCCGGTTGATCGTAAGCGTAAGAGATTGTCCGGGCATAACGGGCAGGGTCATTTCCCGGTAGGTATATTCTCCTTTCGGGATGGATGTTTCCGGAAGCCGGAAGGTGATAAAGACCGGCGCATCGGTCTCTGTTTCCAGGATAAATCCTCCGGAAGGGTCTAAAAAGAGCGTATCCTGGAAATAGGGGAAAGAGGTACCCTTCAACGGAATGGAGTAGTAGAGCTCGTTGCCCGCTGCACCGTTTACGGTTCCGCTGATAGTAACCGGACTGCTTTTCTTTCCGCAACCTGCCAGTAAGAGTAATGCTGTAAGAAGTAAGAGTGAGCTGTTTTTCATCCTGTCTTTTATTTGAGTGGGAACTTGTTTACAAAGATAACATAAAACCTGAAATATTCCTCTGTTTTTTTCGCTGGTCCGGTTGTATGGGGTGGGCAGACCGGAAAAACGGATTCTATACTTTTTTCTACACCGCTCTGTACTTTTCTTTGCACCGTTCAGTACTTTTTTTAGTCGGCCCTGTACTTTTTTAGAGTCAGATTTCCTGAAAAAAAGAGGATTCCTGTTTCTTCTCCCGGAGGGGGGGATCTCTCTTTTTTCTTGCATAATTTCTCCCGGGATCGTATCTTTGTTCTACTAACCTTTAACAGATGAATGGATATGAAACAGACTCTTCTCTTTCCAATTTCAAAAGAAATTGTTTTTTCCGGTATTATTTTATTTTTATTTAATAGACTTATGTGAAAATCGCTTCTGTGCTTCATTTTCGTACCGGTACCTGGTAGGAAATTTATGCTACTCTCTGAGATACAATATGTTACGTGGTTTGTTTAGGGGTAAAAAGTTTGCAACTATTTGGTTATGAGGCGTATACCGTTAGACGATAATTTGTTGGCATTGATGCTTTCACAGGGGTATATTACGCTTCCCCGGATCCTGTTATACTGGATGTATTGTAAAGAGGATATGGACCGGGAAATGGGATATGTATATGGAGCTCTCTTCTCTTTAGCCTGTTACAGTGAATACGAAGTGGAGTATCAGCACCGGGATTATGTATGCAAGCCGGGAGAGGTGCTGGTGAGTTACCGGTATTTGGCGCGTATTACCGGGATTTACGCGGGTAAGGTTACCCGTATTATAGATAACCTGGAGCAGTTGAAGTATATCACCAAAAAGCCGGTTTATAAAGGATGGCTTTTTGAGATCAGACACTATAAAGAGATCACCCAGCCTGCCGAATACTATGCTTACCGTGAAAAGAAGAAGCAAAAAATGATGGAGTGACGGGAAACAGAGAGCCCCGGGTAGGTGTTTATTCCTCCGGGGCTCTCTTCACGTTACTTATCTACAATCTATGGTTTATTCCCGGGTCACGGGGATCAGTTGTACTTTACCTAACAATCCGCTCTCTACGGGTTCCCAGTTCCCATATTTGGTTACCTGGTAACGGTTATCTACCACATTGATCTCTTTGAATATCCTCCATGGGATGTCCCGGCGGTCGTAATCTGCGATGCGGTTGGCGGGCAGGTTGGTCACCTCTATCTCCAGGGTATTGGTTCCCGGTTGCAGATAGGCTCCTACTTCTGTCCGGTAGGGTACTGCATAGAGGGTACCGGCTTCTTTCCCATTGATCCGGACACGGGCACTTTCACGCACATCCCCTAAATCAAGTATCCAGTTATCGGATACTCCTGCCGGTAGTTCGAAGCGTGTGGTGTAAAGGGTGGTTCCTTTGTTCACCTGGGCTTCCGGGATATCCAGTTCAGTCCAGGAGACCGGGGCGCCGATCTCAAATTCTCCTTCAATTTCCGGATCGCTCTCTACAAAGCTGAGTTTCCAGCCTTCTGAAAGGATGACCGGGGTGCCTTCTTCTTTCCAGTAATTCCAGGCGGTTACATTCACATCTGCCTGGCTAAATGTTTTCAGGATAAGGGACTCTCCGGAGCGGAGGTCTATTTTGACCGCTGTTTTTCCATTGGTAGTACGTACCTGTGCCTTGCCTGTTTTTCCGGTCATCGGGTCAAAGAACATAGCGGATCTTGCCGGGACTGCCAGGGTGATCCAGGCCTGTACGTCGTTGGGTTGGAGGGAGGAGATAAAGTAGTGGTGTCCGTCCGGGTTGTTGCGGCGGATGGCACTCAGGCCGTAGGTGGTCTTCATCTCTTCCGGGGCTACGCCGGTAGCTGCCAGGGTGTTGGCATAATCACTGCCGGTAATGATCTTTCCTTTGCCGAATCCGGAAACAAGGGTTTCGCCGAAGTGGGTTTCCGGTAGTTTGCTTTTCAGGGCCTGTAAACGGGTGCGGCGCTCTTCGAGGCGGGCAAATCCCGGTACATCTTCCGGATAGTTCTCCGTAAATACCAGCTGGGCTCCTGCTTCGGCCAGTTCCAGCAGATGTTCCAGTACATCTTCCGGGATCAGTTCTACACCCGGTACAATAATGGCTTTGTAGCGGGTTCCTCCGGAGGTTTGTAACAGGCCGCCCACGCATTGGGTGGTACGGATAAAGTTATCTGAAATATAGTCTACATCGTATCCGCTTTCGCTGATGGTATGGATGGTCTCAATAAATTTAGGAGCCCTTTTCTCCATGCTGTGAATATCGAATAATAGCAACCTGCCTTTATCTTCTTTGCTCCACATATCGTACACGGGCAGGTAGACCAGGAAATCGTTATCCGGTTCGCCCATTTGCAGGAAAGACTGGCTGCGGCTGATGTAGTCGAAGAAGGGACCGGCATCCCGCCAGATGGTATTGGTGGGGCTCATATCGACAGAGGCATAGAATTTCCAGCCCGGCCAGGCTGCCTGGCGGGGAGAGTAGGTGATACCGTGGAAAAAGATGTGGTTGACACCGGAAACGAACATCAGGTCGAGGTCGGGTTTTGCCTGGGAGAGCGAGGTACGGAAATGTTCGGTAAGCCAGGTGAATGTTTCGGAGGAGGTGAGCCGTTTTCCGGCTATATGGGCGCCGGAAGAGGCATATTTCAGCATAGAGAGGTCTGAGTCGTTCTTCCGGTTCAGGGTGTCGTTGCGCAATCCTTTGATACCAAATTCAGAGAGGCCGAAACCTTCGCACTCCGGTATATCGACCGTTGCGTAAATATCGATCAGGTTGCCGGGGGAACCGTGTGCCTGGTTGCGGGTTTTGCTGCCGTGTTGGTGGGCCCACTCTGTCCACTGCCGGGTGAAGTTCTCCAGCAGGAGTTCTCCCATGTTTTCGCGGTAATCGGAGATGATACGGCGGGTGGTCTCGTTGGCAGCGTCTTCACTCAGGAATTCGGGCAGGTGGTTCTCCAGTTTGTATCCGCGGCGTATTTCGAACTGTTCGAAGAAGTCGGGGGTCCAGTCGGCTCCGTACACTTCGTAAGAGTCGTTGAAGAAGTAACGGGGATAGGAGGCTCCGGAGGTATCGAATGCTTTCCCGAAACGGGAGAGATAGTTACTTACAGCCTTTTGGGAGAGGTGGTCCATTACATAGCCTACTCCTCCGGGAGCGGCTCTTTTCACCTGCTGGCGGGTCTTTCCGTTAAAGGCGGCAATAAGGGTCCACTCGCCTTTGGGCACTTTCCAGTTGATCTCTCCTTCACCGGTCACTTTGTCTGTGATCTCGATGATCTTACCTTTGGGGCCATAGGCCATAACCTTATATAAGGTAGCATAGGGTTTGTCCTTTTCATCTTCTACCTCAATAAGGATAGCCGGTTTTGTACCTCCCTGTACCCTGTATTGCCGGGTAATGAGTTTGGTGGCTGCATCTTCAAGGGATACTTCGGGGCCGCCGAAGGGCCATCCGGTCCCTGTATTCATATCGGTAGCCATATTCAGCCGGTCGGTTTCGGCAACGGTATGTTTATACACATCCATCCACCGGGGGGAGAGGAAGGAGATGTCGTTGGCATCGTTGCCCTGTACACCGTATATAGGGGTGATCTCCACGGTTCCCAGCCCTTTGGAGGCGTACTCTTCGAGGTTCCAGGTGAGGTTCTCTTCGTCTACGGCACTTCCCATCCACCACCAGCGGGCACCGGGACGGGCTTCTGTGCTTAGTTCGGGCCATCCGGTCTGCTGGGCCGGAAGGGTACCGCATACAAGTAATAAAAATAGGAGCAGTTCTGATCTTCTGTTTTTCATATGTTCATAAATAGGATACACGTTGAATATTTACCGGTTACGAAAGTACGACTTTTGGTCGTTTTATGCTATTGCGGCAGGGGTGATAAGTATGTAATCTTATCCGTTTTTAATGGATTCCTATTCAAATAAACGTTATCTTTACGGGAAAATGGATAAAAATATTCATTTCCTTGCATAAAAAGTGTGATAAACGCGTTGTATATTCAAAAGAATGCATAATTTTGCAGCCTTATTGGAATAATTATACAAGATGAAAAAGAAAGCATCCCGTTTAGAAGCGATCAAGATGATCATCTCCAGTAAGGAGATCGGAAGCCAGGAGGAATTGCTCCGGGAACTTGCCGGAGAGGGGTTCGACCTGACACAGGCAACTCTTTCCCGTGACCTGAAGCAGCTTAAGATAGCCAAGGCTGCTAACATGAACGGTAAGTATATCTATGTATTGCCGAATGACATTCTGTATAAAAGGGTGACCGGACAGCGTGCCAGTGAAATGACGATGAGTAACGGGTTTATCTCCCTCTCTTTTTCCGGGAATATTGCGGTGATACGGACCCGTCCCGGCTATGCCAGTAGCCTGGCGTACGATATTGATAACCGGGAGGGAGAAGATATCCTGGGTACCATTGCCGGGGATGATACCATTATGCTGGTACTTCGGGAGGGGGCTTCGCCCGAAAGAGTGAAGGGGTTCCTCAAACAGGTCATTCCCAATATTGCTTAATCTGAATTGCAGACTTTTTATTCAATTTTCAGCAAAGAAATGGATATTAAAATTGATGTTATGGTGGCCGATACTTCTCACGAAGTGTATGCAGATACAATTCTGGATACCATCCGGGCTGCTGCCAAGGTACGGGGCACAGGGATTGCCGAACGTACGCATGAATATGTGGCCCAGAAGATGAAAGAGGGGAAGGCGGTAATAGCCCTGGCAGACGGGGAGTTTGCCGGCTTCAGCTATATTGAATCGTGGGGTAACAAGCAGTATGTCGCTACATCAGGGCTTATTGTGGCCGAGAAGTTCCGCCGGTGCGGATTGGCCAAACGTATTAAACACAAGGCTTTTCAGCTGGCGCGCAGGCGATGGCCGCATGCAAAGCTGTTCAGTCTTACCTCGGGTAGTGCGGTGATGAAACTCAATGCGGAGCTGGGGTATGTGCCTGTAACGTTTGCGGAACTTACCGACGATGAGGCTTTCTGGCGGGGGTGTAAAGGGTGTATTAATCACGATGTACTGGTTCGTACGGAGCGTAAATATTGTATCTGTACCGGTATGTTGTACGATCCGGAGGATCCCCGTTGTAAAAGGATCGAGGAGATTGAGAAGACCCTCCATCCGGAAGATTTTGAAGATATGGATTGAGTAACTGGAAAACATTAAAAAACAATAGCATGAAAGAAAAAGTTGTTTTGGCATTTAGCGGAGGGTTGGATACCTCTTTCTGCGCCATGTACCTTGCTAAAGAGAAGGGTTATGAAGTGTATACTGCCATAGCCAATACCGGAGGGTTCAGCCCCGAAGAGCTGAAATCCATTGAGGAGAAAGCCTACAGGCTGGGAGCCGTACAGCATGCGACGCTGGATGTAACCCAGGATTATTATAACAAAAGCATTAAATATATGATCTACGGGAATGTACTGCGTAACGGTACTTACCCGATATCCGTAAGCTCGGAGCGTATTTTCCAGGCTATTGCTATTGCGGAGTATGCCCGTGAGATCGGTGCGGATGCTATTGCCCACGGTAGTACGGGAGCCGGGAACGACCAGATCCGTTTCGACCTTACTTTTGAGGTACTGGCACCGGGTATTAAGATCATTACTCCGACCCGCGATATGGTACTGACCCGTGAATATGAGATCAATTACCTGAAAGAGCACGGATACGAAGCTGACTTTGTCAAGATGGAGTACTCGATCAACAAAGGTCTATGGGGAACATCCATCGGTGGTAAAGAGACGTTGCAGTCTGACCAGACGCTTCCGGAGGAGGCTTATCCGTCGCAGGTTACAGCTGAGGGCACCGAGACCCTGGAGCTGGAGTTTGTAAAGGGTGAACTGAGCGCGGTCAACGGAGAGGTATTTACCGATAAGGTGAAAGCGATCAATAAAGTAGAGGAGATCGGAAGTAAATATGGTATTGGCCGGGATATGCATATCGGAGATACGATCATCGGTATCAAAGGGCGTGTGGGTTTTGAGGCGGCTGCTCCGATGCTGATCATTAACGCACACAAGATGCTGGAGAAACATACCCTGAGCAAGTGGCAGCAGTACTGGAAAGACCAGGTTGCCAACTGGTACGGTATGTTCCTGCACGAGGCCCAGTACCTGGAGCCGGTGATGCGTGATATTGAGGCCATGCTGGAGAGTTCGCAGCGTAACGTGACCGGAACAGTCCGTGTGATCCTGCGTCCTTACAGCTATACATTGGTGGGAGTGGATTCTCCGTTCGACCTGGTGAAAACCGATTTCGGCGAATATGGGGAGGTACAGAAGGGTTGGACGGCTGAGGATGCCAAAGGGTTCACCACGGTTCTCTCTACTCCTTTACGGGTCTATTATGCCAATCAGAAGAAGAACGGTAAACAGGATAATATATGATTAAAACTGGTATAATAGGGGGAGCCGGTTATACGGCCGGTGAGCTGATCCGCCTGCTGATCAACCATCCGGATGTAGAGCTGGTGTTTGTGAACAGTACCAGCAATGCGGGTAACAAAATTACCGATGTACACGCCGGGCTTTACGGGGAGACCGATCTGGTCTTTACCGATGAGTTACCGCTGGATGAGATTGACCTGCTCTATTTCTGTACGGCTCACGGGGATACCCGTAAGTTTATGGAGAGCCACACGCTTCCGGAACATTTAAAGGTGATCGACCTCTCTATGGATTACCGGATCAGGAGTGAGGATCATGAATTCCTTTACGGATTGCCGGAGCTGAACCGCCGGGCTATCTGCAAGGCGAAATATGTAGCCAATCCGGGGTGTTTTGCTACCTGTATCCAGCTGGGATTGTTACCATTGGCCAAGAACCTGATGCTGAATGAGGATGTAATGGTGAATGCCATTACCGGGAGTACCGGTGCGGGTGTAAAGCCCTCTTCTACCACTCACTTCAGCTGGCGGAACAATAATATGAGTGTATATAAGGCGTTTGACCACCAGCATGTGCCGGAGATACGGCAATCGTTGAAGCAGCTTCAGAATAGTTTTGAGGCGGCTATTGATTTTATTCCTTACCGGGGAGATTTTGCCCGGGGTATTTTTGCTACTTTGGTGGTAAAGAGTAAGGTGGAGCTGGAAGAGATCAAACGGATGTATGTGGAGTATTATGCGGAGGATTCCTTCGTGCATATTGTAGATAAGAATATTGACCTGAAGCAGGTGGTAAATACCAATAAGTGCCTGATCCACCTGGAAAAGCATGGGGATAAGCTGCTTATTATCTCTTGTATTGATAACCTACTTAAAGGGGCCAGTGGACAGGCGGTACACAACATGAACCTGATGTTCAACCTGGAGGAGACAGTCGGTTTGATGCTGAAACCTTCTGCTTTTTAACGATAGTTCTTCCCTGGCGGAAGACATAAAAGAGAAGTATATGAAATTATTTGATGTATATCCTTTGTTCGATATCAACATAGTAAAAGGTAAAGGTTGCTATGTGTGGGATGATCAGGGTACGGAGTACCTGGATCTTTACGGCGGTCATGCCGTGATCTCTATCGGACACTCTCATCCTCACCATGTGGAGATGATCACCGATCAGGTAAATAAACTGGGATTCTACTCGAATTCGGTAGTCAATACGTTGCAGCAGGATGTGGCGGATCGCCTCGGGCCTTTGTGCGGGTATGATGAGTATGCGCTTTTCCTGGTGAATTCGGGAGCGGAAGCGAATGAGAATGCGCTGAAGCTGGCCTCTTTCCACAACGGGCGGAAACGGATCGTAGCTTTCTCGAAAGCTTTCCACGGTCGTACATCGCTGGCGGTGGCTGCTACGGATAATGCTAAGATCGTGGCTCCGGTGAATGCTACTAATCCGGTTACTTTCCTGCCCCTGAATGATGGGGCAGCTGTAAAGGCGGAGCTGGAAAAGGGAGATGTCTGTGCGGTAATTATTGAGGGTATCCTGGGAGTAGGAGGGATACAAATCCCTGATCCTGACTTTTTAAAGGATCTGCGTGAAATTTGTACGGCTACCGGTACGGTACTGATCCTGGATGAGATACAGAGTGGTTACGGACGTAGCGGTAAATTCTTTGCCCACCAGTATGCCGGTATAAAAGCGGATATTATTACGATGGCTAAGGGTATTGGTAACGGCTTCCCGCTTTCGGGTATGCTGATCAGCCCGGAGTTTAAGGCGGTACATGGTATGCTGGGAACTACGTATGGTGGTAACCACCTGGCCTGTGCGGCTGCTGTGGCGGTACTGGATGTGATGAAAGAGGAGGGGCTGGTAGAGAATGCTGCGAAGGTGGGTGACTACCTGATGGCAGCGCTGAAGAAGTTCCCTCAGATCAAAGAGGTAAGGGGAAAAGGGCTGATGATCGGTATGGAGTTTGATGAGCCGGTCAGGGATATCCGGAGAAGACTCTTGTTTGAGGAAAAAGTGTTTACCGGGGTTACGGGTACGCATGTGATCCGTTTGTTACCTCCGCTTACCCTGACTATAGAGCAGGCGGATGTTTTCCTGGCTGCCCTGAAAAAGGTTCTGGAGTCATAATTGTCAATTCATTTATATGAAAAGAATTGTTATTCTAGGATGGAATGACGGCTCTTTTCCGTTTATAACCTTTAAAAAAAATAAAAAAGGATAAGGGATTTTGCAGATAGTGGATAAACTTTTACC
>JAJQBG010000136.1 GCA_021203405.1 Bacteroides sp.
TTTCGGGGCGGAAAACATTTTCAACCGGTAAAATAATCTCAATATATTTTTCTGACTACTATACTACTACCTAATTACAAAATAAGAATTTAAAAAGTCAGTTCCCGGATATCCTAACCTATATATCCGCCGCTATTTACCGAGAAATCCACTTATGAAATAACATCAGATGCAGAAGTTAAAAGTACTTCTCAACCCAAGAAAAGATAATCTCTATGAACATAGAAAAGCACAAAAAGTAAAAAAGGAGTGTCACCAAGACACCCCTTTTTCAAACCAATTTGTAATCAACAAGAATAAATTTAAAAACCCTGTATCTAATAAACGGGAAAAGATCGCAAAGGTTCAATGAAAAAAATATTTTTTTGGAAGAAAAAACCGGAAATGACGGTTACAACACCGGAGTAGACTCATAAGCAACAACTTAGAACGAGCATAAAAGCTGTATCATTCTTCGTTCTCGCTATCAAAAAGATTCCGGGAACCCTCCTTATTGACAATTTCTACATACAGTCCTCTTTGTCCTTTTACTTTTCCGGTACCGGTAATGTGTTGCAGTTCGATACCCCGTTTCTCCATTTCTACCCCGATCAGGCGGGATCGGTGGCAGTTCTCCGGCAATGTTTCGCTACACATGAGTGCTACTTTATATCCTTTGTTCCAGGCATCTTCCAGACGGTCCAGCCCCCGGATAAAGAAATCAGCCTTGCGGAGTTTACTGTAATCGATAATACCATTGGTGTAACAGGAAGGATCTTCCGGAATAATGCCGATCTGGTTTCCCATATAGCCATACGTCATCCCCTGCTCTGCAAATACATAGGGAACGATGTCCCGGTTAAACTGCTTATTATACCGGGAGTAGGGTTTAGAGCGGATATCTACCACATAAGCCACATTGAAGCTTTTCAGCTCTTCTACCAACTGCTCAAATGATTTATTACCATGGCCGATAGTATAAATCTCTCCTGTTTTTCCATATTGATTGAAACTCTATACAGGAGAAGACAAACTGGGCCGTTTAAATGTTTATTTTCCTTATACAGAGCAGCTAACAGGAAGTAGTATTCTACAAAGAGGAAGGAACGACCTGAATCTCCAGCAGATCTTTTTCCAGCCCACACTCCTCAAAGAGAAGTCGCAACATCTTTAGCTTACTCTTTACAGAAGCAGAAGTATTGAGGTAAATGCCTTCAATCACCTCTTCCATACCCGCCTTATGTTCTGAGCAGATATCCGGAAACTCCGGATTATTTGCCATACGGATCAAGGCAACCGGTTCAGTCTGATAGACCAGTTTAATAACGCTGCGGTAAAGTTCTTTCCAGTTAGTGACCGGATAAGGGCGGGTAGCATAAGAGAAGCCGGTGATCTTCATCCCTGTCAGATCAATATCATCTTCCAGCCGGAAAGTAATCTTTTCCCGGGAGGCAGAGGTAAAAGTGGTAACAGGCCAGGACCACAAAGAGAGAAGCTGGGTAGCAAGTTCTTCCCGTCTTTGCTTCATCTCCTTCTCCGTCCACTGACCATAAGAGGAGGCTATTTTACGGTTCATTCTTAGTCCGCTGTCGTAAAAGCCATCGGGCATATCCCTCTTTTCCAGGAAAGTACGGTTACTGTATTTACTATTATACCCCGTTACAGTAAGGTTAGGTAGCGTATGAAGCCACTCCAGATGAATTCGTTTATAGTCCGTTCCCAGACTCTCTTTCCAGAGAGGGGTCAACGTGCGTGGCATTATATGTTCGATAGAGAACATTCCATCTTCCAGTTTCTCAACGACATTGACCCGCTCCGCACTGGCCCCATTCTCCAACCGGTCAAACAGATAAGCTTTGTTACGGGCACTCAGCGTGTAGATATTCCGGGTAAAAGCGGCAGCCAGGAACTCTTCATCCGAAGGAAAAGCACCGGATGCCGTTTTGGAAGTAAGCAGATACTTCAGCACCTCAGAATAACTATCCGGTTTGCGTTTCAGCCGGAGCACATCCGCATGCAGAGTAGCAAACGTTTTATTCAGGCCACTGGCAGGAAGTTCGCAAATTAGCCGGCGAAATACATAACTTTCCAGTGTGGACAATATATCTACCAGCTCATCGGGCGGTAAGGCAACCTCAGCAGCATACCGGAAGAGGGCCAGCAGAAAAGGGTAATGGGTAGTTAAGTCCAGCTGTCGCAAACGGATCAACAGGGAATCAGTTTGCTTATCTCCTGTGGAAGCATGGATAATGCGGCGGTAATAAGAGGGATATTCCAGCAAATCCCGGAGAATCTCTTCGGTCTCCAGTTGCCTCTGCTCCATATACTCTTTAAAAGTGAAATAAACCTGTCTCAGCACAGGACTTTTTCCTTGCTGCATCGTCAGGTAATCCCGCACAAAACTACTTACCCGGAAATCAGTCTGCTCTTCGATCTTATTCCAGTAGGCTTCGTAGTACTTCTCCTGCAACCGGGTATCCAGGCCCATCAGGATATAGTTACGTATTTTATCACTCTCCTCCAGATCAAGCCCGGTAGAGTTAAGGCTTTCAAAGATCAATTGCGGACTGTCGCTTTCATCCAGAAAAATATCGATCATCGTCAGTCGGGAGGTAGCCTGGTACAACTCATCCAGGGTAAGCTCCTGCTCTTCAACGATCCGTCGGTAGAAATAGTAGTAGTTCTGGGTAATATTCGATTGCGTCAGAAAATCGGTTTCGACCCCTGCAATCAGCCGATCAAAAGCTTCCCGGTCGTTCTTTACCGGCTTCAGGCGTATCTTCCGCTGGTCGGTCTGGTACTCATCCACCAGAAATTTATGCTCTATCTTCCGGCAAAGATTGGGGGTCTCAGCAGTCAGTACTCCTTTTTTAAGGATATTAACCATAGCAGCGAACAGCAGGGAAATAGTAGTAATGCGTTGCTGGCCATCAATAATAAGCAGATCGGAGGGTTTACCACCTGTGAGTCCTGAAGAGACAATACTCCCGAAAAAATGGGATTCCCTCTCCTGCCTGTGCAGGCGTACCAGGTCGTCAAACAGCTGCCTGCAATTAGCAATTTTCCAGTTATAGTTACGCTGATAGACCGGAATGATAAAACGTTTATCCGATCCGTCCAGAAAGTGTACAAAGATACGGGCTTCTCCTCTCATAATGGGGATAATTATTTAAGTGAGGGTAAAATTACAAAAAGATAAGAGACCAGCCAAACAACACTCCTGTGCACACCCTCTTTCTGACAGGTAAAAGTTTGCAAATTACCAAAATAAGTTTGTTTTTATCAAAACAGCCCTACAG
>JAJQBG010000407.1 GCA_021203405.1 Bacteroides sp.
CATAAATATTGTCTGCTTTTTCCAATACGGCATAATCAATAGATATATTGGGGCACAGAGGAAAGTATTCATTAATTTTTTCCTGTTCCTGATCCGTGTAAAAGTGGCCGGAAACTTTTTCGAAGATCGTTGCTATTTCTTTCTGGTATATTTTCAGGGAATTAATTATAGTATTAATATTCCATATGAATATACCTGCATTCCAGAAAAAGTTATTTTGCTGAATATAGCCCTTTGCGATTTTTAAAGAGGGTTTTTCTTTAAAAGCTTTTACTGGAAAAATCTCCTGAGTAGAATAAGTGTTTTCTTCTGTTTTTGCTTCTATATAGCTATATCCGGTATCCGGCCGGGTAGGTTGTATTCCTAACGTGATAATATGGTCTAATTGGGTAACTGAATGAAGAGCCAACCGGATGATCCTTTCAAACTCATAGACATCGGTCACTATATGGTCAGACGGAGATACTATAATATTGGCGTCCGGATACGTTTGATAGATTTTCCAGTTTACATAGGCAATGCAGGGAGCAGTGTTCCTTCTACAAGGCTCTTCCAGAATGTTCTCTTCCGGGATTTGTGGTAACTGTTCCTTTATAAAATGCTTATAATTGGATGAAGTTACGATCCATATATTTTCATACGAACAGATATTTTTAAAGCGATCTGCTGTTAATTGTAATAATGTACGGCCCCATCCTAATATATCTATAAATTGTTTGGGACGATCCGGAGTACTCAGGGGCCAGAATCGGCTTCCGATACCACCTGCCATTATTACAATATGTGTATTGTTATTTTGCATTTTTAGAAATAGGTGTGTTGGATAAAGGTGTACTACTGGTAGTAATTCTGAATTTCAGAATCACTACCAGAGAGATAGTTTTTATGCTTTATAATGGAGTTTTTTTACAAACTTCATATCATGTTCTACCATGATTTTTACTAATTCTTGAAAAGATGTTCTGGTGGGATTCCATCCAAGAAGTGTTTTGGCTTTTGTGGGATCTCCCAATAGTTGTTCGACTTCTGCAGGACGGAAGTATTTAGGGTCTACCTCTACCAATACTTTACCAGTATTGATATCGATTCCCTTTTCTTCTACTCCTTCACCTTCCCAGCGGAGTTCAATCCCCACTTCTTTAAAAGCCAAAGTTGCGAACTCTCTTACGGTGTGATATTCTCCGGTTGCAATTACGAAATCTTCCGGAGTTTCGTGTTGGAGAATTAACCACATACACTCTACATAGTCTTTTGCATATCCCCAGTCACGTAAAGAGTCCAGGTTACCTAAATAGAGTTTATCCTGATACCCCTGAGCAATGCGGGCAGTTGCTAAGGTGATTTTACGGGTTACAAATGTTTCTCCCCGACGCTCGCTTTCATGGTTAAATAAGATACCATTTACGGCAAACATTCCATAGCTTTCCCGATAATTTTTAGTAATCCAAAAACCGTATTGTTTAGCTACTCCGTATGGGCTACGTGGATAGAAAGGCGTTGTTTCTTTCTGGGGAACTTCCTGAACCAATCCATATAGCTCAGAAGTAGAGGCCTGATAAATCTTTGTTTTCTTTTCCATTCCCAGGATACGTACAGCTTCCAGCATTCGTAAAGTTCCCAATGCGTCTGCATCTGCTGTATATTCTGGTACGTCAAAACTCACTTTTACATGACTTTGTGCAGCCAGATTATAAATTTCGTCTGGTTGTACTTGCTGTATAATGCGGATTAATGAACTAGAGTCGGTCATATCTCCATAGTGAAGATTAATGAGGCGTTTTTGTTTCATATCACGCACCCATTCATCTAAATAGAGATGTTCAATTCTACCTGTATTAAATGAAGAAGAACGGCGTAAGATCCCGTGTACTTCGTATCCTTTTTCTATAAGAAGTTCTGCTAAGAATGAACCGTCTTGACCTGTAATGCCTGAAATTAATGCGGTTTTTGCCATAAGTTATAAATTGTGTAGTAATTATTTGCCAATACAGAAGTATTCGAATCCCTGTGACTTTACTTCTTCTGCATCGTATATATTACGGCCATCAATTATCAGTGGCTTATCCATTAGTTTTTTGATAGCTCCCCAGCTGGGTAAACGGAACTGTTTCCATTCTGTAACTACCAGTAAAGCATGTGAATTAAGAGTCGCATCATACATATCTTTTGCATATTCTACTTTGTCTCCTATTCTTCTCTGGCACTCTTCCATGGCTACCGGATCATATACTCTCACGGTACAACCGGCATTTAATAATAGATTAATAGTGACCAGGGAAGTGGCCTCACGCATATCATCTGTTTCCGGTTTAAATGCAAGACCCCATAAAGTGATTGTTTTTCCTTTTAAGTTGCCTGAATAAAATTTATTGAGTTTCTCAAATAAGATTGTTTTTTGTTTTTCATTTACCTCTTCTACTGCTTTCAATACTTTCATATCATAACCACTTTTTTCTGCAGTTTTAATTAAAGCTTTTACATCTTTAGGAAAGCAGGAACCACCGTATCCACATCCGGGATAGAGAAATTTACTTCCAATTCTTGTGTCTGATCCGATTCCTTTTCTCACCATATTTACATCTGCCCCTACTAATTCACAAAGATTAGCGATATCATTCATGAAACTGATTCGGGCTGCTAGCATAGAATTGGCAGCATATTTAATCATTTCTGCTGATGGAATATCAGTAAAGATTACTCTAAAGTTATTTAGCATCAATGGTCTGTATAGTTTTGTTATAATCTCCTTGGCTTTCTCTGACTCCACTCCTACTATTACGCGATCTGGGTTCATGAAATCTTTTATAGCGGCTCCTTCTTTTAAAAATTCCGGATTAGAAGCTACGTCAAATTCAATATTTATTCCCCTTTTTTCTAATTCTTCCTGGATAACAGCTTTCACTTTCATTGAAGTGCCTACAGGAACAGTTGATTTGGTAACTAGAATAATGTACTTTTTCATATTTCTACCTACCGTTCTGGCTACTTCTAATACATATTTTAAATCTGCACTTCCATCTTCATCCGGAGGGGTTCCTACTGCGCTAAATACAATTTCTACATTATCCAAACAACTAGTAAGATCTGTAGTAAACTTTAATCTACCTTCCCGGTGGTTTCTTAATACCATTTCGTCTAATCCAGGTTCATAAATTGGAATTTGTCCATTTAAAAGAGCCTCGATTTTTTTTTGGTCAATATCTACGCAGGTTACATTTGCACCCATCTCTGCAAAACATGTTCCTGATACAAGACCTACGTATCCGGTACCTACTAT
>JAJQBG010000238.1 GCA_021203405.1 Bacteroides sp.
GTAGCCTACATATAAAAGAAAAATAGGATTAATGAATAAGATTACTACCACCATTTTGATCTTTCAGCTGGCAGTAGCCTCTTTTGCCAAGAAGGATGATACACAGACAAAACGGCTTTACCTTTCCGGTACCGGTTGCGACGACATGGTAGAATGGGATTTCTTCTGTACCGACGGACGCAACTCCGGTGAGTGGTCAAAGATCGGTGTTCCCTCCTGTTGGGAGCTCCAGGGATTTGGTACCTACCAGTATGGAATGCGTTTCTATGGAAAAGCTTTTCCGGAGGGTGTAGCCGACGAGATAGGAAAGTATAAATATGAGTTTGAACTTCCCGAAGAGTGGAGGGGCAGGCAGATCGAGCTGGTATTTGAGGCTTCTATGACAGATACGGAAGTACTGATCAATGGTCGTAAAGGCGGTGAAAAGCACCAGGGAGGGTTTTTTATCGCTTTATATACGATGTATCCGACCGGGTTTACTTTGGTAAAAAGAAAAATTTGCTGGAGGTTACAGTCCGGAAAGAGAGCGAGAATGCCAGTGTGAACCTGGCCGAACGTCGGGCCGACTACTGGAACTTCGGGGGAATTATCCGTCCCGTATTTATCCAGGTAAAACCCGCTATTAACCTTCGCCATGTCGCAGTAGATGGTCAGGCGGATGGTTCTTTCAAAGCAAACTGTTATACAAATACAGCAGTCGAAGGATATAGTGTTAAGACAGTAATTACCGATGCACAGGGTAAGAAAGTGGGTGAGACCACCACTCCCTTCAGGCAGGCAGGCGATTGGGCGAATGTCTCTTTGCAGGTGAACAAACCTGCTCTCTGGACAGCTGAAACTCCTAACTTGTATACAGCTACCTTTACCCTGATAGGTAAAGATGGGCAGGTAAAACATACTTATCCGGTAACATTCGGATTCCGTACCATTGAGGTTCGTGAAAGTGACGGTCTTTATATCAACGGTACCCGGATCATGGTCAGAGGGGCAAACCGCCACAGTTTCCGTCCCGAAAGCGGACGTACGCTGAGTAAAGCAAAAAATATCGAAGATGTACCCCTTATTAAGAGCATGAATATGAACGCTGTCCGTATGTCTCACTATCCTCCCGATCCTGAGTTCCTGGAAGCATGTGATTCGCTGGGATTGTATGTCATGGACGAACTGGGAGGCTGGCACGGTAAATACGATACCCCAACCGGTGTAAAGTTAGTGAAAGAGATGATGGAACGGGATGTAAACCATCCCTCTGTGATCTGGTGGAGTAACGGGAATGAAAAGGGCTGGAATGTAGAACTGGATGATGAATTCCACAAATACGATCCGCAAAAGCGTCCGGTTATCCACCCGCAGGGTAACTTCAGTGGTTTTGAGACCATGCACTACCGTTCTTACGGAGAGACTCAGAACTACCTCTGTCAACCTGAGATCTTTATGCCGACTGAGTTCCTGCACGGTCTTTATGACGGCGGACATGGAGCCGGTTTGTGGGATTACTGGGAACTGATGCGTAATCATCCGCGTTGTATCGGCGGATTCCTTTGGGTAATGGCTGATGAAGGAGTGGTGCGTGTAGATATGGATGGTAAGATCGATAACCGGGGAAATTTTGCTGCCGATGGTATTGTGGGGCCTCACTTTGAAAAGGAGGGTAGTTATTATACGATTCGTGAGGTATGGAATCCGGTACAGGTGATGAACCAGAAAATAGACCGTAACTTTAACGGTATATTCGATATTGAGAACCGCTACGACTTCCTCAATGTAAATACCTGTCGTTTTATCTGGGAGCAGGTACAATTCCCGGGAGCCGGTGATGCAAATGGTCAGGTAAAAGTAATTCGGAAAGGTGAAGTAAAAGGGAGCGATATTCCTGCTCACAGTGCCGGGACGCTGGATATCAAAACAAAGATCGACCCGCAGGCAGATGCCCTGTTCCTTACAGCTGTGGATGGCAACGGCGATGAACTGTGGCGCTGGTCTTTCCCGATCGAAGAAGTTGCTGCTCCGCAGCCACTGGCTGAGGTTTCCGGTAACCGTCCTACTTATACTGAGAACAATGAATCATTGACTGTAACAGCCGGTGGGCGTACCTTTACTTTCTGTAAGAAAGATGGAGAACTGAAAGGAGTAACCGTGAATGGTCGCAGAATGGAATTTAAAGATGGGCCTCGTTTTATAGGGCTTCGTCGCGGAGACCGCTCGCTGGACCAGTTCTATAACCACGATAACGAGCATTCACGCACTATAGAGCGTGTTTATTACGATTTTCCTGACGCCGGTGTATTTATCGGATTGGATGTACAGGAATCGGGTAATAACCTCGTTCTCACTGCTTCCTACAAATTAGGTAGTTTTGATAAAGCCACCTGGACCTTTACTCCTGATGGTACTGCTGCATTGGATTATGAATATAACTTCCAGGGTGTGGTCAATCTCATTGGTGTGAAGTTTGATTATCCGGAAGAAAAAGTACTGAGCAAACGCTGGCTGGGTGCCGGTCCTTACCGGGTGTGGCAGAACCGTATCCACGGAACCGTATACGATGTATGGGAGAATGATTATAACGATCCGATCCCGGGTGAAACCTTTACCTATCCGGAATTCAAAGGGTTCTTTGCCAATGTATCGTGGATGGATATCCGTACGGAAGAGGGAACCATTACCCTTATCAATGAAACACCCGAATCGTTCCTGGGAGTATACGAGCCGCAGGATGGACGCGATAAGTTACTTTATACGTTCCCGAGCCTGGGAATTTCCGTACTGGATGTTATTACACCGGTTCGTAATAAAGTGAATACAACCGACCTGATCGGACCCTCTTCACAGCCCAAATGGATCAACGGTACACAGAAAGGACGTATCTTGTTGAGATTCAACTAATATAGGAGTGAAAAGAAATATCTGAAAGCCATAGTTTTTCCGATCAGATAGTATATACCTCCGGAGTTCCGGGGGTATTTTTTTAGGATATATTTCTTTCCGTAGAAAAAATAAAGCAGGTTTCTGTTTGGTACACAGCATCTTATTTTATAAAAGTAGGGAAGAGTAAGTCGTTTGTTTGGCTGTTTCTGATGAGCAACCGGCGGTTTTCCCATCAGAAACAGCCGGATTTCCCATCGGAAAACCGCCGGTTGACGAGAATACTTATTAAATGTATTTATTAGGAATACATTATAAAAAAACTCCCGCTTCTAATGGAAGCGGGAGTTAAAAGGCAGTGTTTGAAA
>JAJQBG010000106.1 GCA_021203405.1 Bacteroides sp.
TTATAATCATCTGATAATCAATAATTTTTCTTTTTGATTTAGAAAACTTTTATAAATCCTTTGAAAAAAACAAAATCCTTTATAGCTTTGCATTTACATTTGTTAGCGAACAATCAGGAACACAATTCTACACCCGTTCTTATTTTAAATAACGAAGTAACACAGTAAACAAAGTGGAAAAAAAAGTTTATTCTTATGAGGAAGCTTTTAAAGCTACCATGGAATATTTTCAGGGGGACGAACTGGCAGCCCGTGTTTGGGTAAACAAATACGCCGTGAAAGACTCTTTTGGAAATATTTACGAAAAGTCGCCTACCGATATGCACTGGCGTATTGCTAACGGAATTGCCCGGATCGAGCAGAAGCATCCCAACCCCCTTACCGCACAGGAATTATTCGATTTATTGGACCACTTCAAATACATTGTTCCCCAGGGTAGTCCGATGACCGGTGTCGGTAATAATTTTCAGATCGCCTCCCTTTCCAACTGTTTTGTTATTGGGATTGACGGGCCTGCCGACTCTTACGGGGCCGTGATCAAGATCGATGAAGAACAGGTACAACTGATGAAGCGCAGAGGCGGGGTAGGGCACGACCTCTCCCATATCCGTCCGAAAGGCTCCCCGGTAAAGAACTCCGCCCTTACCTCAACCGGTATCGTTCCCTTTATGGAACGCTACTCTAACTCTACCCGCGAGGTAGCCCAGGATGGCCGGCGTGGAGCCCTGATGCTCAGTGTCTCCATCAAACATCCCGATTCGGAATCCTTTATCGATGCAAAGATGACCGAGGGAAAGATAACAGGAGCCAATGTTTCCGTAAAACTTGACGATGAATTTATGCAGGCCGCCACAAGCGGACAAACCTATACCCAACAATATCCCATTGATTCAGCCGATCCCCTGGTCAAAAAAGAGATCGATGCAGCTGCCCTGTGGAAAAAGATCGTACACAATGCCTGGCGGTCGGCAGAACCCGGTGTACTCTTCTGGGATACCATTATCCGTGAATCGGTACCCGATTGTTATGCCGATCTCGGGTTTAAAACCGTATCCACCAATCCCTGTGGGGAGATCCCTCTCTGTCCCTACGATTCCTGCCGGTTGCTGGCATTGAACCTCTACTCCTACGTAGCGAATCCCTTCACCAAAGATGCTTATTTTGATTTCGAACTCTTCAAAAAGCATGTAGCACTCGCGCAGCGTATCATGGATGATATCATTGACCTGGAACTCGAAAAGATCGAAGTCATTCTGCAGAAGATCGACGAAGATCCCGAAGAAGAAGAGGTAAAACGTGCCGAACGTGTCCTTTGGGAGAAAATTTATAAGAAGAGCGGCCAGGGAAGGCGTACCGGGGTCGGTATCACGGCCGAAGGCGATATGCTTGCCGCCCTGGGATACCGGTACGGCTCCGAAGAGGCCAATACCTTCTCCGAAGAGGTACATAAGACCATTGCCCTGGCAGCCTATGGCTCCTCGGTACAGATGGCTAAAGAGCGGGGAGCTTTCGAAATATATGATACGGAGCGCGAAAAGAACAATCCTTTCATTGGCCGTTTGCGCGAGGCCGATCCCAAACTTTACCAGGAGATGAAAAAGTATGGTCGCCGCAATATAGCCTGTCTCACCATTGCCCCTACCGGAACCACCAGCCTGATGACCCAGACCACCTCCGGTATCGAGCCCGTCTTCCTGCCCGTTTACAAACGCCGCCGCAAGGTAAATCCCAACGATACGGACGTACGTATTGATTTTGTGGATGATACCGGCGACGCTTTCGAAGAGTACCTGGTATTCCACCCTAAATTTATTACCTGGATGGAGACCCAGGGATACGACCCCACCCGGCGCTATACCCAGGAAGAGATCGACAAGTTGGTAGAAAGTTCCCCCTACTACAAAGCCACCTCTAACGATGTAGACTGGCTGATGAAAGTAAAGATGCAGGGACGCGTACAAAAATGGGTAGACCACTCTATCAGTGTAACCATCAACCTGCCCAACGATGTAGACGAAGAGCTGGTGAACCGTCTCTATGTAGAGGCCTGGAAATCGGGCTGTAAAGGATGTACCGTCTACCGCGACGGCTCCCGCTCCGGCGTACTTATCTCCGCCAAGTCCGATAAAAAAGAGGAACTTCCTCCCTGCAAACCACCTACCGTAGTAGAAGTACGCCCCAAAGTACTCGAAGCAGACGTAGTCCGTTTCCAGAATAATAAAGAGAAATGGGTTGCCTTTGTCGGGTTGATAGACGGTCGCCCCTATGAGATCTTTACCGGGTTACAGGACGACGATGAAGGGATCCTGCTCCCGAAATCGGTCGTAAGCGGGCGCATTATCAAGAATACCGATGAGAACGGTGTCAAACGCTACGACTTCCAGTTCGAGAACAAACGCGGATACAAAACAACCATCGAAGGCCTGTCCGAGAAGTTTAACAAAGAGTACTGGAATTATGCCAAACTGATCTCCGGCGTGTTACGCTGGGGCATGCCCATTGAGCAGGTGATCAAACTGGTAGGCTCTTTGCAGCTGAATAGTGAGAATATCAATACCTGGAAGAACGGGGTAGAGCGTGCCCTGAAAAAATACATTCAGGACGGTACCGAAGCCAGAGGAAAAAAATGTCCCAACTGCGGGCAGGAAGCACTGGTCTATCAGGAAGGATGCCTCATCTGTAAATCCTGTGGTAATTCCCGTTGCGGATAAAAGAAAGAAGTCTCATTCAACAAATGAGGAAAAACAGTGTTTACAAACAGAATGTTGCCACCGGCTATTAAGTGGTTGTTGCACGACTAAAAAGTGTCGGATTTTCCCGCCGGCTTCACAGCCGGTGGGTTTCTATAAGGGGCTTCATAGCCCTCTCAACATCTTATAAAACAACCAAGTGTCCGGACAATAAATAAGCAAGTATATGGTTTTAACTTTTTCTATAGAATACCAGACCCGTTGGGGAGAAGAGATCAGAGTCTGCGGCACCCCCGCCGAACTGGGTAGTAATATTCCGGCCAATGCCTTGTTGCTTCATACCACTGATGGAGTACATTGGCAGGGAAGCATACCAGTTACCCACACCGGTGAGATAACCTATTATTACCTCCTCACCCGCGACGGAGTTCCGTTCAGGGAAGAGTGGAATCTCTTCCCCCGTATGCTCTGGCTACCGGAAACAGCAGAAAAGAACTTCTATCTCTACGACTCGTGGAAAGAACAACCGG
>JAJQBG010000004.1 GCA_021203405.1 Bacteroides sp.
TCCGTGCACAGGTATTGTATTTCCCGAAAGATTACTCTATTTTTACCACCTGGCTGACAATAAATAAAAGGAACAGATTTAAATCTTATGAATATATATACAATAAAGTCTCTGTTTTTGCTGGGTGGCATCTTTATCCTTCTTACCCTCACAGAAGGATGTACCAGTAGTGAGAAGAGGAAAATTATACGCATAGTACGCCAGTGGGAAGGGAAAGAGGTCCTGTTTCCTGAAGATCCTGTTTTTACCCTATATGGTAAAGATACGGTAGATTTTGCTTTACCCTCTTCCGGTTACCGTATCTTCAGTTATGTGGATTCAATAGGGTGTATCAGTTGTAAACTCCAGCTGGAAAAGTGGAAGTACTTTATCCGGGAGACAGATTCAGTAATGGGGTTTGAGGTGCCGGTACTTTTTTTCTTTCATCCGAAAAACTATAAAGATCTCTCCTATATACTCCGGCGGGATCGGTTCGGCCTGCCGGTATGTATCGATGAAAAGAATGAGATCAACCACCTGAATCAATTTCCGCAGGAGATGGCTTTTCAGACTTTTCTGCTTAATGAAGAGAACCGGGTCGTGGCGATCGGTAATCCGGTACACAATCCCCGGGTAAAGGAGTTGTACTATCATACCATGTTAGAGAAAGAGCCTGTGAAGACTCCGGTGCTTTATACACAGGTGGAGGCCGACCGGTATAGTGCCGATCTGGGGAGTTTTGACTGGACATTGCCTGCGGAGGCGAACTTTACGATCAGGAACCGGGGAAATCGTTTGTGGGTAATAGAAGATATTGTTACCTCCTGTGGCTGTATCTCAGTAGCGTATGACAAAGAGCCTTTGCCTCCCGGAGGGGACGCGTTATAAAAGTCATTTACAAAGCCGATCATCCGGAACGTTTCAGTAAGGGTATCACTTTATATAGCAATGCGGAGGGTGCACCGTTACAGTTCGGTATAACAGGATATGCGCGGTAAGCAACATAGTGAACAATAAAAAAGAATGAGTGTTATTCCTGATATAAATAGTTTCATCCCATTAATTTCATTGACTATGTTTAGGAATCATCTCGAACTTGTACAAAAAATTGCTGCCTGCCAGCATCAGTGTAACCATTGCTTTAAATCCTGTCTGGAAGAGGATAATGTTAAAATGATGGTGGATTGTATCAAACTGGACAGAGAGTGTTCAGAGATCTGTGCTTTAACGCTGCAAATGGTAGCTTCGGAAAGCTATTTTGCCAAAGATATGGTGCTTTTATGCATCAATGCTTGTCAGAAATGTGCCCAGGAGTGCGAAAAGCACGATAACGATCATTGCAGAGATTGCGCAGCGGCTTGTCGTGAATGTGAAGAGGCTTGCCGTAAATTGTATCTGTGCGAATAAAGCATTTTAAAAAGAGCGTTTGAAATAAGGATAACCACCCGGTTACCCTTATTTTTTTGCCTGTTTACTAAAAGGATACTACTCGTTTTACAGGTACCGGTCTGAATCTGGTTTTGACCGATATTTTGCCCAAAGATCAAAAAGTAAACAAATAAACCGGCTTTGTGTTATTTTTTGAAAGCTTTAAACCAACTATTGCCTCTTTTTTAGTGGGATAGGAGGTACTATTGTGAAATGTTTTAATGCCGGTATTATGAATTTCCATACTAAAGAGACCTCCTATAATAACCGTTACTTTTCCGAAAAATATTATTATTCGGGAAAAAGTAATATTCCTACTTCCATGCGCATTGTATGGTACAATCAGGAAATGATCGATTCTGAGCTGATCGATCCGGGAACCCCCTGTTTTTCCTTCTTTTTGCGGGAGGATTGTATCAACTGGATAAAAGTACAAGGATTGAGGGATGCCGAAAATATCACCCGTATGGTACTTGAGTTTGGTATGACCAGCCTGGATGTACGGGATATCCTGACTCCGGGGCATGTAGTGAAGATCGATAATCACAATAATAAGGTGTTGATCATTATCAATAGTTGCTCTTTTGAGCACGATGATCATCTTTTTACCGAGTATATTGCTATTTTTGTAAAAGGTAACCTGTTGATCACTTTTGCGGAGACCGATGAACCCCTTTTTGAGAATGTGGAGAATGCACTGCTGGGCAATGTGATGAATGTCCGGCAACAGAGTAGTGGTATTTTGCTGGGGTTTATTCTAAACTCCCTGTTGGTAGACCTGATCGAATCTGCCTCGCGTATGGAACGCATGCTTGAAAAGATAGAAGATACCCTTCTCAGTAATAATTATAGCCAGAAGAGCCTGGGACATAAAATACAAAAGTGTCGTCATGTCTGTCTGATCATCCGTAAAAACTCCCATCCGTTAAGATCAGAATTCGGAACCTTGCTTACACCCATAGAAGCAGTAACCAGGCAGGAAGATATCTATATGTTTGAAGAGTTATCCGATCAGCTGGAATTTATTATCCAGACCACCTATAACAGTGAAAGTATGCTTAACTCGCTGGTTGACCTGTATGCCCCCAATAATGATATGCGGGCCAATGTGATCATGGAGAGGCTTACCATAGTAGCCACCCTCTTTATCCCGATCACTTTCCTGGTAGGAGTGTGGGGCATGAACTTTGATTATACGCCTGAACTCCATACCAAATACGGATATTTGCTGGCCTGGGCTGTGATCCTGTTTACCGCTGCTTTTACCTGGGGATATATGAAACGAAAAAAGTGGTTCTGACCTTTCTCTCAGCCTTCCGGATGTTCCCACAACCCACCGATCGGGGTATTCTGCCGCTCCATAATAAGTAATTGCTGTTTAACATCCAGCCCTCCGGCATAGCCTACCAGTTTTCCGTCCGAACCGATCACCCGGTGGCAGGGTATAAAGATCATAATGGGATTCTGGTTATTCGCCATTCCTACGGCCCTTGAGGCACGGGGTTGTCCGATAGCCAGTGCTACTTGTTTATAGCTCCACAATTCACCGTAAGGAATGGTTTGCAGGATTTTCCAGACTCTCTCCTGAAAAGGAGTACCTTCGGCCTTTACCGGAAGATGGAACTCCTGTCGTTCTCCTGCAAAATATTGATCCAGTTGTTTCCTGGCTTCTTCCAGTAAAGTAGTTCCTTCTTCTACTATTTCGTCATTTTTCCGGCGAAAGCGGGCTCCTGTAATATTTTCCTGATCGGCCTCTATGATGAGTTCCCCTATGGGGGAGTTATATATG
>JAJQBG010000368.1 GCA_021203405.1 Bacteroides sp.
GAATTAAAGTAAAAATACTTAGTTATTTATGTGTCAGCAATGATACTTACTTTCCGTGAAACAGAAGGTGTATTTTTGTTCCTTTTTAGGAGAAAAACTATCAAATATTACCGTTTTAAAAGAGAGCTGCCCCCTATGAAAAGAGGGAACAGAGACTCTTTAATATTTTTTATCGGGTAAATTTATATTCCCCGGTAACTTTATAGTATCTTTGAAATAATTATTAACTTACTAAAATTAACTGCGTATGACATTGTGGATTATTTTGGGAGTGGTAGCTCTCTTTGTAATAATGGTGATTTCTCTTTATAATTCTCTGGTAAAACTGAAAAATAACCGGGAAAATGCTTTTGCAGATATTGATGTACAGCTTAAACAGCGTCACGATCTGATCCCCCAGCTTGTAGAGACAGTAAAAGGGTATGCATCTCACGAAAAAGAGACCCTGGACCGTGTGATCTCTGCGCGTAACGGAGCACTCAATGCCCGCACTATTGACGATAAGATTGTAGCTGAAAATCAGCTTACCTCTGCCCTGTCGAGGCTGAGAGTTACCCTGGAAGCCTATCCGGACCTGAAAGCGAACCAGAATTTTCTGCAGCTCCAGGAAGAGATATCAGATATTGAAAATAAACTTTCTGCTGTAAGACGGTATTTCAACTCGGCTACCAAAGAGTATAATAATGCCGTGCAAACCTTCCCTTCCAATATAATAGCCGGGATGTTCGGGTTCCACAAAGAGATGATGTTCGACCTGGGTACGGAACAACGGGCCAATCTCGACCAGGCTCCTAAAATAAGCTTCTAATTCTTTATAAGATGCAATACGTCGGTATTCAAACCCAACAGAGCAGAAACAATGTAAGATCAGCGATTCTGCTCTCACTTTTTCCGGCATTGGTTGTCGGGCTGACTTATCTGTTCTGTTTTTTACTGATCTATACGACATCGGAAGAGGATCCCTCCTATTCACGGATAGAAATAGTCAACGAAATATTCCTGCATATCCTTCCTTATGTAATAGGCGGGGTATTAATCTGGTTCCTGATCGCCTATTTTGCCAATACTTCCATTATCAACGCTGCCACAGGGGCCCATCCGTTGGAAAGAAAAGAGAATAAAAGAATTTATAACCTGGTGGAGAATCTTTGCATAAGTAAAGGAATGCAGATGCCAAAGATCAATGTAATTCCCAGCAGAGCGCTGAATGCCTATGCCAGTGGCATTAATAAGAACTCTTATACGGTAACACTGACTCAGGGGATCATCGATCACCTGGACGATCAGGAGCTCGAAGCTGTGATAGCCCACGAACTTACCCACATCCGGAATAACGACGTACGGGTCCTTATTATCAGTATTGTTTTTGTAGGTATATTCACCATGATAGCCGAGGTAGCTCTACGAAGCGTATACTATTCATCAGCTACCCGTCGCAAGAACGATAAGGGAGGGGGAATGATCATTCTGCTCCTGGCCCTGCTGGTAGCTGCATTGGGATACTTTTTCGGAACCATTATGCGCTTTGCAATCTCCCGTAACCGGGAGTATATGGCAGATGCGGGTGCGGCAGAAATGACTAAAAACCCGGCAGCACTGGCCAGTGCACTAAGAAAAATATCGGGAGATCCGGTCGTAGAGAGTATAAAAAGAGAGGATGTGGCACAACTCTTTATTGAACATCCCACAGCCAAAGCACACAATAAATTCAGTAGTTTCTTTGGTCTTTTTGCCACTCATCCTCCCATTGAAAAACGGATAGAGATCCTGGAACAGTTTTAGGATCTGTTTTCTTAAAAAGAAGCAGTTTTATCCGCAAACTTATTGGAGACTTTGGTTGTTATCGGAAATACATATAAACTTAAACCGTTACGACAATGAAGAGTTATACATTAGGTTTCTTTTTAATGATCTTACTGGCTGGCTGCTCTACTTCGGCTACCACATCTACCCGGAAAGAGCGGAAAGAAGATATGAAGACAGCAGTGAAAGAGAGAGTAGAATCAGGCAGTTACCGGATCCTTGTAAACCGGGCAATGCCCCTGGGAGGACGTTCGGTAAACCTGACTTCCGTATATTCGCTGGAGGTAAGGAATGATTCGGTTTACTCTTATCTGCCCTACTTTGGTAGAGCCTATTCAATACCTTATGGAGGGGGTAAAGGGCTTACATTTAATGCTCCCCTCTCCGAATATAATCTTTCTTATAGTGAACGGGGAGCAGCAGAAGTTAAGCTGGTAGCCCGCAACAACGAAGATACCTATACGTTTACCATTACCGTGCAACCGACAGGTACTGCCTATATCTCCATTAATATGTATAACCGTCAGACCATCAGTTTTGATGGAGAACTGGATATGTACAAAGATATAGTGACTACTGCCGATCTTCCGGGAAGGCTTACGCCGGAAGAACGGACCATAAATTCCAACCAGGGATTGACCAAACTCTCTTACTAAAAATTTTCTCCTTTCAATACAGGCAGACCGATCTGAAACCGGACTGCCAGTATTCTTGTCAACAGGATGCTTCCTCCGCTGATCAGGTTAACCCAGGTTGAATCCACACCTGTGTAGTGAAGGATCCAGTAAATTACTCCTCCGATCACGCAGGCCATCGCATAGATTTCTTTCCGGAAGATCAAAGGTATCTCATTGATCAGTATATCACGGATAACCCCTCCGGCAGATCCTGTCATACTCCCCATAATAATAGCTACCCCAGAAGGGATAGCCCAGGTCAAGTGTTTTAGTGATCCCAACTACCGTAAAAAGGGCTAATCCCAGACTGTCGAAAAGAAAAAATGTATTATTCAGATGGATGAGGTATTTACCGAAAAGTATGACCCAAAAAAGGGCTAAAGCCGTACAGATAAAATAGATCGGATCCGTCATCCAGAAAGGAGTTACATCCAGCAGTACATCGCGGAGTGTTCCCCCTCCGATAGCAACCACCAGTCCTACTACAAATGCTCCGAACCAGTCGAACTGTTTGGCCGACGCTAACCGGATACCACTGATGGCAAAGGCAAAGGTTCCGGTAAATTCAAGTACCTGAGTGAAAGAAAGCATATATCTACGTTTTTTTATGCAAATAAACAAATATTTTCCCGGATTTTCCAAAGAATAGTTCCATTTCATAAGCCCTTATTGTCCGGAAAACAATTTTACATCTTTTTTCTACAATATAAAAG
>JAJQBG010000409.1:0-2612 GCA_021203405.1 Bacteroides sp.
CCTGCTGTGCGTTTGCTGACAAACAGAGTAGCCGGGAAACTGCTACCAACAGCTTTTGCTTAGATTTTAAAAACAACTTTTTCATCATATTTTTAATTTTTAATTATTAATTGAACTGATTGTCCAATGTTAGTTTATAAACAGGTAGGGGTTCTCTCAGAAAATGTGTTTTTATAATGTATGTTCCGAAGTTACTACCTGACTCGTAGGGTAACTTCTGTGGACTCCAGCCAGGGAGAGGTGAATTGTACTTTTACTTCTCCCTCTTCACCGGTTGCCTGGATATAGGCTAAAATACGTCCATGGAAAACCCGGTGCCGGTTATCGGTATAGTCACTCATGTCTGAGTTATTGCTGGCTTCCAGGCCCAGTAGTCTGCCGGGGCCTGTGATGCGACAGGTTATTTCATTATCAGCCAGCATAACGGGAACTCCGTTTTTATCTACTACCTGTAGGGTAAGGTGGCTGACTCCTTTTTCTTTACTGATCTCCTTGTCGGCTTCGATGACCTGTAATGCATAGGGTTGTTCCGAAGAACGGATGGCATATTCACTTATTTTATTGCCGTTTTTATCAAGCCCCCTGACTTCCAGTAATCCTTCCTGGTAAGGGATATCCCAATAGATAATTCCGGTTGAATCATCATACTCCTTTGTCTCTCCAATTACCTATCCGTTCAATAAGAGGGTGGCTTTGGCGGCGTTAGTATAGCAGACAACCCGGATGGACTGGCCTTCCTGGTAGTTCCACAGGGGCCATGCATCCATGGAGGGGGCTCTTTCTACATAGCCTGATGCGTTCTCTGCTTCAAGTTGTGACCATACATCCTGGTTCTGGTTGCGCCTTCCTCTTCCGGGTGTGGGATAGGTACCCAGGTAGGCCATCGGTGTTTCAGACCACAGGGACTGGCGGAAATAGCCTCTGGGTTTGATAAAGCCTCCGAAGTCAAGGAGTCCGGAATAGAACCCGCGGGAAGGCCAGGGGCCGGATTCTCCGAGGTAATCAATTCCGGTCCAGAGGAATTGTCCGGAGATATATTCGTTATCCCGTACGGCTTTCCAGGCCTCCATATCGTGACGGTTCTCGCTTCCGTAAATAATGCGATCCGGATAGTTTTTATGGTCTGCTTCATAGAGACTCTCTGTGTAGTTATAGCCTGCAATATCCAGGGCTCCGGGATATTTGGTCTGGTTGGACATGGCAACTCCTGCCAGTCCGGCTGTTACGGGACGGGTTCTATCGTATTGTTTCACCACGTTTACCAGGCGTTTGGCTATATCTCCCAATCGCATGGCATCCGGTGCGTCTTTCTTATAGCCTCCGAAAATAGGTTGTGTAAATCCGGTATCGCTACCTCCGTCTAAAACGGGGTGTGAATAGGGATCATTGGGGTAATCGACTTCATTTCCGATGCTCCAGGCAAAAATGGAGAGATGGTTCCTGTCCCGGCGCACCATATCGGCTATATCTCTTTCTCCCCACTCTTCGAAGAAATCAAAAGAACCCTGGTAGCCGGGAGTACCTGCATTCCAGCCTTCAAGCCATTTGCGTTTGGGGAATTCCCATTCGTCGAAAGCTTCGTTAAGTACCAGCAGACCGAGTTGGTCACATAGTTCGTATAGATCGGGGGCCTGTGGATTGTGGCTGGTACGTATGGCATTGCAACCAATCTCTTTCAGGGTGAGTAAACGGCGTTCCCATACTTCCCGGGGAACGGCAGCTCCTAATACTCCGGCGTCGTGATGAATACAGACTCCCTTTATTTTCATGGGTTTGCCATTGAGGGCAAATCCTTTGTCTGCATCGAAAGTATAGGTGCGGAAACCGGTTTTCACGCTGGTTTTGTCTATCTCTTTTCCGTCCATCAGGACACGGGTATTCAGCGTATACAGGGTGGGCGAGTCGAGACTCCATAACTGAGGCCTATTTACATGGAGTTTAGTTTTTATCGGGTTGGTTTCTCCGGAATGGAGGGTTAGTTTACGGATGTTGTCCGCTATTTTGTTTCCGCGATCATCCAACAGTTCGTTAATGATAGTAATACCTGCCTGTGAGGCGGATCCATTTTCAATACTGACTTCGATATGTAGGGTAGTCTTATTCCCTTTTACTTCGGGCCAGGCATATACTCCCCATTGGGCAATGTGTATGGGGTTAGCATACACCAACCATACATTCCGGTAGATCCCGGAGCCGGTATACCACCGTGAGTCGGCAGACTGGCTATGATCAACACGTACTTGGATCACATTCTCTTCTCCGAATTTAATATAAGGAGTGGCTTCATACATAAAGGATATATATCCGTTGGGACGTACCCCCAGAGAGTGACCGTTTATAAAAACTTCGCTGCGGTTGTATACTCCTTCGAAATAGAGGTATACTTTTTCGTTCTCTTTATCCCGGGGTACAAAGAGTTCTTTACCGTACCAGCCCATACCACCGGGCAGATATCCTGTGGCACTTGCTAGGGTAGGGCTTAGCTGGCCTTTCACGCTCCAGTCATGGGGAAGATCTACTTTTTGCCAGATCTTTTCCTTGAAATTCAGCACCGGGGTATCATCTGTTTTCTTTAACGTAAAGAACCAGTTGTCGTTTATCTTTTCCGCATC
>JAJQBG010000409.1:2622-15139 GCA_021203405.1 Bacteroides sp.
ATAATGGGGATTTTTCATTTTATAACTTTTTATATGCCGTTTCCGTTTTAATTATTTTTAATAATGGCTGAAAATTATTTTTATTGGTGGGTTTTGATGAAAGTTAATCTTGCAAAAAAAAGGGGGGTAAATCGTGCAATGACGGATTTACTATCCATAGAAGCCGGTTTTAATAGTATATTTGAGTCATTAAAAACAATAGATCCTGATCTATGAGAAGCTTTCTTTTTATAACTATTTTTATTCTTTCCCTAAGAGGATATGCCAATCCTACGCCCATCAGTAAAATGGGAGTTGAGCAGGGATTATCCAATGAGTTTGTTGTTTCGATCACCCAGGATAAAGATGGTTTTCTGTGGTTTGCCACAGAAGAGGGACTTAATAAATTTGATGGAACCCGTTTTTACCAGCTATTATAAACATACCTCCAGTATCAGTGCCAATGAATTGAATTATATCTATGCGGATCCTGTAGAACCCGTTATCTGGATTGCTACCCAACGTGCCGGGCTGAATGCGTTTAATTATGAACACAATACTCTTCAGGTATATGTTCACGATCCGGATTCTCCGGTCAGTGTAATGACCAATGATATTACGGCTATAGCGCCGGCCATAGATGGTAACCTTTGGATAAGTACCTACCATTGGGGAGTAGAATATTTTAATAAGGAGACTCAGGAGTTTACGCACTATAATACTTCTACATTGCCCGGGCTTGTATCCAACAATGTATGGAGTATACTGGACGATGGCAGGGGAAATCTATATATAGGGCATGTGATGAATGGCTTGTCCGTGTTATCTGTGAAGGAGGGACGGGTAAGGAATTTTAAAAATGATCCGGCAGATCCCAGAAGTATTCCCGGTGATGATGTGCGATGTATATACCAGGATAGTAATAGTAATATATGGGTGGGAACCAACAGGGGAGTTGCGCTTTTTAATACCGGAACGGAGAGTTTTATCACCCTGCCTGCTATACCCGGAGGAGTGCTCTCTTCTTACATCTATCATATCACGCAAACGGATGATAATAAACTGTGGGTTTCGACAGAACTGAATGGAGTCGCTGTCATAGATCTCCGGCAACATTTTTTTGTATCGGCAGACTCTTTATCTATTCAGCAATATACGTTAGGCTATAATAAATATAGTCTTTCCAGCCCTTCGGTTCGTTGTGCTTTTCAGGATTCTTTTAAAAATATATGGCTGGGAACGTATGGTGGCGGTGTTAATTTTATAGGAAGTACACCCCCTTTGTTTGATACATACGGTTTTTCGCCTATACCGGACGACAGGAATAGCCTGACCAACAGGGCTGCCCTGAGTTTGTGTGTGGATAAAGAGAACCGGTTGTGGATCGGAACGGACGGAGGAGGTGTAAATGTCTTTGAGAAGGGGAAACGGGTAGCCGTTTATAACAAAGAGAACGGAAGCTTATCTCACAATACCATACAGGCTGCGTTCAGGGACTCCGGTAACAATATCTGGTTGGGTGCTTTTTGGGGAGGAGCTTATTGTTTTGATAACAGGCGAAAAGAGTTCCTTCGGATAGAACTGGGTGGATCTTTGGAGCAAAATGTCCGTTGCTTTTTTGAAGATGAGCATAAGAACCTGTGGATCGGTACCGATGGGGGGATCTTTGTGCTACATCCGGATACCAGGACTGTTATAGAGTATTATAACAGAGATACGCATCGGTTACCGGAAAATTTTGTTCATGCCATAGAGCAGGATTCCCGGAAGCGGATGTGGGTAGGGAGTTTTGGTCAGGGGTTGGCTGTTTATACGCAGGACATGCAGTTAATAGATTCTTTTGATGAGTATAATGGGTTCTGTTCCAATGCCATCAATAGTATTCTGAAGGACTCTTACGGAGATGTATGGGTTGCTACCGGAGAGGGGCCGGTTTTCTTTGAAGAGGTGGATCCCTTGAACTATAAAGTATTTAAAAGGGAAGAGGGATTGTATAATACCTATATCCGGGCACTGACTGAAGATGAAAAAGGTAATATCTGGTTCAGTACCAATGCTGGTATCAGCTGTTATGTAAGAGAGCGGAAAAGAGTTCCGTAACTATAATTATTTTAATAAAGTTCCCATGGGTAGCTTTACCAGCAATGCAGTTACCCATACAGGCAATTCTATCTATTTTGGTTCTATCAGCGGAGTACGCTACTTTGATCCGGCAGCGGTATTGATGGACAGGGAAGTACCACCGGTTGTTATTACAAAGATGGAAGCATACGGAGGAAAGAAGAGTTCCGGAATAAGCTTTGACTACCTGGATACCGGAAGGAGAGAGATTAAATTAAGCTATGAACAGAATACCTTCAGCATTGGGTTCAATATCCAGGATTATTTACTGGCCAGTCAGGTAGCGTATAGTTACCGGTTAAAAGGGCTGGACGACTCCTGGCACATAACAGAAGAGAACAGTATCACTTTCCGGAATATTCCTCCGGGGTATTACCGGTTCCAGGTACGTATCGGTTTGCAGGATCAGGCCTGGGCAGAGGAACTGACCACTTTACCTATTTATATAACTTCTCCTCTCTGGCTGACCTGGTGGGCGAAAATACTCTATCTGGTTATAGCAGGATCTGTTATTTTCTATTTATTATATGCTTATAAGAAAAGGGTGGATTTACAGAGTTCTTACGAACTGGAAAAGAAGAACCGGGAACAGGAGTACGATTTAAACAACGAGCGGCTTCGTTTTTACACCAATATCGCCCACGAACTTCGTACACCGTTAACACTTATCCTGGGACCTCTGGAAGATCTGCAAAGGGATACTCAGTTATTGCCTAAACAGCTCCAGAAGGTGTCTGTTGTCAGACAGAGTGCTCTCCGTCTGCTTAACCTTATTAACCAGCTTCTGGAATTCAGGAAAACCGAAACACAGAATAAAAAACTGTGTGTAAGCAAGGGAAATATAGCCACACTGGTTAAAGAGACCGGGCTTAAATACAAAGAACTGACTACGAATCCTCACATAAATTTTGCTACTTACATAGAGCAGGAACAGATGTGGCTTTACTTTGACAGAGAGATCATTACTATTGCTCTGGATAATCTGATATCCAATGCCATTAAGTATACGGATAAGGGCCGGATCACTCTTTCTGTCTATACGGTCGTTAAAGAAGAGGTCTCTTATACGGAAATAAAAGTGGAAGATACCGGAGCTGGTATTCCTCCCGAAGAACAGGCTCATATTTTTGACCGGTATTATCAGGCAAAAAGTGAACGACAGGTTTCCGGAACAGGAATAGGACTTGCTTTGGTGAAGAGCCTTATCACTTTGCACGAAGGAGAGATCCGGGTAGAGAGTGAACCGGGTAAAGGCAGTAGCTTTATCTTTTCCCTGCTGACTCATAATATCTATCCCAATGCATTGCATACGGAGTACGAGGAGAAAAAAGAGAGAGAAGAACAGGAGATAGTAGGAGAGATCTCTTCCGGCGATAAGCCCATTCTGTTGGTTGTAGAAGATAATGAGGATATCCGCACGTATATATCCGACTCCTTTGCCGACTCTTTTGAGGTTTATATAGCCGGCGAAGGAAAAGAGGGGCATAGAGCTGCCCTGCAGCACATCCCGGATATTATTGTCAGTGATATTATGATGCCGGGAATGAACGGGATCGATCTGTGTAAACTGATCAAAGAAGATATAAGAACCAGTCATATTCCGGTGATCCTCCTAACGGCAAAGGACACGTTGGAGGATAAGGAGGAGGGGTATCTTTCCGGAGCAGACTCTTATTTGACCAAGCCCTTTAGTGCTACTTTGTTGCGGAGTCGTATTAATAATTTGCTGGAGGCCCGGAAGAAGCTGGCAGTTCAGTTCAGCAGGGAGACCGATCTGGAGGATAAAAGTACGGCTTTTAAAGAGTCACTCAGTAAGCTGGATAGTGAATTCCTGGAAAGCCTCACCCGGTTGATCGAAGAACATATCGGATCGGAGAAGATCAATATAGCTTATCTGTCGGATAAACTCTGTATGAGTGGTTCTACCCTCTTCCGTAAGATAAAAGCCTTGACCGGAGTATCTACCAATGAGTTTATTCGCAAAATAAAGATGAAGAACGCCGAACAGCTACTGCTTACCGGAAAGTTCAATGTCTCTGAAGTGGCTTTTAAAGTAGGAATGAATAGTCCTATCTATTTCCGGCAATGTTTTAAGGAGGAGTTTGGGATCTCTCCTTCGGAATATCTTAAAAAGTTGAATAAATAGGCAAAAAGAAACGGATCTTTTTCTACGAATAGATCTACCCCTTATTCGGGTAAAGAAATAGATATATTATTTTAGTATTTATAACATCCCGACGGGATTGTCGTCCGGAATGTCGTTCTCTATTCTTATAAAATTTAGCTATCTTTGTGTTCCAATAAACAAAGAGGATGATAGTTTGTATAGCTGAAAAGCCCAGTGTGGCGCGTGATATTGCTACTATACTTGGAGCAAGAAATAAAAAAGATGTATATATAGAAGGGAACGGATACCAGGTGACCTGGACATTCGGGCATCTCTGTACTCTGAAAGAACCGCATGAATATACACCAGCCTGGAAATCGTGGAGCCTGAGTAGTCTTCCGATGATACCTCCCCGGTTTGGGATACACCTGATCAGTAATCCTACCTATGAAAAACAGTTTAAGATCATTGAAGAGCTGATGCAGAAAGCGGAAATGATCATTAACTGCGGGGATGCAGGCCAGGAAGGAGAGTTGATTCAGCGCTGGGTGATGCAAAAGGCCGGTGCAAAGTGTCTGGTCAAGCGTCTCTGGATCTCTTCCCTGACTGAAGAGTCGATCCGGGAAGGATTTGCCAACCTGAAGGATCAGGCTGATTACCAGCCTTTGTATGAAGCGGGGCTTTCCCGGGCTATCGGAGACTGGACCCTGGGAATGAATGCTACCCGTCTCTATACGCTGAAATATGGACAGAACCGGCAGGTACTCTCTATCGGCCGGGTACAGACCCCTACGCTGGCGCTTATTGTAAACCGCCAGAGAGAGATCGAGAATTTTAAACCGGAACCTTACTGGGAACTGAAAACCATCTACCGGGAGACAACTTTCTCTGCTACCAAAGGAAAGTTTATGTCTAAGGAGGAGGGGCTGGAGTTTCTGGAAAAGATAAAGGAGGCAGATTTACGGTAACGGATGTGTCGTCCAAAAGAGGAGTGGAGTATGCTCCCCGGCTTTTTGACCTGACTTCCCTTCAGGTAGAGTGTAATAAGAAGTTTGCTTATTCGGCAGATGATACCCTCAAAACCATCCAATCCCTGTATGAGAAGAAGGTGACTACTTATCCGCGTGTGGATACTACTTTCCTGAGTGATGATATTTATCCCAAATGTCCTAATATTCTGAAAGGACTGCGGGATTATCAGGTGTTGACGGCTCCGCTGGCAAACGCAAAATTACCTAAAAGTAAAAAGGTCTTTGATAGTTCGAAGGTAACCGATCACCACGCGATCATTCCTACCGGGGTCTACTCCCAGAATCTTACCGATATGAAGAGGAAAGTTTTTGACCTGGTAACCCGTCGCTTTATTGCGGTTTTTTATCCGGATTGTAAGATCTCTACTACTACCGTACTGGGAGAGGTGGAGAAAGTGGAATTCAAGGTTTCCGGTAAACAGATCCTGGAACCGGGCTGGCGCGTTGTGTTTGCCCGGGAGAAAACAGAGGAAAAGGAGAATGAAGAGGAAAAAGTACTACCTGTATTTGTAAAAGGAGAGAGTGGTCCCCATCTGCCCGATCTACAGGAAAAATGGACGCAGCCTCCCAAACTTTATACCGAAGCGACTTTGTTGCGGGCTATGGAGACGGCGGGTAAATTGGTGGAGAATGATGAACTGCGGGATGCCTTGAAAGAGAATGGGATCGGTCGTCCCTCTACCCGTGCCGCTATTATTGAGACACTTTTCAAAAGGAATTATATCCGGAAGGAGAAGAAGAACTTAGTGGCTACTGCAACCGGAGTCGAATTGGTTAATACGATCCACGAAGGCTTGTTAAAGTCGGCCGAACTCACCGGAATGTGGGAAAAAAGCTTCGTGAGATAGAGCGTAAAAAGTATGATGCCCATACTTTTCTGGAAGAGTTGAAACAGATGGTGAGTGAACTGGTGAATAGTGTACTTTGTGACAACACGAATCATCGTATTACAGTAGAAGTTCCCAAAGCTGACCCCGAGCCTACAAAGAAAAAGCGCACCAAAGCAGCGGCAGCGGATGGAGAAAAGCCGGCTCCTAAGAAAAGAGCGTCCCGGAAGAAAAAAGAAGAGGCTGTTTTTCAGCCTGCCGAAGGAGTACCTTGTCCGGTTTGCGGAGAAGGTACGCTGATTAAAGGTAAAAGCGCCTGGGGGTGTTCCCGCTGGAAGGAAGGATGTGAGTACCGGAAAAGCTTTGAATAGAGGGGGCTTTTCCGGTTATAAAAAGGTTCGGTCATCTTCCGGAATGAATAGTGTAGTTGAAAAAATCAATATCTACATATCCCTTTTCATCTTCATTCGTATAACAGTAAATTCCAATACGGTCTCCCCGGTAGTGTCCCCATTGGAGCTGATAGGGGGTACCACAAGGTAAGAAATCGATACCGTTGGTGCTGTAAGACCAGGTGCTGACTCTGTCAAGTCCCCAGGAGGAGGATATCCATATCGTTTCAGATTCAATTTCGGTTATACAGGTAGCTGATGCAGGGGTCTTATATTCCAGGAATTTTTTATTGTTTTGCCGGACAACTCCCAATTGGGCATATCCACGTGAGTAGTGGCATAATCCGGCTTTTAACCCCTCTTCCATTCCGGATAGTTCTATCTTTACCGTAACTTCGTTTTTTGGGGGTCCGGAAACTACGTTGTGTCAGTGTATTGCCTGCTTTGAGCAGGTTGTCTTTCTCTAAAGGCCTGAATCCATATAGCCGTAAGTAACCCGGGCGTTCTGTCAGTGACCATTTCTCTTTCCGGGGCTGGTAATTCCATTCCCATTGCACAGATAAGGTGGATCCACTAAAGGAGTCTGAGGTTTGTATAGAGTAGGATTCTTCTTCTGTAAGCGGTTTGGCGGCACTCCATATCATCGTTCCAATACCCTGATCGTCAGGTTCACCGATAATGGGCCACTCTTCTGTCCAGTGGACCGGGATCAGGCTGGTTATACGTCCGGACCAATCGCCTGTACCGTGGTGGGCAAGAAAGTACCACCTGCCGTCCGGGGTATCCAGTAAACCACCCTGGTTAGGCTCGTTAATCTCTTTTTGTGCATAACTGAGTTGTCTCTTTTCTGAATAAGGTCCGGTGATCTGTTTGGAGCGTTGCATCATAATATAGCGACCGGTGGCTGAGGTATGTTCGCTGTAAAAATGGTAGTAGTAACGTCCTATTTTATAAAGTTTATTGGCTTCCCGGCCTTTGTCCTGGTTAATGAGCACTTTTGTATCTTCCAGGATCGTTTTTCCGTCGGACGAGAGTTCATACAGATAGGTTTTGTGTGTATCAGCAAAGTTTGTGGCCACGAAATAGATTTTTCCGTCTTCATCGAAAAAAGGACAACAGTCATCCCAGCCGGTTTCTGCCTTTATACAATGTAGAGGCTCCCAAGGGCCTTCGGGATGAGGGGCGGTAGTCATAAATAGGCCCTCATCGGGTGTACCGAAATAGATCCAAAACTTCCTCTCATGGTAACGGATCGCTCCTGCCCATATCCCCCGGCCGTAACGGTTCATTTTATCCCAGTTGAGTTCCGGGCTGATCCGGGTAAGATCTTCTACGGCATGTCTGGCAATTCTCCAGTTCACCATGTCCCGGGAATGAAGAATGACCATACCGGGAGAGTACTGGAACGTGGAAGAGATGGCATAATAATCTTCTCCTACGCGAATACAATCAATATCACTATAATCTGCCGGGATAATAGGATTGGAGTAAATTCCGTTGTTCTGATCGCCCCAACGGTCCCAGTTTCCCCAGGAAGGAGGGGTTTGTGCACAAATAGGTGGCTGAGAGGTAAGAATCACCCAAACAGGTAAAAGCAGTAAATGAATTTTTTGTGTCATAATTTTATTTGTTAAAGGGTCTGTGTTTTATTGGTGAATGGAAATTCCTTAGGATCCTTCCAGCATCACACTGGGTAACAAGCCGTAATGTTTCTGGAAACACTTCGCAAAATATTTAGGATCATTAAATCCTACTTCATAAGCTATTTCAGAGATATTCATGTTGCGGGTCGTTCGGTTGCGGAGAATGAGCTCTTTGCCCAGACTTAACCGGTAATTACGGATGAACTGTCCGGTAGATTGTCCGGTGAGCTTTTGCAATTTGCGGTTTAGCAGGGTGCGGCTCATGCCGATAGCTATGGCAAAGTCCGGGACTTCAAACTCCGGGTCTTTGTAATTCTCCTCTATCACTCGCATTACTTTATCGAGGAATTTTTTGTCTTTGGATTCTTCATCTATCTGAAGAACTTCTACATCCATAGAGAACTGGAACTCCTTTTGATGCTTTTGTTGGCTTTTCAGTATATTTTCGATCCTTACCAGTAGCAACTCTTCGTCAAAGGGTTTGGAAATGTATTCGTCTACTCCGATCTTATAACTCTCAATTTTCTTTTCCATGGATATTTTTGCTGTGAGCATAATAATCGGGATGTGAGAAGTGAAAAGGTTCTCTTTGACTCTTTTGGAGAATTCCAGTCCGTTCATGGCGGGCATCATTAAATCGCTTATAATGAAGTCTACATTTTTTTCTTTAAGGAGATCAAGGGCTGATAATCCGTTTTCTGCTTCCAGGATAGTATATTTCCTGTAAAGAATGGAATAGAGATATTTTCTCATATCGGGATTATCTTCTACGATCAGTAAAGTAATATTCTTCTGGTCTTCACCGGGGCTGTCAGGCGAAATTTCTTCTCTTCTTGCAGGTATGGGTCTGTCAGGCAGAGGTTTTTCTCCCCGCTCCAGGGGGAGTATGATGCGGAATGAGGAGCCTTTTCCGGAGTTATTTTTTGCAGAGATGGTTCCTCCGTGCTGTTGGATGATCTGTTTACACAGGTATAAGCCGATACCTGTACCACTTTGACCATATACCGGATATTTGATGTTTTTCTTCGACTGATAAAACCGGTCGAATATTTTGGTCAGATCTTCTTCCGGAATTCCGTTGCCTGTATCCCGGATGCTGATATAAATATAAGACTTTTCGTTTTTCAGGGAGCTGAGTTCCGTCATATATAAAGTAACGGTGCCATAGTCAGGAGTGAATTTAATGGCATTGGAGAGAAGGTTGATAATTACTTTGCGCATCCACTCTTCGTCGTATTTAAAGAAAGGATCCCGGACTTTGAAATGGGTATGAATGGTTATATTTCTTTCCCGGGCAAAAGCCTGGAAGGGAAGTATTATCTGTTCTAGGAAGTGGATCAGGTCACCGTCATTCTTTACGATCTCTATAGTACCGGAATCCACTTTCCGAAAATCAAGTAATTGATTTACCAGAGAAAGAAGAGAACGGGAGTTCCTTTCGATAATTTGCAATTGTTCAATAACTTCCGGATTATGACTTAGCTTCAGTGCTCTTTCCAGGGGACCTAATATCAGCGTAATGGGAGTACGGAATTCGTGGGTAATGTTGGTGAAAAATGCAATTTTATCGGCTGTGACTTCCCGGATCTTTTTTGATAAAGAGAGCAACTGTTTTTTCTGAATGTTTATTTTTTCATATTGTTCTGTCAGCACTAAATTTTGTCTGGAGAGCTCGATCGTTTTATTTTCCAGTTCATGGGTACGACTCTTTACTTTTTGTGTCAGTATTTCTTTTTGTTTTTCGAGCGAGGAGATCCGCCAGAGGTAAAAAGAGGTGATCCCCACTATAATAAGGAAAGTTATAAAGGAATAGAACCACCATGTCTTATAAAAGAAGGGTTGAACGGTGATAGAGAGTTCACGGATTACAGGTTCATTGTTCTCTTCCTCCTCTACTTTGACCTGAAATATATATTTTCCTGGATTCAGGTTGGTGTAGCTGGCAAAGTGTCTTTCATGATCTGTCGGGATCCACTCTTTATCGAATCCTTTCAGCCGGTAAGCATATCGGATCTTAGGCGTGTTCTCAAAATCGAGTGCGGAGAATTCTATGGAAAATGACTTATCACGCTCATGGAGGGAAAGATGGCGGGCACAACTTATATCACAATCCAGGTATCGGTTATTGTGAGGTAAAATGGTTTCATTCAGAATAAGCAGTTTAGTCAGTACCACCTCTTTCTCTATCATTCTTTTGCGTTTCCGGATGTCTTGTATGCCTATTAATCCCTGCAGATTCCCGAAATATAAAGTACCGTCAATTTTTGATCTGCAGTAAGCATTCCAGTAAAACTGATTACTCAGGATACCGTCGGATTTGTAGAAATTGGTAAAGGTCCGGTTGTATATATTATAGCAGGAGAGCCCATGGTTGGTACTGAGCCATAGATTGTTATTGTCATCTTCCAGGATCCCGAAAATACTATTATTGGATAGTCCGTCACGGGTAGTAAAACTTACAAACTCAAATTTATTATTTTCTTCTGAAATAAGTTGGTAGAGTCCGTAACCATGACTTCCCAGCCAGATAGTACCCTGATTATCTTCATAAATACAATTGATCTTTTCGGTTTGTCGGGAGCCTGGTTGATCCAGCTTGTTTTCCAGGAACTGATAGATGAAGTCAGAGTGGCTTCGGGCAAAGGATAGCAGATCTACGATTAATAATCCCCGCGAAGTACCTACCCATAGTCTGGATCTGCTATCAATGAGCATGCCTACCATGGAGTTATTTATATATTTATCCAGACTCAAGGGAATTGCTTTGAGGTGATCGTGTGTAAAATCGTAAAAGTGGAGTCCGTTGAGTGTTCCGATCCAGAGGCCATTATTAATGCTATCATAGGCCAGACACCCGATGAAGTTGCTCCTTAATTCTGTGGTTTGTGTTTCGTAGTAGGTAAAAGAGTAAGGGTGACCTTTCCGGTTCAGATCGATCCTATTGAGCCCTCTTCCCCAGGTGGCGATCCATAATCGTTCTTGATTATCTTCGGTGATAGCACTTACGGAATTATGGCTTAAACTGTTTGGATGAAAGTTCGAATGTTTGTAGTGAAGAAAGCTGTTGCTGCCCCTTGGTTTCATATTCAATCCTCCCTCCATATTTCCTACCCAGAGGTTCCCCTGACTATCTTCAAAAATAGAATTAACCGGGTTATTAGGTAAACTACCCGGTCTATCCTTTTCGTGGAAGTAACTTTCAAGGATCAGGTCCCGTTTCACCATTTTGTTAACTCCGCCGATCTCGGTACCGATCCAGATAATATTACCGTCTGTAAAGAGGCAATTTATAAAATTACAAGTAAAGGATCTCTTTGTATCATATTCATCCTGTACGATCCGGAAGAAGCTATCGGTGAAGGGATCATAAAAATTCAGCCCCTTCAGGGTAGCTACGATCAGCTCTTCGGTTTCGGTGAGTGCCAGAAAGGTAATATAACTCTGTGTCAGTGATGCAGGATTGTTCTCTGTGTGCTGGTATTGTTTGATCTCTTTGCTGGTTAAACTGTGGCAATAGAGTCCCAGGTTAGTACCGATCCATACCTGGTTCCCTTTTTGTAACAGGTGGTATATCTCAGTGGTCGGGTAAAACGTGTTTTCCGGGAATATGTTTTGGGCTGTAAGAGTGACGGCGTTTTTTTGACGCACCCGGTAAACATGGTTCTTCTGTCCGATCCATATCTCATGGTTAATTTCAGCTATAGCGGATAGGGTGTACTGTTCCGGATCATCGGTAGTATGGAGAGAAGCCACATTCCGGATATCTCCTGTTTCGGTGAAAGTGACGGAATAGAGGTTATTTTGTGTTACGATCCATAGCTTACCCTCCTGATCCTTTAACAGGTGTGAACTCTCTTCATACCGGAATATTTCCATTCCGGGCAAATCTATTAACCGGTTTGTCTGCAGGTCTAAAATGTCTATACCTCCTTCGGATGCGATCCAGAGGCGATGAAAATCATCTTCACATACCATTCTTACAAAGTTACTTTTGAGGGGGACGGCTTCACCGGAGGTGGTGTAGTGTACAAATTTATATCCATCGTACCGGGAGAGTCCTCCGAAGGTAGAGAACCACAAAAAACCTTTGCTGTCTTTGAAGATGTCATCCACATAATTGTGAAGTAGTCCGTCTTCAATAGTAATATTGGAAAAATTGTACTGGTCTGTCAGTTTCTGATGGGTTGTTTGTGCCAGACAACCCATATTTAATAAAATGAGCATATAAAATAACATAAAGTTTTTCATAATACGGACCTTTACAGATTGATCTTACCAGGCGGGGTGCCTCTCTCATAGACAAATATACTATAAAAAATGTTTGTGCCGGGGTTGCTTTTACTTTATATAGGTTCTGTTCATATTTCCTCCTAATATATCCGATTGTCTCCTTTCAGGGAGTTTACAACCCTTACAT
>JAJQBG010000218.1 GCA_021203405.1 Bacteroides sp.
CAGAGCAGGTAATCAATATTTAATAGATAATTTGAAATTAAAATATGAATATTCGGGTATAGCGATGCCTGACTATTCTGATGAGGCAAAATGGTATTTACCATTTGCTGTTAAATAGCTTTTAAGAATTAGTTTAATGTAGGGAAAAGCTGTCTGTGAAGATGGCTTTTTCTTTTATTAAGTACTTTAACTAAAAGGATTTTACTCAGATAACTTGCAAAGTCACCTGAGTAAAATCCTTTTTATATATCATATCAGCAAAAAAAATTATAACAATGTGGCAATCAACTGAATAAATATAATCAAAAACACCATCGCTACCGGGTATACTGTGGCATATGCTACACTGGGTATGTTACTATCTGTCATGGAATCTGCTGCGGCAAGACCCGGTGTACTGGTCATACCACCGGTAATAGTACCCAGCAGATCCAGTATACTGATCTTAAAAATAAAATAACCGGCCAGCACCGCTATAACCATAGGAATTATAGTAATAGCCGAACCTACCCCGAATAAGAGCAGGCCGCTCTCCTGAAAGGTTGCTACCAGGGTTTTACCGGCTGAAGTTCCTACCTCTGCCAGAAAAAGAAGCAATCCTAACTGGCGGAGAAGTTGGTTGGCTGAACCGGACATAGACCACATAACAGGACCAGTTTTACCGATGGCGCTCAGTACCAGGGCAACGATCAATATTCCTCCGGTGAGTCCGGGAGAGAAAGAAAATGAATCAGAAAAAGAGATATTTATTTTGCCGAAGAGTACGCCCAGTACAATCCCCATGGCAATGGGGAAAAAGTCGGTGTCGGATAGTTTGCGTTCATCGTTACCAAAGTATTTTCCAACTGCCTGTACACCTTCCTGCTCACCTACTACTACCAACTTATCTCCGAATTTAAGTGCCAGGCTGGGATCGGGAGAGAGATCGATACCGCTTCGTCTGACACGGGTTACCGTGCAACCGAAATTGGCTTGCAGATTAAGGTGTCCCAGTGTTTGATTGACCGCTTTTTTATTAGTGACCAATAAGGATTCGATCACCTGGGTAGTGTTCAAAGGGAGATCTTCTTCGGTCTCTTCGCCTACCAATACAGCTATTTGCTTGAGTGAATTCAGGCTTCCTACTGCTTTAATGATATCTCCTTCATGCAGACGTGTCTGGGCATTGGGGATCTTCACCTCTCCGTCATGCTTAATACGGGATATCACACCACCGGTCATACTACGTACATTGAGCTGAGCCAGGGTCATTCCGAATATGTTTTTATTAGTAATACGGAAGTTGCCCATTTCAAGGGAGGGATATTGCCCAACCCGTTCAGCTTCCATACGACGTGCCTCTTTATCCAGGTCGATCCGCAGTATCTTTGGCAGTAGTTTCACAAACAATATAACTCCGATCACTCCGAACGGATAGGCAATACCGTAAGCAATGGAGGCAGAGGAAGAGTTCGTACTATCAATGGCTACTGCAAGTCCTGGAGTACTGGTCAAAGCACCGGCTATCAGTCCTACTATGCCGGAAGTTTCAATATCAAATAAATATTTAAATCCCAGTCCTGTCAGACAAGCTGAGCCTACAATAAGAAAGGTAATGAGCAGTAATACTTTTCCTTTACTGTGGAAAGAGTCAAAAAACCGGGTCCTGCCTGGATACCGATAGTAAAGATAAAAAGTACCAGCCCGAAGTTACCTAATTCTTTGGGAATGGTCACTCCGAAGTGTCCGAAGAGCAGGGCTATAAAAATAACGGCTGAGACATCTAAAGAAAGACCCTTAAAGTTAATACGTCCCAGGATAAACCCTAAGGCGACAATCAGGAAGAGGGCAAAATAAGAAGATTGCAATAAATCTGTAACATAGGTAAAGGGTTAAATGAATCACATTCACGCCGCAAAATTAGCACTAATTTCTCACCTGGGAAAGAAGGGCGGTTCTATTAACAATAAGAAAAGAGGAATAGCCTCACGGTTACTCCTCTTCATTTTGATAAAATCTAACCTCACTCTAACCTTAATATTTAATCTATGAACAAATCTATTTATTTTAATTTATAAACTTCGGTTCCGGCAAGCAGGAAACATCCTACACCATAGTCTTCGAAATCGGGAACACTGGTGTAAGTGACAGGCTGTCCGTCTTTGGGCTCTTTACCGGTTCCCTGTACAAATCCCAGGAATCCGTTCGGGTGTACGGCATCCTGTACCATAGCCTCCCAGGCTTTGGTAAGAATAGGCAGATATTCTTTAGGATCCAGAATTCCTTTTCTTACACCCCATGCCATTCCATAAACGAATAAAGAAGTACCGGTTGTCTCTTTTCCACCAAAATTTGAAGGATCGTGCAGACTTACATCCCAGAAGCCATCTTCGCGCTGACACTCTTTCAAAGCCTTGCTCATGGCGAGGAAATCATTGAGGTAATCTTTATAGTGCTTTTCGTTTTCCGGGATCTCTTCCATTACCCGTACCAATGCAGCATATACCCAGCCGTTACCTCTGGACCAGTAACAGTTTTTTCCGTTAGGCTCTTTGTAGGGAGGAACAAAGTCGTGATCTCTCCACCACAATCCCTCTTTGGCATTGTATAGCCCTCCTGCATATTGATTACGGGTATATTCATACATATCCCACATTTTATCGTAATATTTTTGCTCGCCGTACATATTCCCTAATTTAGCGAAGATCGGCATCGCCATCTGGATAGCATCGATCCACCACCAGTCGTCTACCTGGGGGGTATTTACTACCATATCTATCGAAGCCCTGATATTACGGATCATCTCGGGAGATGTAGGACAGATGCGATACATATCAATATAGGCCTGGCCACAGCAATGGTCATCGGCATTGCGGGTGGTATTGCCGTTCCTCATACCCCATTTATGGAAAGAGGCCCAGTCCCAGGTATATTGATAATAATCTTCCCGGGGATAGATGCTGTAAAGGGATAATAATCCTTCGTAATAAACACCTCGTGTCCATATATTGCTGGGACGTATCCGGCCATAGAAAGAGGGAGTAGTATAGTCTGCATGTTTCTTCATAAAATAGTCATTTACGGAGATCATGGTTTTTAATACTTCGTCCCGGTTGGGCAGGCTCTGGGCAGTGAGGTTTTCACTTAAAATAAAAGTTGTAAATAATAAGATCAAGAATCCCTTTTTCATAT
>JAJQBG010000387.1 GCA_021203405.1 Bacteroides sp.
TTGATCTTCACTATATGTTTCTGCTGCTGAAAATAGATTTCGAGATCGAAAGGAATAGTACTGGTTATTTCCAGTGTCATTTTACCATTTTCAGCCTGGGTAGCTATCAGATCAATCGTCGTGCCCAGAAAGTGTATATTTTTCAAGCCGTGTGTGGTTTTTTGCGTAATATGCCATTCGATCTTTTTCTCGGGAGCGTTCAATCGTATTCCCAAAACATTTTCAATGAGCATAGAGATAGGAGCCAATCCCGTCCATCCTACAAAATCGGGTTGAACCATATAAATGCCCGAAGCATTTGTTGCCGGGATATACATATCCAGCGAATAAACTTCCCACAGGGTGTTTGTCTTATCATATACTTCACTTATCGCGTTCAGATATTTTTCAACCAGGTCATTCGCTACATTCTCATACTTGTTTTTGACTAAACCTTGTATAACCATGTAATTGGTCGGAGCCCACACCCCACCTTTCCAATATCGCCCGTTAGGATCGTAAAACTCCTGATTGGCAGCTAATGTAGGAACGGGTACTTTTCGCCAGAAAAGATCAGGGTTTTTCAGATTACTTACTAATTTTTCAGTTTGTTCTTTATTACTTAGCTGTGCAAACATGGGCCAGAATGTGGCTACTGTGACCCATTTTGTTTGTACTCCATGCGGGTCCAAATCAAAATATAAGCCTTGTTTGTCATCCCACATCCATTTATTAATACGTTCCGATATTGTATCGGCTTTTAACTCATACATTTTAGTTTTTCCGGTATAACCTAACTCCTTGCAGATATAGGCTAAATCTTTGTAGAACACATACATCTGAGAAGACATATCCACCCACCCTACATGGTCAATGGCAGAATGGTGGTCCCACCCGTCTCCCGGATGCGGACGTCCCATATCCCGGGGAGTATTGTCCATCCCACTGGCTTGTCCATTGCTCCAATAGAGTTGGTGGGGAGTATCCTTTCCCAGTCGATTGTTATCAATCCATTCTGCATACTTTTCCAAAACCGGGAGTATCAAAGCAAAACGCGACTTGTCGCCTGTCACTTTATAAGTCTCTATTTCGGCCCAACTAAATAGTGGAGGATTACAGGCTCTGGCATTGTCGATACCCAGCCCCCAATAATGATCCTCCCCGTTGTCTTCGTTAATCACCCGACAAATCATACCATCATCATGCTGTCGGTAATAAAAATTGTCGTGCGAATTGATAAATGGGAAAATATGGTGTCCGTACCGTCCAAACATGGCCATGAAATGTGTATCCCATTGATAAATTTGAGGACTAAGCGCCTCATCTATCCAGTTAGAGACCAAAGGTGACCCCAAAGGCGGTTTTTGCAATCTGCTAAAAGCGATTTCCCAGGCCTTCCAATAAAGTTCCAGCCATTCTTTTTTATCTAAGACAGGTTCAGGCAGCAGGTGTTTACTGTCAGCATAAGTGGGCAGTCCTCCTCCCTGGTGTGTCTTTTTTGAAAAATAGGCTCCCTGCCCCAATAATGTTATGCTGAAAGATAAGGCAAACAATAGTAGTAATATTGATTTCATCATAACTCTGTTTATTCAGCAAATGTTACTATACTTTTAGCCGGAAGGATATAAACGTCTCCGTCTTTCACCCCTTCAGATGGTTTAAGATCATCTCCTTCCCTGTCGGATGTAATATATGGGATCAGATTCCGGCTTCTATCGTCACTGAATGAAAGCTTTATTTCCCGTTCTTCATCCGAATAGTTTATCATCACTACGACTAATGTCCCATCTTTGTTTACATATGCGGAAGACATAACATCTTTCAATTCATTGGTATCACCATTATCCCGGGACATTCCTAAACGGATAGCTCCCGGACGTATAAACCGGCTATAATTACCAAAAGCCCACAACAATTTAGGGACATTCACATCGCCGTTGTAATAGTCGTCGGTCAGATATAACAGACCATCTTTATAGTCGAAAGGAGTGGCTCCCAACCACCAATGCCATGCTGATGCATGGGCAAATACCAGATCTGCATGTATAATACGGGCCACGTAAAGAGCTAATTTCATCGAGTAGTCGCGACCGCCGCCACCGACTGGGTTTCCATCTTCGGTAGTACCTAAATCGAAATCGTCGCTCAATATACAAAACTCTGTTTGCCAATATTTAGTTCCTGTTTCTTTCACTTTTTGTCCTACTGACTCACGAATTTGTTTCAGCTCAGAGTCTGTATTGACTGACCAATAAGAATGTGTGGCTAAAAGCTTAGCTACATTCGACTGGTTCAAAAGATTAGTTGATGATGCAGGCGAGAAGAAATATTCAGCTTTATTACCATATTTTTCCGGATTGGGTTGCCCAACAGGATTAGAATAAACAAAATGAGGTTTTCCTGACTCGGGTATAACTACTTTGGCATTTAAACCATACTCTTGAAACTTGGTATTAACGGCTTTGGCGACATAAGCAATCTCATCGTTATTAGCATGACAGCTTTCGGTACCATCAGCTTGCCATTCAGGCTCATTTAACGGACAAACATAATTAAAGTCAATTCCGTGGTTTTCTTTCGTGCGCTTTACCAATTCAGCTAAATAGGTAGCATAATCGGTCAGGTGTTCATCTTTCAGATTCAGCTCATATTGAAGCGCTATATCTCCTACAGCATTGGCATAGCCTGTTTTTGTCCAGTAATAAGGTGGTGAATTGCAAAATCCAAGAAATTGTTCGCACCCTCTTTCTTTAGCGGCCTTCAAAAACCAAAACTGACCACCGACAGCTCCATCCGGAGCCATATCATAATCGCCGCTTTCGTTATGAATACAAGGCATATTATTCCACCGGGCCTCTCTTCCCGGATATGGATGTTCCAAACTGCCTGCTCCAAAAACCATTCGCCAGAGGGATAACCCTATTCCTTTCGGTTTCCCATCTTCATCTTTCTCCAAACTAAAAAGTAAATCCGCGATTTGATTTCGTTTATCTTCCGGCCAGTTTTTACCAACATGTCTGAAAGTCCATGCATCAGATGCGCCGAAATTGTCAATTTCCTGATTCTGCTGATCGAAATGTACGTAATAAGTTCGCCATGTAATATCCGGGACATGTTCGTGTACTTTTTTGTTATCATCTTCACAACTTGCAAGTAATACAAATGCGAAAAAACATAAGAATGTTAATAAC
>JAJQBG010000036.1 GCA_021203405.1 Bacteroides sp.
AGTTAATAATAATTTGATAAACATTATTACGAACCACCCCATAATATCCGTAATCTTCAACATCTTTGGTCTTATCATTGGTGCCGAAATGCTCAATGGGGATACGATATATATTTAAGCCATCCTTATGATAAGTGAGACGAAAAGGAGTAGCGACATAAGTGGCTGGTTCTATATCTTCTCCATCTTTGAAATTAAAAGGAGAGTTTTCCATATCCTGTGCTTGTTCCAGAATTTCTTTAAGAGCTACCATATCGGATGGAAATGTGCTGTTGTACCACTCTACAGCTTGCTCATGGGTAAATATTTTCCATTTTTTACCGGTATCCTGTTCAGTACTATCGTAAAAGGAATAATAGCTGGTGACGTCTTTCATTCCTTTGGGCTCTGTTATGATTACTTTGACAAGAAGCTGTGTAGTATATAGTTTAGGATCCGTATTATCACTATTCTGGTCTGCCCGGGATATTGTATTCTCCAGAACATACTGATAGTAAGAATTATCTGTTTTACTGGTATTGCAGTTTATAAATGCTTGTTGGTCCTGAAGAGACAGGATGGTAAATTGTTCTTTTCTTTTCGCTTCGTCACTTATAAATTGCGCATTTGTATTAAAGTTGGGGTCTTTTGCATAAACTTCTTCCCGGTTGGGATGAAAGCCTGTTTCCTGGGCACCGCTAATAAGATAGTTGGATTGCCGTACGAGATAGGTATATCTATTAGCTACATCTATCCCCCATGTAATAGCTCCAATCTTACCGCCAAGTGTAGCCTGATTGCTGGTCATTCCGTTATGGAGTGATATTTTGGCTAAAATGCGTTCAATGGGCACAGATACGGGATTGAGAAGTGCGTTCTGTTCTTTTTCTTCAAGTTGTGATTGAGAGATGTAAATAACACCACCGGCATTGGTCATGAAGAAGTTTGTCTCTCCGTTGCTGTTATAGAATTCGTTTGCTGATGTAGCCCGGAAAGCATCCATCATCTCTTTTAATGTGTTGCATTCTGCTCCGTAGTCTTCTTGCGAACGAGCTTTTTCGGCCAATATACGGGTAGAGGGGTTTACTAATACAATGAGTTGGTAGTCTTGTTTTTTGAGACCTATGGGATTAGATATAAATTTATTCGGGTCACCGCTCGCTACATCTTGTCCATGAAAGTTCTCTTCTCCATTGGTCTGGGCTTTGATGGGTATGTTGTATAAAAGCTGTGAATTTGCTCCGGCTGCGTCGTATAATAAAATATAAACAGAAGAAACGGCTTTTTCTCCTTTGGTTCCATCGAACAGGTCGGTGGCACGGGTGGCATCAAAAGCCTGACCGGTTTTGATCTGAAAAGCCAGGCTGTAGTTTCCACGCTTTGTTGTATCATACAGGCCGGATGCTTCGTTAGCATCACCACATGATATAAATAAGCTAACCGGACATATCCAGTATGCAAATAATCCAGTTTTCTTCCTGATGTTCATATTTTGTTTGCTTAAAGTTTAGGGTAAATGGAGAAACCATCCGGAACACTTATTTCCGGATTCCGGATAGTTTTTGTTTCATATTAATGATTCGTATAGGATTATAATTCTACGCCTTGTGTACGTACGACCTATGGCAATACCTCGATTTCTGTAGAAAGATATTCTTTTTCTTTATCGTCTGGTCCTTCTGGTTCAGGTATAGTAGGTGTACCGGGACCTGTAATTTTGTTCAGTGTCATTTTGTATACGTTGTTCCGTACTACTCCATAACGACCAAAATTGAACACTCCCTGAGCAAATCCTTCGTTTGAAGAGAGGGAGTCATCAAAGTGACGGATCAGTACACTATAGTAGCTTTGTCCTTCTTTATAAAAATGAAGTTTGCCGTGCGAACCTGATTGTGTGCGGCCTTCTGCTACACTAAAGTCGATGAAGTTCGCGGCGACTGCGCTAACGACAGCATCTTTCAAACCACCTGGAGCAGTTGGCCATGGGAAGTTTTTATTTTCATTGATCATATCATCGTACCATGTTTTGATCTGATCAAATGATACTGCTGTACCTCCAAAGAGATAATAAGAGTCGCCTGCTTCAAAAACAGCTGTTTCTGCAATGTCTTTAAAGCCTTCGGGGATGTAATTTCCACGAACGAGTGCACGGGTGGTAACATCTTCCCATTGTTCTTGTGCATTCATGGTGTTTTCCAATGCATACTGACGGGTAGGAAGTGTTGTAAGAGGCTGAGTGGTAGTAAGGTCTGTGATGAATCCTGAGGTTTCGAAGTCGAACTCGCTAAGCAAAGGTAAATTATTTATACCGCCTGTTCTGAAGATACTGAAATGGTCAAAGTTCGGATCTTCTGCATAGTAGAAAGATCTGTCGGTCTGTGTACCATCTTCCATAATCCAGTTTGTATTGTTGGCAGGAGCTCCCATACCCGGAGCATGATAGGCTTTTCTTCTCATCCAATAGGTTTTTTATTGGTAATGTCCAATTTCCAGATTGCATTAACCAATTCTCCTCCATTGGGATAATCCATCTCTGATTTAGGTTTCATCTGGAAGGTTACTTTTACCAGGATGCGGTCTACCTGTACAATCGGTTTTGCTCCGGCTTCTGCTTCTGCAGCTGTTTTGTGCATGTGAGTATTTTTCTTCACATCTACCAGACCATTTGCATTAGTCATAACAATGTTAGTCATGATACAATTAGCTAATTCAGTGGAAACCTTAGATACGCTACTGGTTTGTGCTGCATCAAATGCGGCGATGTATTTACCTACAGTAGTGGCTGCTTTGATCTCAGCGGTCGGGTTGAGTACCACCAACAAGCGGTAGTCCTGAGACTTCACCTGTTTTGCTTTCATTATAAATGAAGCCCTGTCTGTAGATGAGGCTACATCGGTACCGGTAAATGCGTTACCTGAAATTCCGTTGGTTTCGGCTTCAATGACTTCGCTGTAGGCTACCTTGTATGAGTCATCATACAATACCCACAATGCTTCTTTTACTACGTTTTCAGTGTCTTCACCTTCTTCTACCGCTCTGGGCAACATAGATTTGAGACCACTCAACATTCTGAAAGAGAAAAATGCTCCTTCCTCTTCAGTAGGATCCGTTGTGTCGGGTCCAACAACGGGCTCGTCATCTTGTGAACACGATGCGAACGTTAATCCTCCGAAAATACATAGAGC